>NZ_JBFRCN010000065.1:0-42150 GCF_040965835.1 Paraburkholderia sp. BR10872
GTGGAGTCTCGCGACGCTTGGTTGCGCGCTCTCGACGAACTACGGCGAAATGCTGCTTGCACGCGCCTTCGTCGGCATCGGCGAAGCGGCTTATGGCAGCGTGGGGATTGCCGTTGTCCTCAGTATTTTTCCGGTGCGCCTGCGTTCCACGATTACGGGCGCATTCATGGCGGGTGGCGCCTTCGGCTCGGTGCTGGGCATGGCGCTGGGCGGTGCGGTGGCTGCGCAGCATGGCTGGCGCGCGGCGTTTGGCGCGATGGCAGCCATGGGGATCGTGCTGGTCGTGATCTATCGCATCGTCGTCACGGAGAAGCGCATTGCCTCGCTGCAGCCGGCGAGCGTGAGCCGCGAGGTGAATGGCCTCGGGATGCGCATGAGCCTGCGCGCGCTGCTCAAGGGCCTGTTTTCCACGCGCTCCGTGGTGTGCGCGTATGTGGGCAGCGGCGTGCATCTGCTCGTGCCGGCGGCCGTGTGGAGCTGGCTGCCGAGCTTCCTGAACCGCTACTACGGCATGGCCACCGGCAAAGCGGCCGGGACCGCCGCAGTGTTCGTGCTCGTGACGGGCGTTGGCATGGTGGTGTGCGGCAATCTCGCGGACCGCTTCAGCAAGGATAACGGCGCGCGCAAATGGAGCATCGCGATTGCGTACTGCCTGATCTGTTTCACGCTGCTCGCGGTCGGCTTGCGCATGCCGGCCGGCCCCGCGCAACTGGTTCTGATCGGCGCGGCCATGTTCTTCTGTGCAGGCGCAGCGGGCCCCTCGGGCGCGATGGTGGCGAACCTCACGCCGCCCTCGATCCATGCCTCGGCGTTCGCCACGCTAACGCTGGCGAACAACCTGCTCGGCCTCGCGCCCGCCGCGGTGCTCACGGGTATTGCCGCCGACCATATCGGCCTGCTTGGCGCGCTGCAACTCGTACCGTTTGCGCCGCTCGTGGCGGCAGTGGTTTTCCTGATCGGCAAGCGCAACTACACCGTCGATCTGGATCGTGTGAATGCCCTGCGCGAAGAAGCCGGTGGTCACGCACAACGATGAAATTGTACAAGTAGTTCTTGTCGGCTTGACTGAGTTCGAGTCAATGCGTTCGAGTAAAGGATAGGAGATTGAACATGGCGAAAGCAGTGCGCTTCCACGAAACCGGCGGTCCCGAAGTCTTGCGCTACGAGAGCGTCGAAGTGGGCGATCCCGGCCCCGGACAGGTCCGCCTGCGCCATGAGGCAGTCGGCCTGAATTTCGCGGATACCTACTTCCGCTCGGGCCTGTACCCCGTTCCGCTGCCTGCCGGCATGGGCGTGGAAGCCGCGGGTGTGGTCGAGGCCGTGGGCCCCGAAGTGAGCAACGTGGCGGTGGGCGAGCGCGTGACCTACACCGGCTTCATCAACACGCTCGGCGCGTACAGCACCGAACGCCTGATTCCGGCGGCCCCGCTCATCAAGCTGCCCGACGCGATCGCATGCGAAACGGCGGCCGGCATGACCATGCGAGGCCTCACCTCGTCGTACCTCATGCGCCGCATTCACGACTTCAAGGCCGGCGACACGATCCTGCTGCATGCCGCTGCGGGCGGTGTCGGTCTGATCGTCTCGCAGTGGGCGAAGCTGCTGGGCCTCACGGTGATCGGCACGGTGTCGAACGAGGCGAAGGGCGAAGTGGCGCGCGCGCATGGCTGCGACCACATCGTGTACTACGGCCGCGAGGATGTCGCGAAGCGCGTGCGCGAACTGACGAACGGCGCGGGCGTGAACGTGGTGTTCGACAGCGTGGGCAAGGATACCTTCGAGGCGTCGCTCGACTCGCTCAAGCGCCGCGGCCTGATGGTCTGCGTCGGCACGGCTTCCGGTCCGATTCCGCCGTTCAATCCGCAGATCCTCGCGATGAAGGGCTCGCTCTATCTCACGCGCCCGGCGCTGGCGGACTATATTGCGGACCCCGCGGAGAAGAACGAGCTGGCCGGCGAGCTGTTCGGGCACGTCGCTGCGGGCCGCATCAAGATCGAACTGAACCAGCGTTACGCGCTGGAAGACGCGGTGCAGGCGCATCGCGACCTCGAAGCACGCAAGACGACGGGGTCGTCGGTCTTCGTCATCTGAGGAGCGCAGCATGCAAGTCGAACAATTGACCTATGCCATCGGCGCGGAACTGACCGGCGTGAATCTCGCCGATGCCGTTCACGACGACGCGCTCTTTGCCGAGATTCGCGCGGCGCTGCTCAAGCACCGCGTGCTGTTCCTGCGCGACCAGAACATCACGCGCACCGAACACGTGGCATTTGCGCGCCGCTTCGGCGAGCTGGAGGATCATCCGGTGGCGGGCAGCGACCCTGAGCATCCCGGCCTCGTGCGCATCTACAAGAATCCGGAGCAGCCGAACGACCGCTACGAAAACGCGTGGCACGCGGACGCCACGTGGCGCGAGGCGCCGCAGTTCGGCGCGGTGCTGCGCTGCGTGGAGTGCCCGCCCGTGGGCGGCGACACGATGTGGGCGAACATGGCGCTCGCCTACGATAAGCTGCCGGAACACGTGAAGGCGCAGATCGCCGGGCTGTACGCGCGCCACAGCATCGAGGCGAGCTTCGGCGCGGCCATGCCGATCGAGAAACGCCATGCGCTGAAGGCGCAGTTTCCCGATGCGGAGCACCCGGTGGTGCGCACGCATCCGGAGACCGGCGAGAAGGTGCTGTTCGTGAGCGCATTCACGACGCACTTCACGAACTATCACACGCCCGAGCGCGTGCGTTTCGGGCAGGACGCCAATCCGGGCGCGGGCGACCTGCTGCGCTATCTCGTGAGCCAGGCCTACATTCCGGAGTACCAGGTACGCTGGCGCTGGAAGCCGAACAGCATCGCGATCTGGGACAACCGCAGCACCCAGCACTATGCGGTGATGGACTACCCGCCGTGCCACCGCAAGATGGAACGCGCCGGCATTATTGGCGATAAGCCGTACTGAAGCGCGCAGGAGACCTGGACGAATGACGCTGAAGACCACACCGACCATGCTGATGGTCCCGGGGTTGCGCGACCACGTGGCGGAGCACTGGCAAACGCTGCTGCAGCAAAAGCTGCCCAACGCGGTCTCGGTGCCGCCGCTCGAGCACGACAAGCTCAGCCGTGCAGCGCGCGTGGCGGCGCTCGACGCGGCGCTCGCGAAGATCGACGGTCCCGTCATTCTCGTGGCGCATAGCGCGGGCGTGATGATCACGGTGCATTGGGCGCAGCAGCACGGCCGCAAGATTCACGGCGCGCTGCTGGCCGCGCCGGCCGACCTCGAAACGCCGCTGCCGCCGGGTTACCCGCCATTCGAAGCACTGGCCGAGCACGGCTGGAACCCGATTCCGCGCAAGCCGCTGCCGTTTCCGAGCATCGTGGGCGCGAGCCGCAACGATCCGCTCGCGCGCTTCGAGCGCGTGGAGGCCATGGCGAAGGACTGGGGCAGCAGCCTCGTCGACCTGGGCGAAGTCGGTCATCTGAATCCCGCAGCGGGTTTCGGCGAATGGCCCATGGCGGAGATGTTGATTCATGAACTTGTCTGATCAAAAGTGGGCGGCGCAGGCGAGTCGCGACGCGGGCGAGCCGCCCGTGCTGACGATCGAAGCCTTCTTCGACTTCATCTGCCCGTGGTGCCTGATCGGCAAGCGCAATCTGGACGAAGCGCTTGCGCGTTTCGCAAATTCGCGGCCCGACGTGCGTGTGCGTGTGCAGTGGCGCTCACACCAATTGCTGCCGTGGACGCCGCTCGAAGGCATGCCGTATCAGATGTTCTATCGCGACCGCCTGGGCAGCGACGAAGCGGTGGCCGCGAGGCGCGCGCAGGTGCAGCGCGCGGGGCGCGACGCGGGTGTCGAGTTCGCATTCGATCGCATCGAAGTGCTGCCGAACACCGCGGCCGCGCACGACCTCGTCACGTTTGCCGCGAGTCGCGGCATGCGCGAACAGAGCGCGGTGCTGATCGACCGAGTGCTCGAGGCGTACTTCATGGAAGGCCAGAACATCGGCGATTACGCGGTGCTCGAGCGTCTGGGGCTCGAATGCGGCCTCGAGCGTGAGCGGCTGGCGGCTCACATTGCCGCATCGAAGCGCCTCGCGGACCCGACCGGTCAGCGCGCGCCGTACGCCGATCCACAGGTGAACGGCGTGCCGTATTTCGTGTTCAACACGGGGTATTCGCTCTCGGGCGTGTACTCGCCGGTCGCGATGGCCGGCACGATGGCGCTGGCGGTCGCGCACTGAGGCAAGCTGAAGGAAGTCGAGGGGAACGGGAATGACACGTGAAGTATCGGTCGGTAGGGCCGACGAACTTGCGCCGGGCGAGCGCAAGCTGGTTTTCGTCGACGGCCGCAGCATCGTTTTGTTCAACATCGAAGGACAGCTGCACGCGATCGACAATTCGTGCCCCCACAACGGCGCCTCGCTCGCGAGCGGCCCACTCGAAGGATGCATGGTGCGCTGCCCCGCGCATGGACTGCGCTTCGACGTGCGCAGCGGCTGTATGCCGGGCGCGGGCGGGCTGAAGGTCACGACATTTCCTGTGCGGACTGCGCAAGGAAAGCTGCTGGTGAGTGTCATGGAAACGCCGGCTCCGAGCCAGGCATAGCCGCGCGCCATCGCACTCAAGAACCGCATACGTACCGAAGTCACTTAGGATAGCAAACCATGCAGGGTCTGATGATGGAGCAGCGGCTTCATGCAGATCATGGATCGCCGCAAGGACGTCATGTAATCCCCCCCAGGCAACAACAAAAGGCGCCGGGACCACCCGGCAGCCACACACACGGAGAGAGGCAATGAAAGTGAAGTTCGGCAGCGTGGCAGCGCTGGTCCTGTTCGCCAGCGCGGCGCATGCGCAATCGTCGGTCACGCTTTATGGCGTGGTCGACACCGGTGTGCTGTACCAGAGCACTTCGGCCGCAAACTTTTCGGGGACTGCGAAGAATCTGGGGAGCGTCTGGCAACTCAAGGACGGCGGCATCTTTTCGAGTATCTGGGGTTTGAAGGGGACCGAGGACATCGGCGGCGGATACAAGATCAACTTCAAGCTTCAAGGGTCGTTCACGTCGAACAACGGCAAGCCGGGCCTGTCCGACACGCCGGGCGTGACGGCGCTGTTCAACCAGATCACGACCATCGGCGGATCGGGTTGGTTCGGTTCGATCGACGCAGGCCGGCAGATCATCCCGATGATCTACGCGATGGCGGACACGGACGTACGCGGCGCGCAGTACTTCGGCAGTATTCTCACCGCGTGGCTGGGCCTCAATCAGGCCGCCGGCTGGCCGGGCACGAGCACGAATGCGCCGATCGGCGCGCTCTATGACAGCAACGCGATCGTCTATAACTCGCCAAAGTTCTATGGCGCATCGCTCGCGCTGGAATACGCGCCGGGTGGTGTGCCGGGGCAGTTCCAGGGCGGCACGCGCGAGTCGGCCGTGCTCAAGTACTCGAACTACGGCCTGAACCTGGCTGGCGTTTACTACAGCGGGCACGACACCAACCCGTACGCGGGCACCTATCCGACGACGCCGGCCGCGCCGGCGACGGGCCGCAACAACAACAATTTCTATTATGTCGGCGCGATGTACACGATCAGCGGATTCTCGATATCCGGCTCGTTCAGTTCGTCCAATTCGTCCAGCCTGTTCACCAAAGCGACCTACAACTTCGAAATGATCTCGGCTGGCCTGGGTTACCAGTTCAGCCCGGTCTTCAAGGTCACTTCGGGCTACTACTATTTGAAGGACCGCAACAACTCGGCGAATCATTCGAGCGAAGTCGCCGTGGGCGCCGAATACAACCTCTCGAAGGCAACCAGGGCCTACGCCCAGGTCGGCTACGTCAGCAACAAGGGGACCATGAACCAGACGATCATCTACGGAGCGCCGGTCGCGCCGGGCCAGTCGACGACGGCGGCGATGGTGGGTATTCGTCACGCGTTCTGATCCTCATAAACTCAAGAAAGAACGGAGCAATTCATGAAGAGAACTACGGTAGCCGGATTGGCGATCGCGACGCTCGTCGCGGCGGCTTCCATGAGTGCGTGGGCGCAGGGTGACGCGAGCGCGGCTGCGGGGGCGCAGGCGGCGTCGACAACGGCTGCTCCTGGCGCGGCAGTTCCCACGGACAGGCAGGCGAATCGTGCCATGCGCCGCAAGGTGTATGCGGCCATCGGGAAGGACAAGTCGATCAACGCGGGCAACATCAGCGTCGGGGCCAGAGGTGGCGCGATTACGCTGAACGGGACCGTTTCGGACACCGCGCAGATCGCCAGGGTCGAGGAGATCGCGAAGGGCGTTCCCGGCGTGGCGTCGGTGACCAACAAGCTGACGGTCAAGAAGTCTTTCGGCGGCATGTAAGCCGCCACAAGAGGCGCGGAGTGCGGCGAGGCCGGGAGTCCCCCTGGTCGCGCCGCGCTTCGCCCGGCAGCACAGAGGTGGAATTCAGCCGGCCTCTTGCTGCTACTCCGGACTGCCAACAACAATCCGGAGCGTCGATCAGACTCGTGTGCAGGCGCGAGTCTGGAGGCGTGAGTTCGACCTTAGAGTCGGAGCGTTTTATCGCCGTTTCGCGGGTGCGGAACGGCGATTTTTTTATGCAGCTACCGCCCGCACCACCATCACAACGCCCGCCGCGATCGCAGCCGCGCCAATCCCGCGTGCGACTCTTGTGCCGCCCGGCATCCACCGCTCCGCTGCGATCGCCGCCGCGACCAGCGCCATCGCAGGCCGATCCATCACGCCTGCCGCAAGCAGCGCCGCCATCAAATTTCCGCAGCAGTACAGGCAATGCCGGCCGAGCCTCGAACCGTGCCGCAGCGCGGCCTGCACGTCGAGCCGCGCATGCCCGCACGACGGCAAGTTCCCGCAGCACGCAAGCCACCGCGCTTTCCACGCAGAGAACTGCAACACGCCCGCCATCACGACGACGACACCGGCCACGGCTGGCGCGGTGTGCGCCAATGCAGGCGCATCGACGGCTAGCGCGGTAAGTTGCGCCCCCGCCGCGAACACGAGCACTCCAACCACGAGCCACACAAAGAAGTAACCCGCCCCAGCCATCACCGTCATCCCACCCGCGCGCGCCGCGCGTGCGTCGCCCAGCGCCTCGAAATATCGCCACAAAGCGGGCGTGACCGCAGGCAACATCATCGCGACCATCATCACATTCCACATGCCGGCAAACGATACGGCGGCGTCGAACCAGGTGCGTCCGCACATGGGCGTCCAGAGCGTGGACATCGTCCAGCCGCCGGGCATCGGCGTGCCGCCCATCGCCTGCATCGAAGCGCACCGGACGAACGTTGCCGCCGCGCTCGCCGCGAAGACCAGCGACGCAACGCCGAAGAAAACCGCGCGCGGTATACCGCCGCGCAGCCGTACCGTCATGCCGACGTTATCCATGATGCGCCTCAGCTCTGTGCGTACTCGTCATGCCGGTGCCACCAGATGCCGGCCTCGTTACGTCCCTTCGGCGCGCGGTCGAGCCACTGGTACATGCCCCACACGCCATCGAGACCGCGGGCATAGGTCGAGTACGTGTGATAGACCACGCCGTCCTCGAGCACGAATGCGCTCAGGCCCGGACGGTCGCGCGTATAGGTCGCCGCGTCGGTGCCGCAACTCGCCGCGAACTCGGCGACGGGCGCGGGCGGCGGATTCATGTCCATGGCGTGGCCGCTGCGCGCATAGTTGTATTCGATGTCGCCCGCGCGCTGCTGCGCCGTGGTGAACGCCACGTTGAAATCGAAGTTGAAGTCGTTGCCGTTCGACGAGGCCCACGGAAAATGCCATCCCATGCGCTTGCGGTAGGCGAGCAGCTTCGCGAGCGGCGCGCGCGACACCGCCACGAGCCGCACGTCGTGATTCGCGAGATGTACCGCGATGCCGTCGAAACCATCCGCAATCGAGGAACACGACGGACAGCCCGCCGCATAGTCCGGCCCGAACATGAAGTGATAAACGAGCAGTTGCGAGCGCCCCTTGAAGAGATCGGCGAGCGTGGCGCCGCCCTCTTCGGTTTCGAAGCGATACATCTTGTCGACGCGCACCCAGGGCAGCGCCTGGCGCTGCTGCGCCAATGCGTCACCGCGCCGTGTGTGCTCCTTTTCGGCCGCGAGCAGTTCGATGCGCGCCGCGAGCCAGTCTTCGCGTGTTCCTGTGGTATGGGTTGCCATTGCCTGGTCCTCCTATGGGTTGACTACGGTGGCGGCGTGCTGGGGGTACTGCCGCGTCGTTCGATCGATGATTCATTTGATCGCCGTGTTAGATTAGGTCCGGACCGAGAAGGAGGGGGAGTGACAAGTGTGGCGGGATTCCCATGACCATGGATTCGCTGATCACGGCTGCCGCGCGCGCGCTCGCGGCCGGTGATCCGCTCGGCGCGCTGAACCGGGTCGCGTTGCGCGACGACGCGCCCGCGCTCGCTGCGCGGCATCGCCATGGCGCAGCTCGGCGACTTCGCGCGCGCCAAAGCGCTGCTGCGCAGCGCGGCGCGCGGCTTCGGCGCGCGCGAGGCCGTCGCTCGCGCGCGCTGCGTCGTCGCCGAGGCCGAAATCGCGCTCGCTTCGCGCGATCTCGGCTGGCCGACCGATACGCTCGCTGCGGCGCGGCAAACGCTCGAAGCCCATGGCGACCGCCTCAATGCCGCGCACGCGCGCTACCTGGAAATTCGCCGTTTGCTGCTGATCGGCCGGCTCGACGAGGCTGGGGGCATGCTTTCCGAAGTCGATCCCGCGCCGTTGCCGCCCGCTTTGCGCGCGGCGCATGAGCTGATCGCCGCCGGCATTGCCATGCGGCGCATTCAAACGCAAGCGGCGCGGCAAGCGCTCCGCGCGGCCGCGCGCGCCGCGCGTGAGGCGGGCATCGCGGCGCTGAGCGCCGAGATCGAGAGCGCAGCGCTGCTGTTGACCTCACCGGCGGCGCGCCTCATCGCGCGCGGTGAAGAGCGGGTGTTGCTGCTGGAAGACGTCGAGGCGCTGCTCGCCTCGAAGGCCCTCGTCGTGGACGCGTGCCGCTACGTCGCGCGCGAGGGTCCAACCGTCATCGAACTCGCAAGACGGCCAGTGCTGTTCGTGCTCGCCCGCGCGCTTGCGCAGGCGTGGCCCGCCGACGTGCCGCGCGATGCGCTCATCGCCCGCGCCTTTCGCACGAAGCACGCCGACGAAACGCACCGCGCCCGCCTGCGCGTGGAAATCGGCCGCTTGCGCACGCTGATGCGCGACGTGGCCGAGATCGGCGCGACCCAGCAGGGCTTCGCGCTGGCGCCGCGCCACGCGAGCGAAGTGGTGGTACTGGCGCGGCCCGTGGAAGAAAAGCACGCCGCCGTGCTGGCTTTTCTCGCCGATGGGCAATCGTGGTCGAGTTCGGCGCTGGCGCTCGCGCTCGGCGCGAGCCAGCGCACCGTGCAGCGCGCGCTCGATTCGCTCGCGGCGGCGGACAAGGTGCAGTCGTTCGGCTACGGCCGCGCGCGCCGCTGGACCACGCCGCCCGTCCCCGGATTCGCGACGACCTTGTTACTCCCCGCCCCGCTGCCAGGCGATTAGGATGAACGCCTGTCCCTTCATTCAACGAGGAAACCATGAAACGAACGACTGCCGAAATCGTCCGCGAGTACGGCCCTTTTCCCGGCATCGAGAAGGTGGGCGGGGTCACGTACGACGGCAAACGGGTGTGGTTCGCCGTAGGCGAGCGCATCGCGTCGCTCGATCCGCAGAGCGGCGAGACGCAGCGCTCGATCGACATCGCGGCGCACGCGGGCACGGCTTTCGACGGCCGGCATCTGTTTCAGATCGCCGAGGATCGCATCCACAAGATCGACCCCGAAACGGGCCGCGTGCTCGCGACGATTCCCGCGCCCGGAGGCGGCGGCGACTCGGGGCTCGCGTGGGCGGACGGGACGCTCTGGGTCGGGGTGTATCGCGAGCGCAAGATCCATCAGGTCGATCCGCAGACGGGCGCGATCCTGCGTACGCTCGAATCGAGCCGCTTCGTCACCGGCGTGACGTGGGTGGACGGTGAACTGTGGCACGGCACCTGGGAAGGCGACAAGAGCGATTTGCGGCGTATCGATCCGGGCACGGGCGAACTGCTGGAACAGCTCGACATGCCGCCCGGCACCGCCGTTTCGGGGCTGGAGTCCGATGGCGGCGAGCAGTTTTTCTGCGGCGGCGGGAACAGTGGGAAGATTCGCGCGGTGCGGCGTCCGAAGCGCGAGGGCTAGGCGAGCGGGTGCGCAAGAAACTTATGAGCACCCGCTCGAGCGCAACGCTCAGAACGCTCAGAACGTATAGGTCACCTTGCCAAACGCCGTGCGCCCCAGCGTGTTGTACCCGTAGGCGGTCACATACTGCCGGTTGAACACGTTTGCCAGCGTGGCCGATAGCGCGAGATGCGCATTGACCTTGTACGACGCGCGCAGGCTCACCGTCGTCCACGAGGGAAGGTAGATCGTGTTGAGCTGGTCGTCGAACGTCGAGCCGTTATACAGCAGCGAAACGCCGGTGCTGAGCGCGTGGAGCTGGAACTCGTCCCACGTGTGATCCACGCTCAGGCTCACCGTCTGGCGCGGGCGGCGATTGAGCCAGGTCTGGTCGGTCACGTCCTGCGGATTCAGAATCCCCACCGTGAGGCTCACCGGCGTGTACTGGCCGAGCGTGCCCTTGTACGAGAGGTCGAGACCCTGAATGTGCGCGCGGCCCACGTTCACGGGCAGGAAGGTATGCGAGTTGTACGTGATGAGATCGTGCACGCGCGTGTCGTACACGGCCGCCGTGAACGTGCCGATGGACGTGGTGGCATCGAGCGCGGCTTCGACCGAGTCGCTGCGCTCGGGCAGCAGGTTGGGATTCGAGTAGCCCGGATAGTAGAGGTCGTTGAACGTCGGCAGGCGGAACGCATTGCCGTACGAAACGCGCGCCGTGTAGACCGGCGTGATGGCCCACGAGAGCGCGACGTTGCCCGTATTCACCGATTGCCCCTGCACGATTTCGTGCCGCCCCGCCAGAAACAGCGTGACGGGTCCGAGCGTGGACGACTGATGCATCGACACGGCCGAATCGTTGCGCGCGGGCAGCCCGCCCGGCACATCCACGGGCAGGAACGCCAGCTCGCGCGTGTAGTCGTAGGCGAGCTTGGTCTCGCCGTCGAGCGGCATGCCGAAGAGCGTATGGCCTCTTTCCTGATGCGTGATCGAGGTGGAGGTGGAAAAGCGCGTCGAGTCGATTTCGTCGGTCGGGATCGTCGGGTCGTTCGAATAGAGGAACTGACGGTCCGTCGCGTAGCCCACCGACTGGTCGAGCTGCGTGGTCGGCGTGATGTCGAGGTGGAACGCGAGACCGGTCGTGAGCTGCGTGTCGCGCTGCCGGTCGTTGCCTCCCGCGTTGTCGTAGGAGAGATCGGAGCGGTGGTAGAGCGCGAAGGTCGAGATCGACCAGTTGTCGTGCGCGTAGCCAAGGCGCGCGTCGAGGTTCTGCGCGTGGTATGGATTGCGGCCGTCTTCGTGGCCGTAGGCCCCGGGCTGCGTCGCGTCGATGCCCGCTGTGTTGTAGTCGTGCAGGCCCAACGAGTAGGTGAGGCCGCTCAGTGCGGAAAGCGGCCCTGTCGAGCCGATCGAGCCCGAGGTGCGCACCTGCGAGTCGAAGGTCTTGTTCGATCCGCCGCCGAACGAGACGGTGGTCTGGTTCGGCTGGTTCGACGCATGGCGCGTGAACAGTTGGACGACGCCGCCCACGGCATCCGCGCCGAACGAGGCGGCGGCGGGACCGGAGATCACCTCGACCCGGTCGAACGAGGCAGTCGCAAGATCGGCCCATTCGGCCGTGCCCGTGGTGACGGAGCCTATGCGTATTCCGTCGATGAACACGGCCACCTGGTCGGCCGACGAGCCGCGGATGCTCACCCCCGTGTACGACCCCGGGCCGCCGGTCTGCGAGACGGTGACACCCGGCAGCGTGGCGAGCGCCTGCGCGATGCTGGGGTCGACGGGGGACACGCGCTCGAGGTCTTCGCGCGTAAGCACCTGGGTGGTTGCATAGCGCTGATCGAACGATTGTGGCAGATGCTGCGCGTCGCCCACGACGAGGATATTGGGCAGCGTGGTGTCGCCGCCGGCTTGTTGCGGCGCCTGGGCGGACGATGCATTGGCGGCATTGGCGGCATTGGCGGCGTCGGCGGCATGCGCGGTTTGCCACGCCCAGGCGAGCGCGGCGGAAGTCAATACGAATTGGCGAAAGTTCATGATGCGGTGGCTGGAAACAGCTCCTGAAATACGGGCTGTCCGTGCAACGGGCGATCGCCACGCGGGCGGTGCTTGCGCATTGGGGATCCCCGCCCGCTGCGGCTGCTGGACTCGGTTGATGGCAGGTCTCCTGGCTCGCGGGTCGACATCCGCAGCCGGCCTTCCCGGTTTCCCAGTGGCCTTCTCTGGCATGGACTCGCCGCTTACAGTTGCGGGGGCAGCCGCAGTCTTGCACTGCGTTCCCTTTTGATCCCGTCGCCGGGAACCATCAGGGCGCAAGGGTAAGGGCCGCGCAATCGGTGCGTCAACCTTTGACGAGCGTCGTGTGGCAAAAACACCCGGTTTGGCTGCTTCCGCAACTTACGCTATCCTTGCGGCTGTTTTTCGCGCGTAGGCGCTGCACAAGCGAAACGCAGCAGGGAAGCCGGTGAGAATCCGGCGCGGTCGCGCCACTGTGACCGGCGGTCAATCGAGCCAGAAGTCAGACCTCGCTACGTCCTCGCCGCATCGAGCGGGGGCGGACGGCGCTCGTCCACGCAATCCCACCTACACAAACAAGAAGACTCATGAACAAGAACATTCTCGCCGTCCTGGGTGGGACGGCATTGGCATTCACCGGCGCTGGCGCCTCGGCGCAGCAGGTCACGTTGTACGGTGAGATGGACGCGAGCGTCGACTATGTCAGCGACGTTGGCGGCCGCACCCAATATCGTGCAGGCTCGGGTCTTGTCGACGGCAGCTTCTGGGGCCTGCAGGGCACTGAGGACCTCGGCGGCGGCAACGCCGCGATCTTTCGCCTCGAGCGCGGCTTCTCGTCCACCTCTGGCGAAGCCTTCAACGACCATCCGTTCTACGTTGGTCTGCAATCCGAACGACTCGGCACGATTACGCTGGGCCGCCAGTACGACACGATGCACGACTACTTCGCCCCGTTCACACTAACGGGCGGCGCAGGCGGCACGGCATTCGCGCATCCGTTCGACAACGACAACGCCAACAATTCGTGGCTCGCCTCGAACGCCGTGAAGTACGCGAGCGCAACGTACGGTGGTTTCAGCGCCGGCGCGATGTACGCGTTTTCGAACGAGGCGGGGCGCTTCGCGCAAAATCGCGCTTACGGCTTCGGCGTCCATTACGAAGGCGGCCCGTTCAGCGCAGGCGTGGCGTGGATGCACATCAACGGACGCGGCGCCTCTTCGGTGGGTGCGTACGATACATCGGTGCTGCCGGGTGCGGGCCTCGTGCCGACCGAGGTCGCGGTGCAGCGCGAAGACACCATCGGCGCGGGCATGAGCTACGCGCTCGGCGACGTCACGCTTGGCGCGGCCTGGTCGCGTTCCATTCATACCCGTGTCAGCGAGGCCGACGGCGGCGCGCCCTTGCCTTCGGTCGCATTCAGCAATTACGAAGTGAATGCGCTATGGCAGGTGACGCCCGCGTTCTCGCTGGCGGGCATGTATGCCTACACGGGCGCGACCTCCGCGCATTGGCATCAAGGCGCGCTGCAGGCCGGCTATCAACTGTCCAAACGCACGGACGTTTATACCGAGGCGATCTATCAGCGCGCGTCGTCCGGTGCGCTTGCGATGATCAACACCTGCGACCCGTCGGGCGGCCGCAACCAGGTGCTCGTGGCCGCGGGCATCCGGCATCGCTTCTGATGCGTAAAAAAGGCCCCGAACCGTTGCGATTCGGGGCCTTTATACTGCGTGGCTACGTCACGAAGCCGAGAGCTTCACCGAAACGCCGGTCGAAGAATAAACCGGCGTGGCCTTGAAGCCATCGACCGTGACCGTCGCGAATTTCACCGATGCGCCGTTGCCGTCGATCACGTCGATCGTGTCGCCCGCTTTCGGCGTATAGCCGTTCACGAACTTCACATGCAGCGTGCCGCCCGCCACCGTGAGCTGGCCGCCCACACGCAGGCGTCCGCCGCCGTTGCCGTCGATATCGAGTTCGAGCGTCGTGCCGTCGAGCTGCGTGTACTTGCCCGCCACCGTCAACGGTGCGCTCGTCGCCACGGTCACGCCGCCGCCGGACCCGACGTACACGTCGCCGTTGCCGAAGGCCGTGGTCGACGCTGCAGCGAGCATGCCGCCGCTCACCTGTGAGCCGCCCGTGTAGCTGTTATTGCCCGCAAGCGTGAGCGTGCCGCTGCCCTGCAGCGTGAGCTTGCCCGTGCCGGCGATGTCGTTGCGCCAGGTGTCGGCGGCGTTGAAGCCGCCCTGGGTCGCGTCCATCGCCACGATCACATTGCCGTTGAACGCACCATAACCATCTGCAGCACTAAACATGTTCAGACGGCCCCAGCCCTCGGCGTCGTCCATGACCGGATAGCCCGAGACGACTTCGGTCGTCTTCAGCACGATGCGGCGCTGGTCGGCGCTCAGGTACGGGAAGCGCGTTTCGAGCAGTACCTCGGCGCCCTTGGGCACGACGGGCTGCGCTTCGGTGGATTCGATCTGGCTGAAACCGAACGTCATGCGGCGCGCGAACTCCGACTTGTTGGTCGCATAGTCGGCAAAGCGGTCGGTCGCGGTCGTGGACGAATGCGCGAAGGCGGGGAAGGTCGTGGCGCTCGTGCCGGTGGCCTGTTCGAGCGCGCTGTGCGCCTGCGCATAGGCCGCGCTCTTGAGCGTGGCGTTCGCGGGATCGTAGAGATTCGCGGCAGTGGCGGCCAGCGCGAACATGCGGCCGCCGATCACGTCGAGCGGCGAATGCATGCCCGCGAGAATGCGGTTTTCGCCGAGCTCGAGGCCGCGGCTCGCCATTTCCTGGTAACGCTCGGGCACGAGGTATGCCATGGTCATCGCGTCGCGCATGGCTTCGGCTTCGTGGCCGCTGATGAAGCCGCCGTCTGTGGACGGCGTCGTGCTGATGGCCGGCACTAGCGTGGGGTCGACCACGACGCTCGTGCTCCATCGGAACGGCCGCGCGTATTTGTAGAAGCGCTTGGCGGGCTCGGTGGAAGCATTGTTGCCCATCGTGTTGAGCAGGTCGACCACCTTGCCGAAGGTTGCGTTGCTCGTGCTGCCCACGCCCGTGTTGTTGCCCGAGTCGTTGTAGAGCGTCGTGGTCGCGTCCGCGGGAATCGACGTGATGCTCGTCGTCTGCTGCGCAGCCGAGCGCCAGGCGGCGGTGAGCGGCCCCATGCCGTCGGTCACGCTGTAGCCCTTGCCGCGGCGATCGTCGTAATAGGCCGCGTCGGCCTGCGCCTGGCTGCGCTGGGTCGTCGCGGTCACGACATACTGGATGTTCGCGTTCAGCACGGTGCTGTTGAGGATCGTGCCGTTGGGCGTGCCGTCGGTGGGGACGCCCGTCCACGTCGACTGCACGACCGCGGGGAATGTGCCGTTGGCGGGCGCGGAGACGCCCGCGTCCACCAGCTGCGTGAGCGGCTGCCAGAGATCGAGAAAGCGCGCCACCACGCGCACGCCCGCATTCGTCGCGAGCGTGGCGTAACGCGCGTCGCCGCGCTGGTTGGTCGCGATGTTGTCGACAAAAGCCGGTACGTCGGGAATCGGTGCGTTGTCCACGAAGCCGGGGTCGGCTGGCGGCGCGGGAATCGCGGCGGTGGTGGCGGGATCGCTATTGCCGCCTCCACAGGCGGTCAGCGCGGCAACGCTGGTAAGCACTGCCAGGTAGACCGGCAGTGCAATTCGGTGGCGTGATGCGGGCATGCTGAGGGCTCCGTCGTCGTGATTGATGCTGTGTGGTTATTTCTACTGACGGCGGCGAATTATGCTTACCCTCGATTACTCCCTAATTACCAATTTATTACGCAGATGTTAAACGGCAATGGAAATGAAGTGCGTATGAAGTATTTTGCGGCGTCCATTTACGGCTGCGCCTCGAGATAACCGACCCGCACGGGCGGCACGAACCACGCGAGACACAGGCCGGCCAGCGCGGCTACGGCAGCGACGAGTAGGCCAATGTGGATCGAATCCACGAGCGCGCTGCGCGCGGAGTTCATCATCGCGTCGCCGGCATGCCCGGCGCTCACGAGGCGGCTGATCAGCGCGGCCTGGTCGGCGCGGTCTACGAGCAATTCGGGACTCGCAAACGACCTGAACCATTGCGTCGCCTGATACGAGTCGAGTGAGCGATTCACGCCCATGGTGTAGACGTGGCCGAGCAACGCGCCCGTCATCGCCGTGCCCAGCATGCCGCCGAATGTGCGCAGCGATTGCAGCATCGCCGTGGCGGCGCCGAGATGGTCGCGCGAGACGATCTGCTGCGAGCAGACCGTGAGGCTCGTGCCCACGAGGCCCAGCCCCAGGCCGCTCGCGCCCATGCACGCCATCCACACGAGATGCGGCTCGTTGCCTCGCAGCACCACCACCGCCAGACTCGCGAATGCCGCCAACGCGAAGCCGACGTAAAGGATCGCATTGGCGCGCCGGATGCGCGTGACCACGCGATTGTTCACGAAACTGCCGACCGTTGTGCCGAGCAGCAGCGGCGTGATCAGCATGCCCGAGGCGCGCGGCGACATCGCATAGCCGCCCTGGAACAGCAGCGGCACGTAGAAAACGAGCGAGAACAAGGCAAATCCGCCGAGCACCGACATTGCAAAGAGCGGGCGGAGTTTGCGGTCGAGCAGCATGTCAACGGGGATGATCGGATAGCCCATGCGCTTTTCCCAGAAGAAAAGCGTCAGCGAACAGACCACCACGATCGC
This sequence comes from Paraburkholderia sp. BR10872, assembly GCF_040965835.1. Classification (NCBI taxonomy): domain Bacteria; kingdom Pseudomonadati; phylum Pseudomonadota; class Betaproteobacteria; order Burkholderiales; family Burkholderiaceae; genus Paraburkholderia; species Paraburkholderia sp. BR10872. The sequence goes on from NZ_JBFRCN010000065.1 coordinate 16,913, forward strand.
GGCCAGCACGATCGTCGAAGTCGTCCAGCCTTGCCTCGGCAGAAGCTCGATGCCGAGCTGCAGCGCGCCGAACGTGACGGCGACGACGCAAGCGCCGAGCCAGTCGAGACGCAGCCGCGCGCCTTCGCGGGCATGGTGCAGATGCGGCAGGAAAGCATTCACGAAGAAGAGCGCCGCCACGCCCACCGGCACGTTGACGAAGAACACGAGGCGCCAGCTGCCGTGCTGGGTCAGCATGCCCCCGAGCGTAGGCCCCACCACGTTCGCCAGGCCAAACGCGGAGGAGACGAATACCAGCCAGCGCAGGCGTAGCCGCGGATCGGGAAACAGGTCGGCGACGGTCGCGAATACCGTCCCCATCATGATGCCGCCGCCGATGCCTTGCAGGCCGCGCGCGAGCACGAGAAACAGCATGTTGGTCGCGATCCCGCAGAGCACCGAGGCGAGGGTAAAGAGAAGGATGGCTGCCAGCATGAAGGGCTTGCGGCCGAACAGATCGCCCAGACGCCCGAAGATCGGAATCGTGATGACCGACGCCAGCATGTAGGCCGTCGCGACCCATGCATAGAGTTCGAAGCCCTTGAGCTCCGCGACGATGCGCGGCAATGCGGTGCCGACGATGGTCTGGTCGAGCGCGATCAGCATCGAAACCGAAGCGACGCCGAGCATCGCCAATACCGACTCGCGAAACGGCAACAGTTGCCGTCCTTGATCGTGAAGCCCAATGCTCGTGGCCATGTAACGCTCCTTACTGCTGCGACGCGGCTAATCTGCTATGCGGCGCCCGGCAAATAATGAATGGGTCGGGCCCGCGCGTGCGACCTTCATGCGTTGTGCAATGATGGTACGCCCGCATACGCGAATGTCACGGGACGAACACGTCATCGACGAAGTTATTCCACACGACCCGCGCGAGACAGGGGAGATGCGAAGCGTTTGCCAACGTTTCGCGGCTCGTCGCTCTGCAAATCGATTTCGCCCGGCATGGAGTAAATCGGCCAGTCCGTTGTTTGCCTTCATGTCGAATGAGATTCGACCAAAACGGAGGGGACGTCATGAACGCTGCAATTCGACTCGTTTTGCGGGCAACGGCAAGCGTTGCGGCCACGCTTTCCCTGGCCGGTCTATGCGCCGCGTCGGCGAGTGACGCGGGATCGTCTCGCAGCGATGACGAAGCCTCGTTTCTCTCAGAGAACGATGCGGCCATGACGAAGATGATGGCCGGGATGGCGGCCAGGCCGACAGGCGATACCGATCGAGATTTCGTCGCAACAATGATTCCCCATCACCAGGGTGCCATCGACATGGCCATGGCGGAATTGCGGCACGGACACAACGAACAGCTACGCAGGATCGCCCAGGAGATCGTGGTCGAGCAACAGCAGGAGATCGTTGCCATGCGTCTCGCGGTGCATGACCCGAACACGCCGCCGGCGCCGATGTCCCACTGACCCGCTCGCATCAAGACGCAGGAGACAATGTCATGAAATACAACGCCATGCTTGGTGCGGCCCTGACTGCCGCTGCGCTCGCCGCCACGACACTCGCCGAGGCGGGGCAGGTCCCCGGCTCGCTAGCGGCGGCCGATATTGCGGTGAGCCATCGGGACCGGGTGTATTCGTCTGATCAGTTTTCGAATACCGTGTCGATCATCGATCCGGCGGCCAATCGTCTGGTCGGTGTCATCCGCCTCGGGGAGCCCACCCCGGCCAACTTCAGCCCGCTCTATCACGGTCAGTTGCTCGTGCATGGGATGGGCTTTTCGCCCGATCACCGCACACTGGCCATTGTGTCGATCGGCTCGAACTCGGTGACCTTTATCGATACCCAAACCAATGCGGTCAAGCACGTGACCTATGTGGGCCGCTCCCCGCACGAGGCGTTTTTCACGCCCGACGGCAACGAAGTGTGGGTGAGCGTGCGCGGCGAGAACTATGTCGATGTGCTCGACGGCAAGACCTTCGAAGAAAAGACGCGCATTGTCGTGCCGGCCGGGCCGGGCATGCAGATCTTCTCGCCCGATGGAAAGTACGGGTATATCTGTTCGTCCTTCAATCCGGAAACCGACGTCGTTTCGGTCGCCGATCACAAGATCGTGGCCCGCGTCACGCAGGCGAGCCCGTTCTGCCCGAACATCGCAGCGACGCCGGATGGCCGGCAGGTCTGGTTCACGTTGAAGGATGTGGGCAAGACGCAGGTATTCGACGCCCGGCCGCCGTTTGCGCTGCTGAAAACGCTCGACACGGGGCCGATCACCAATCACGTGAACATCGTGCAGAACGCCCACGGGATGTTTGCGTACGTGACGGGGGGCGGCCTGAACCAGATCAAGGTGTTCCGCACCGACGACTTTTCGCAGGTAGCGACGATTGCGGTCGGCAGCCTGCCGCACGGCATCTGGCCGTCCGGCGACGGCACGCGTGTCTACGTGGGCCTCGAAAACGGCGATGCGATGACGGCAATCGACACGCTGACCAACAAGGTCATCGCTACGGTTGCGGTCGGCCAGGCGCCGCAAGCCGTGGCGTATGTACCCGAAGCCGTGCCGGATGGCGACGGCACGGCCAACACGCAGCCGCTCGGCGCGGCGGGGGAGGCCACGCATGTCATGCTGATCCCGGTGGGTGGCGCCGCAGCCGACCATGGCGCTGCGCCGACTTCGGTAGCGTTGTTCGACCAGGGAGTGCTGCAGGTGCTGCAGGCGGCGGTGACGGGATTGCAGGCGGGCCAGCCGTATTTCCTCGGACTTTCGGACCACGCCGACGGCAGTGGCAAAATCGACGTCCTCGCAAGCTTCAAGGCCAACCCGGCCGGCTCCGCAATCGTCAACACGCTGGGCCAGATTCGACAAGTCGTCGCGCCTGGCACGCCCGGCGTGTCCGACCGCCGACGATATCTCGTGATCGCGCCAAGCGTGGGCGGTGCGCCCGGACCCGTAGTGCAGGTGCAAGCCTTGTGAGGATCCCGGGCATCGTCCCGGTCATTTCGAATTCCTTAGTAAAAACTTGCGGCTCGGGGGCGACACTGTTTGTTTGCCCACGTACGCAGGCGCCTGACGCTTGACGCCTGCCTCTGCGGGAAGCTAACTGACGGTGATCGGCACCCGAAAGCGAGGTGGAAGAAATGAGCGCTTCCCGCAATCTGGCTAACAGCCAGCTTACCGTCCTGTTCCTGATCCTTCTGGTGCATGGCACGGCCCACGCCGCCGACGATCGTGCGGTGTCGGCCGCCTCACCCGGCTTCGAGCCGAGCGAGCTTTCGACAGACTGCATCGACCGGGAATATCGCGGGAAAAATGCCAAACTGGGTCTCGACTACACCGACCTGATCAACAACTGCGGTGCATCGGTCATCATCACGTGGCAGTCGTTCAACCACGGCGCGCCGCAAACGGAAGGCGGCGGGGGAATGGGGCAATCGGCATGCATACCGCCGGGCGGTACCATCACCACCGCATCGCGCGAGCGGCTCGGCACGGCGAGTGAGAACCTGCCCGTTAGCGTCGTGACCTGCCAGTGACGGCGGCGCAGCCGGTTCAGCCGGAAATGGCTCTCACCCTCCGCGAGGCAACGTCTATTCGCTGGCACTTCCTTTCTTCCAGCCACTGCAACGACTTCTCGACGACGTCGGCAGGCACCTCGTCGAATGTGGTGTTGCGGATCAAGGTTTCGCTCGCGGCAATGTCGTTGAATTCCCCCAGCGTCTTTTGCACGGAGGTCAGTTCCTTGATGGTGCGATCGTGGTCGCCTTTGATGACGGGTTGAAAAAACTCGAGCAGATAGCGCAGCTTTTTGCCGGCCTTGCGCACGTCATGCAGACTTTCCTCGTGGCCAGCCTCGCTTCGCGCGGCGCGTCTGCTGCGTTTTCGAAGCGTGCGCTGCGCCATACGGACCCGTTGCCTGGCAAACGCGCGGATTGGAAGATCACTGCAACGCGACTGCAGCGTGGTTTGCGCGCGAAGCACCGCGTCGTTCAGAAATGCTTCGACGGCTTCGCTCTTGATCATGGCCTGGCTATGCGCCACCGCTTGCGCGCGTTTCTCGCGCGCGGCGGTCACCAGCAGTTCGATGGATGCGTCTGACTTCTGCGCGGTTTCCAGGAGGTCGCCGGCGATGTCCCAGTCGCGCGTTCCGCCCGCTACGGCGGCCAGACGCTTGAATTCTTCGCTGGCCTGCGCGGTGGCTTCCTCGCCGAGCCAGGGCGAGTACGCCCAATACAATGCACGAAGCTTTCTGAAGGCCACCCGAAGCTGATGAAATGCTTCGGGGTCGACGCCTGAAGACAGGGCTTTCGTCCTTTGCACCGCTTCGATGACCACTGGCATGGCCAATGATGAGAAGGTGCTGGCGATGGAGGTCTTGCTGGTGAGTGACGCATCGGAGCGTCGCCGATCGATTCTGAAGCGAGTGCGCGGCCGTGGTAAAGGCCAGTCACCGTCCATATCCATTCGAGCCTCGAGTCTGACGAAAACAGGTTGCCCCAAACCATACCATACGGCCGGTTGGCAACCTGATCTTCGTGACGATTTGATGAAGTGTGCAAATTCTGACAAGTTGACAGCCTTTGCGTCGCCAGCAGGTTGACCTTCTGATTTTCTGTATTACGATGCTTACCTACGTCAGGCGTTGCTGTGCGGATGCATCGAGAAGCGCCTCCCGGGAACGAAGTGGGAGTTCGAGTTGAAGAAACGGGCCACCGTGATCTGCCGTAGAGGTAAGCGAATTCTCCTGGTAGCACGCAGTCAGTCGAAGTGGGCACTACCGGGTGGCATGTTGAAGCGCGGTGAGCATCTTACGCAGGCCGCGCTTCGAGAACTCAAGGAGGAGACGCGGCTCCTGGGCAAGTCGGCCAGGTACCTGTTCGACATTCGCGGCAAGCAGAAACACCATCACGTGTTCTCCTGTGAAATACCCAGGCAGGCCAAGGCACGGCCGAGCAGCGAGATAGCCAGGTGTCGATGGGTCCACCTCGACGACATCCCGCGCCTGCTCACCAGCGGCCCGACGAACGATATCGTGCGGCTGATCAACCAGCGGCGCAGGAAGTAACACCACGGCCCTCGTGGTGACGGATTGAACGCCCACGGCGTTCAATCCCGATGCATCTGCCTTCCTCAGGCAGCTATCCCAAGCCCAACATCTTCAACGCTTCGCGCCCATCACGCGTTTTCGTCGCCTTTGGCCGGACGCCCCGTCTTGACGGTTTCAAGTGCTTCGATCGCAGCCAGCAGTCGCTTCTGCGGCGCCGCTTCGAGCAATTGAAGGCCGGCGCGCAATAGTTCGCTCTTTCTCACCGCAACGCCGGCCTCCAGGCACTTGCGTTTGAGGAGCGCGATGCGCTGGTAGTCCGTCTTGGGCATCGTGAAGCTGTCGCGCACGACCTTATCTTTCTTCACGCGCTTGGCCTTGACCTTCTCCGCGGGTGCGGCTGCAGGTGCAGGCGCCGGTGCCTGTGCGGCGCCGTTAGCGGGCTTCGCAGGCGCTTTGGGCACGGCCTTCTTGCGCCTGGACTTAACCGCCGCTTCCGCTGGCGCTGCCGCAGCGGGCTTTGCCGTTTCGCTTTGGGCATCCGCGGCTGCCTCGGTTGCCGCGGACTTCGGGAAGTGGAACGCCTTTCTGGTGGGTTTGCGTGTGGTCGCTACAGTCATGTCGATCTCCGGTCTGAAAACGGTATAAACAGTATATCCGGTTTATTGCGACATTCCACTCTGCCGCGAGCCACCTTCGAACCTGCTCAGTGAGTCCTTGCTAACACGTCTTCTGAATGGTGACGCCGGCATCCATAAGCTCTCTTTTGCGATCGATTCCAGTGTCACCCAATCGTCACATTGCGAACGTAACGTCCAGCGCATCAAGAACGATTTGAAGGAGTACGGGATGAGAGTCAGTCTCTTTGCGATTGTCATTCTCGCGCTGGGCTCGGGCATCGCCCAGGCTGCGGATATCACGGGCGCCGGCAGCACCTTCGCTGCGCCGATCTACACGAAATGGGCGGACGCCTATCAGAAGTCGGGCGGCGGCAAGGTGAATTACCAGGGCATTGGCTCGTCGGGCGGCATCAAGCAGATTCAGGCCAAGACTGTCGACTTCGCGGGCTCGGACGCTCCGCTGAAGGATGACCAGTTGGCGAAGGACGGCCTGTTCCAGTTCCCGACGGTGGTCGGGGGCGTCGTGCCGGCGATCAATGTGCCGGGCGTAAAGCCGGGCGAGATCACCCTGTCGGGCCCGGTACTCGGCGACATCTACCTCGGCAAGATCAAGAAGTGGAACGACCCGGCCATCGTCGCCCTGAACCCGAAGGTCAAGCTGCCTGATCTCGACATCGCCGTGGTGCGCCGCGCCGACGGTTCGGGCACCAGCTTCATCTGGACGAACTACCTCTCGAAGGTCAGCCCCGACTGGAAGAGCAAGGTCGGCGAAGGCACGACCGTGAACTGGCCGACGGGTACGGGCGGCAAGGGCAACGACGGCGTGGCCGCTTTCGTGCAGCGTCTGCCGGGCGCGATCGGCTACGTCGAATGGGCGTACGCCAAGCAGAACCACATGGTCTACGCCGCGATGAAGAACGAAGCGGGCACGGTCGTTCAGCCGAGTACCGAAACGTTCAAGGCAGCGGCCGCTGGCGCGGACTGGAAGAAGTCGTTCTACCAGATCCTCACGAACGAGCCGGGCAAGGACGCGTGGCCGGTGGTCGGCGCGACCTTCGTGCTGCTGCATACGGCACAGGACAAGCCTGAGCAGGGCAAGGAAACGCTCAAGTTCTTCGACTGGGCTTTCAAGAACGGCTCGTCCGCCGCCGATAGCCTCGACTACATCTCGCTGCCCGAGTCGGTCGTCAGCGAAATCAAGTCGCAGTGGAAGGAGAAGGTCAAGGACGCGAGCGGCAAGCCGATCGTACCTTGATCGGAAACGCAATCCAGGTGCGCGCATGCATTGCGCGCGCTTGCCTCTCCTGCCACTCAGAGCGTTCGGGGCTTCACGAGCCTAGTGTGCGTCGCTGCGCGAACTCCGAAGATTTTCGCGCACGCGCCGCGCGACCAGCACGCTCAGGTAATCCATGATGCGCGCGCCGTCGCTGAATGCCGCCCAGGTTTCGGGTACAGGCTGTCGAATTCATTCGCCGGCAGGCGCGATCTCCAGGCGATAACCCACACCGTAAATCGAGCGGATCATGTCCTGCTCGGGCCGGATCGACTGGAGTTTGCGCCGCAGGTTCTTGACGTGCGAATCGATCGTGCGGTCGGCCACGACGCGGTGATCGTCGTATAGCGCACGCAGAAGAAAGTCGCGCGCGTAAATGCGGCCCGGGCCCGAATGCAGCAACGCGAGCAAACGAAATTCGATGGGTGTGAGGTGCAGATCCCGACCATCCAGGCGCGCGGCGTGTTGCGCGACATCGATCGAAAACGGCGAGGCCACGCTGCCTTCCGCTTCCTGGTGCGCCCGCGCAAGCAGTTCGGCCCGGCGCAGGATCGCCTTGACGCGCGCGACGACTTCACGCGGACTGAACGGCTTGCACACGTAGTCGTCGGCACCCAGTTCGAGCCCGAGCAAACGGTCGATTTCGTCCACGCGCGCCGTGATGATCATCACGGGAATGGCGGAGAACGTGCGCAGTTCGCGGCACACGTCGAGGCCGCTGCGCCCGGGCAGCATCAGGTCGAGCAGCACCATCGACGGTTGGTGTTCGCGCACGTACGGCACGACCTCGCGGCCGTCCGCCAGGATCGTCGTGGCGAAATCCTCTTTCGCGAGATAGTCGGCGAGCAGGGCCGCGAGCTTCGGCTCGTCTTCGACGATGAGGATGGACGGCCGCATGGTCGGATCAATCATGATGCGTGTGCAGGCGAGGAAGTTGGACCAGGATCCGCAGCCCGCCGAGCGGCGAGCGCGATGCCTCGATCGTGCCGCCGTGTTGCTCCACGATGTGCTTGCACAATGCGAGCCCGAGACCCGCGCCGCCGCTTTGACGGCTGCGCGATGGATCGACGCGGAAAAACCGGTCGAACAGATGCGGCAGTAGCGGAGCAGGAACTGGCGGAAACGAATCTTGAACGTCGACATGGATGTCGTTGTCGTTCGACGTGACCGAGAGCCTCACGCGGCCGCCGGCGTTGGTGTAGCGCAGCGCGTTTTCCAGCAGGTTTTTCCACAGCTGCGTGAGGCGATAAGGATCGCCCGAGAGCGTGGCGTGAGCGTCGTCGGGATCGAATTCCAGCGTGATGTCCTTGGCGGCGAGGCGCTCGCGAAATACGTCGCATGCGGCCTCCACGATGGGTACGAGGTCGAGCGGCACTGTTTCGAACGAAAGCTGGCCGATGTCGGCCAGCGAAAGTTCATAGAGATCGTCGATCAACTGGCTGAGCATCGCTACTTCGGACTGCAGAGAAGTGATGGTCGCCGCGTCGGGCCGGCGCACGCCGTCCTCGATCGCCTCGAGTTCGCCGCGCAGCACCGAGAGGGGCGTACGCAACTCATGCGAAATGTCGGCGATAAAGTCGCGCCGGTCGCTTTCGGCTTTTTCGAGCGACGCCGCAAGCCGGTTGAAATCGCTCGCGAGCATCTGCAACTCATCGCTGCCTTTGGCCGGCACGCGCGTAGCGTAGTCGCCGCCCGCGAGGCGATGCGTGGCCGTGACGATCCGCTTGATTGGTGTGAGCAGCGTGCGCGCGAGGATGATCGACATGGCGGCGGAGAGCAACGCCGTAAAGCCCACGATGATCCACGTCGCCTGCAGCTGGCGGTCCTTGAAGCGCTGCTCCGCCTGATTGATGAGCGAGGTGGGTCCCCCCACCGCGATCCAGCCGACCGTTTGACCCTCGACGCGCAGCGGATGGCGCACGGCGTCGGGCGGCGGGGGCGGGCCCGCGCTCGTGACGAGTTTCATGTTCGCGTCGTAAAGCGTGTAAGGCGGGCGAAACGGCCGCGAGTGCCCGGTAGCGCCGGGGCCGAAGGGGCCACCGTTGCCGTCGTTGCCGTGGAAGCCGCCCGGCGCATCGGGCGGGCGGCCGTCGTCCGGCGGCGCGCCTGGCGGCGGCCCGCCGTCGAATGGAGGCCGGTCTGGCGCGGTCTCACGAGCGAAATCCCAATTGCCATGCTGGGCGTATGAGGCTTCGAGTTCCTGCTGGAGCGCCGCCAGTTCGCTTGCACTTTGTTCCTGCAGAAAATCCACGAAACCGAATTCGAAACTCGTCCGGATCGCGACGCCCATGGCCACGGCGGCGAGCACGCAGGCCGAAAGAATCGCGAGGAAGAGCTTGGAGGTGACGCTGACTTTCATGACGGGTTCAGCAGGGAGCAATAAAGGCGAGTGCGAATTTATTCGGCACTATTTTCGCCCGAAGCGTACCGTAAGGTGTACGTGGCCCGTCCGAATCCACACTTTCTCCAGATTTCCCTTCTTTTTCCTGCACCGTTGTTCCGTATGATCCGCTGCAGATCGAAGCGCATCCCTGCGTTCGTGCGCGGGATCGGAATGGAAGACGCGCATCTCAGAGGAAGGGACAGGTCGATGGACATCCACGTGCTGCTTGTCGAGCCCGATCAGGCGTATCGGGACGACCTGCGTACTTATTTGCAGCGTCAGCAGATCGCGGTGTCGGTGCTGTATGGTGTCGAGCGGCTGGAGCAGCGTCTCGCGCGAGAAACGCCCTCGCTCATCATTCTGCGGCACGATGCGCTCAAGATCGACGGCATTGCAGCGCTGCGCACGCTGCGTGAACGCGGATGGCTGACGCCCGCCATCATCGTGAGCCAGTCCGCCGACGTGGCCGACAAGGTGCTCGCCTTCGAATTCGGCGCCAACGACTACATGGTCGATCCGTTCGACCCGCGCGAACTGCTCGCACGCCTGCACCATGCATTGCGTTGCAAGATCGATTACCCCGCGTCGCCGCGCAGGGAGACGAAGTACGTCTTCGACGGATTCGAACTCGACGCCATCGATAATCAACTGTTCAGGGACGGCCTCAAGATTCCTGCCCCGCCGCTGGTGCTCGCCGTGCTCGCGGTGTTCGCTGCGAACCGCCTGCGGCCGCTTTCGCGCGAGCGCATCGTGAGCATGATCGATCGCAATTCGTCGCTTCACGCGCGCAGCGTCGACGTTGTCGTCTTTCGTCTGCGCAAGCTGCTTGGCCTGTCGCCTTGCGGCCGCCAATATATTCAAACGCGTTACAGGGATGGTTATGTTTTTTGCCCTGACGACGCGCTTGCCGATCTGGACCTCGCTGCCAGCGTAAGCGCGGCAGTCAATCCGCGCTGACATTGACCGCGACATCCACCTGATGCGCGCCCCCGCCGAGGATGACGCCGCGCAGGAGCGACACGTCGGTGTAATCGCGGCCGATGGCGAGCGTGACGTGGCCCTGGTCGGCGAGCACGTCATTGGTCGGATCGAGGTCGATCCAGCCGGCAGAGGGCGCAGACGGCACCGAAGGCACGTAGAGCGACACCCACGCATGCGAGGCGTCCGCGCCGATCATCGGTTGGGCGCCTTCAGGCGGGTCATTGCGCAGATAGCCGCTCACGTAGCGCACGGCTAGCCCGATCGAGCGCAAGCAGCCGATCATCACCTGGGCGAAATCCTGACACACGCCATGGCGCAGTTCGAAGGCGCGCGCGGCGGGCGTGTCGAACGACGTTGCCGAGGGGCGGTACGCGAAATCGGCGTGGATGCGATGCATCAGGTCGATCGCGCCGGCCAGAACCGGGGCGTCGGGCCCAAAACTCTCCAGCGCGTAGGCGCGCAATTCCGGCAGCAACGCGATATTCGGCGAGGCGAAACAAAATTCGGACTCCGCATGGAAGGCTTCCCCCGCCGTGTAACGCAGCATGTGCGCGACGTCTTCCCAGGCCGGCGTGCCGTCTGCGTCGAGCGTCGCGTAGCGCGGCGAGAGCAGCACGCTCGTTTCGCTCGTCATCTGCAGATAGTCGTGCGGCGCGTCGAACGAGAAGTAGAGCACCTCGTTGCCGAAGGCGTCGCGGCGGCTCGTCTGATACGACGGTGCGGGTTCGATACGCTCGCGGTGCGCGAGCACGCGCTGCCAGGGAAGGTCGAGCGGGCGGATGGTCGCGAGATGCTGGGCGGTCTCGACGAGCGTCGAATAGCGGTAGGTCGTGCGGTGCGTGACCGCGAGGCGGGTGCCGTTCATGACCAGACCTGCGCGGCGAGCGGCACGGCGTGGCTGAACCAGCGCGCGCTGATCTCGTTCGACATCGCGGCCATACGCTCGGCGAGACTGTCGCACAGTGCGGTGAGCGCGGGGTAGCGGCCGTCTTCGCCGGGCTCGCAGAGCGCCTCCAGCGTCGGCAGTGCCTCGATGGGCGCGAGCTGCGAGGCGAACGGCTCGCGCTTCGGGCCGCGCGCCGCCTGGGCGATTTCGTCGAGTCGCGCGCGCAGCCGCGCGTAGACGCCGTAGAGGCCGCGCGGATTGGTCGGGTCGGTCACGATCACGTCGAGCAGGGCCGGCACTTCGAGTCGCCCCGGATACAGCGAGCGATACGTGAGCGTGCTGTCGAACAGTTGCAGCAGCACGTCGAAGCCCGCGGGCGTGGCGAGCGTGCGTTCGTGCGCGGCGATGCGAAGCATGGTGGCCAACGCGGCCACGCGCTCGATATGGCGCCCCGCGAACAGCAGGCGCCAGGCTTCGTCGCGGGTCATGCGGTCGCCCTGGCAGCCGCTGATGGCGCTCAACTGTGTTGCGAGCGCATCGAGCGCGCCCATCAGCGCCATGCGGTCGTACGGCGTGGGACGCCGGAATTCGATCGCCGCTCCCTGACGCGCGGCCGCAGGCACGAGTGAAAGCGCCTGAAGCGCATCGCGGAAGTCGTTGCGCGAGGCAAGCACGGTACGCCAGTGATCGTTCGACAGCCGGCCGCGAATCTCACCGCACGCATACGCCTGGCTCGCGAGCGTGCGGCCGATGCCCGTTGCGCCGGCATTTTCGTGCAGATTGGCCACGAGTGAGCGCTCGAAGTCGTCGAGGCTGCGCCGGGCTTCGCTGACTGTGGCGGGCACGAGTCCGTTGGCGGCGGCCAGTTCGACGAAGGTGCCGAACAACTCTTCGGCGTCGCTGCCTTCGAGCGAGCCGAGAATCAGCCGGCACAGGCGCACGCCGTTTTCGGCGCGCTCGCCGTAACGCCCGGCCCAGAACAGGTTCTCCGCCGAACGGCTCGGCACGCGGCGGCGCTCGCGGCGCAACTCGCCGGGCTTGATGGGGCTCGGCAGGAGCGTGAAGGTCGATCCGGGCTGGCTCGACAGCACCCAGGTATCCACGCTGCTGCCGCCCATCTGCATCGACACGGATTCCTGATGTTCGGCCGCGAGGCGCGTGAAGCCGCCAGGCAGCACGCGCCAGCCGTATTCCTGATCGGCAATCGCGTAGACGCGCAGCCCGGCGGGCCGCGCGCCGAGCATGCCCGCGCCGGTCTCGTAGCGCGGCGTATAGCTGTAGCGCAGCGGCTGCTGGACCGTGAAGGCGTCGGGCAACTGCTCGATGCGCTCGCGCCAGTCGGCGAGCGTTTGCACGCCGGCGGCGAGTCCGGGCGGCGCGGACGACCCGTTCGCCGCGCCGGGCCACGTCGGCACGAGCAGCGCCTCGGGCACCTGCGCGAGCGCGTCGCGCCAGGCCGCGTCTTCGCCGCACCACCAGGTCGCGATGCCGGGCAGCGCAAGCTCCTCGCCGAGCAGCGCCCGGGCGATGCCGGGCATGAAGCCGTGCAGCGCGGGCGATTCGACGAAGCCCGCGCCGGGCACGTTCGAGACCATCACGTTGCCCGCGCGCATGACCTGTAGCAGTCCCGGTACGCCAATGGTCGAGTCGGCGCGAAGCTCGACCGGGTCGCAAAACGTATCGTCGAGGCGGCGCAGCACGGCGTGCACGCGCTCCAGCCCGTCCAGCGTCTTCAGGTACAGCATGTCGTCGCGCACCGTGAGGTCCTTGCCCTCGACGAGCGTGAGGCCGAGGTAGCGCGCGAGGAACACGTGCTCGAAGTAAGTCTCGCTGAACGGCCCCGGCGTGAGCAGCACGATATGCGCGGACGCGCCGCTCACGCTGCGCTCGTCGGCGCTCATGATCGCGCGTGCGGCCGCCGCGAGCGTGGCGATGAGCTGCGAATAGGACGGTGCGAGACGATGCACCCGCATGGTGCGAAACGGCTCGGCGAAGAGGCTCGAGACGATGAGCCGGTTTTCCAGCAGATAGCCGAGCCCCGAGGGCGCTTCCGTGCGGTGCGAGACGACGGTCCACTGACCTTCGGGCGAGCGCGCGAGGTCGAGCGCGACGATCTGCAAGTACTGGCGGTCGGCCGGCACGAAGCCTTTCACCGCACGCAGATAGCCCGGGTGGCCGAACACCAGCGCGGGCGGCAGCAGGCCGCGCGCGAGCAGCGTTTGCGGCCCGTAGATATCGGCGACGATCTCGTTGAGCAGGCGCGCGCGCTGCGCGGCGCCGCGCTCGATCTGCGCCCATTCGGCTTCGTCGATGATGAACGGCAGCACGTCGAGCGCCCACGGGCGCGGGCCGCCCGCGTCCGCATAGACGTTATAGGTGATGTCGTTCTCTCGCACCTGGCGCGCGACCGACGCCGCGGCGCCGTCGAAACCCGCCACGCCCGGCTTGCCGAGCTGCCCGAAGAACTGCCGCCACGGCTCGCGCAGCTCGCCTTGCGCCGTCTGCAGCTCGTCCCAGTGACCGGCGCGCACCGGCAGCGTGCGCAGCGGCGCGCCCGCCGGGTCGTCGCTGGCGGAGGAATCGAACGGCAGGGTGGATTGGGTCGGCAAGATCGTGGGTCGGGGCAGCGCGCCTCGCTCGCGAGGCACGCCTTCGGTTAGGGCGCTTGACGGGTTATCGGCCGCAATCAGCCGCAGCGTAGATCCAGTGTGAACGGAAACTCGAGGCTGCGCTCGGGGGGCGCCACTTCCACGGGCCCCGGCGTGTGGCCGGTCGTGAAGAAGCGCGCGCGCCGCCGGCTCTCGGCCTCGTAGGCGTTGACCGGAAACGTCTGATAACTGCGGCCGCCCGGATGCGCAACATGATACTGGCATCCGCCGATCGCGCGCGCACTCCAGGTGTCGACGATATCGATCGTGAGCGGCGCGTGCACGCCGATGGTCGGATGCAGCGACGCCGCCTGTTGCCACGCGCGAAACCGCACGCCCGCCACGCTCTCGCTTACGCGTCCGGTCGGCTGAAGCGGCAGCGCGTGGCCGTTCACGCTCACGACGTGGCGGCTCTCGTTGATGCCGAGCACCCGCACTTCGAGCCGCTCGACCGACGAATCGACATAGCGCACCGTCGTGCCGGCTCCGCCTTCTTCGCCCATCACGTGCCACGGTTCGAGCGCATGGCGCACCGAGAGCGCAATGCCGCTCGTCTGCAGCTCGCCGACCAGCGGGAAGCGGAATTCGAAGTGCGGCGCGAACCAGGCGGGATCGAGCGCGAATCCCGCTGCGGACGTTTCGGCGAGCACGTCGTCGAAATCCATCTGCACGAAGGTCGAGAGCATGAAGCGGTCGTGCAGCTCGGTGCCCCAGCGCGTGAGGCGCTGCGTGTATGGCGTCTTCCAGAAGCGCGCGACGAGCGCGCGCAGCAGCAGTTGCTGTGCGAGGCTCATGCGCGCGTGCGGCGGCATTTCGAAGCCGCGCAGCTCGAGCAGGCCGAGGCGGCCGGTCGGGCCGTCGGGCGAGTAGAGCTTGTCGATGCAGAACTCGGCGCGATGCGTGTTGCCGGTCACGTCGATGAGGATGTTGCGCAGCGTGCGGTCGATGAGCCAGGGCGGCACGCGCGGGCCATCGTCGAAGGGGCTCCCGAAGCCGCGCAGCAGATCGACCTGGCGCTGGATCTCGGCGAACGCGACTTCCAGTTCGTAGACCTGATCGTTGCGCGCTTCGTCCACGCGCGGCGCCTGGCTCGTCGGCCCGATGAAGAGGCCCGAAAACAGGTACGACAGCGAGGGATGGTTGTGCCAGTAGGCCACGAGGCTCGCAAGCAGGTCGGGGCGGCGCAGGAACGGGCTGTCGGCGGGCGTGGCGCCGCCGAGCACGAGGTGATTGCCGCCGCCGGTGCCGGTGTGCCGGCCGTCGAGCATGAACTTCTCGGTGGAAAGCAGCGTTTCGTGCGCGGCCTGATAAAGGAATTCGGTGCGCTCGACCAGTTCGTCCCAGTTCGACGACGGGTGGATGTTCACCTCGATCACGCCGGGGTCGGGCGTGACCTGGAGCATCTTCAGGCGCGCGTCGCGCGGCGGCGGATAGCCTTCGATCACGACGGGCAGCGCCAGCTCGGCGGCGGTGGTTTCGACGGCGGCCAGCAGATCGAGGTAATCGTCGAGTTCGGCGAGCGGCGGCATGAACACGTGAAGCTGGCCTTGCGCGCGGCCAAAGGAGGCGGCTTCGGCTTTTGGCCCGGCGGCGCGCGCGGGGTCGCGTGCTTCGACGCACAGCGCGGTGCGGTGGATCCAGGCGGCGGATTCGCCGCGCTCCGGATAGCGGTTTGTTTCAGGTCCGTTCGCGCTTCCCGTGCCCTCCACCTGACGCGATCGCGCGCTGGCATCGAAGCCTGTTTCGTACTGCATGCGAAGCTCGGCGGCACTGCGCAGCGGCGCCGGGGCGGAGAACGGATCGCGGGAATGCTGCCACGGGTAGTCGCCCTCTGCGACCCACGGCAGCGAATCGAGCGGCAGACGGTAGCCCATCGGCGAGTCGCCGGGGAGGAGGTACATGCGCGCGTCGCGGAAGAACCACGGGCCGCTCACCCAGCGCGGGCCCTGCAGGGCGGGTTGGGCCGCAGGCAGCTCGCCGCGCTCGCACGCGAGCGGCAGCACGTAGCCGGTGACGGTATCGAGGCCCGCGTCGAACACGCGGCGCAGCCGCATGCGTTCGAGCTCGTCGTCGAGGCGCGAGTCGAACGGATCGACGTTCACGGGCAGCCGGCGCTCGCGCCACAGGTAATACCAGGTGTCCTCGTAGCCGGGCTGCACGTGTTGTGGATCGACCGCGAGCTTCGCCGCGAGGTGTTCGATGAAGCGCTGCGCGTCCTGGGCCGTGTGGTGGGTCGGCGAGCGCTCGTCGGCGAAGAGCGCGGGATCGCGCCAGCACGGTTCGCCGTCCGCGCGCCAGAAGAGCGAAAGCGCCCAGCGCGGCAACTGCTCGCCCGGATACCACTTGCCCTGGCCGATATGCAGAAAGCCCAGCGCGCCATAGTGCGCGCGCAGCTTGTCCATCAGCGCGATGGCGTAGCGGCGCTTGGTCGGGCCGAGCGCATCGGTGTTCCATTCGGGCGCGTCGCGGTCGCCCGCCGCCACGAAGGTCGGCTCGCCGCCCATCGTGAGGCGCACGTCCTGGTTGGCGAGCGCGGCGTCCACCTGGACACCTATGGCGTGCATGTCGGCCCATTGCGCTTCGGTGTAGGGCTTTGTCACACGCGGCGTTTCGAGCACGCGCGAGATCGACATCGAATGCGAGAACTCGACTTCGCATTCGTCGAGCGCGCCCGAGATCGGCGCCGCGCTGCCGGGCTCCGGGGTGCACGCCACCGGAATATGGCCTTCGCCCGCGAGCAGGCCCGAGGTCGGATCGAGCCCGATCCAGCCCGCGCCGGGCAGATAGACCTCGCACCAGGCGTGCAGATCGGTGAAGTCGGCCTCGGCGCCGCGCGGGCCGTCGATCGCCTTGACGTCGGGCGTGAGCTGCAGCAGATAGCCCGACACGAAGCGCGCCGCGAGCCCGAGCTGACGCAGCGTCTGCACGAGCAGCCAGCCCGTGTCGCGGCAGGAGCCGGAGCCTTTCTCCAGCGTTTCCTCGGGCGTCTGCACACCCGGCTCCATGCGGATCAGGTAGCCGATCTCGCGTTGCAGGCGCTGGTTCAGATCGACGAGGAAGTCGATGGTCACGCGCGGCGTGCGATCGATCGTCTCGACGAACGCGGCGAAGCGCGGCGTCGGCTCGCTGTGCGCGAGATATGGCGCCAGCTCCGCGGCCAGCTCGGGCGCGTACGTGAACGGGAAGCGCTCGGCGCTCGGTTCGAGAAAGAAGTCGAACGGGTTGTAGACCGCCATTTCCGCGACGAGATCGATCGTGACGCGGAATTCGCGCGTCGGCTCGGGAAACGCGAGCCGCGCCTGATAGTTGGCGAAAGGGTCCTGCTGCCAGTTGACGAAATGACCGGCGGGTTCCACGCGCATCGAGTACGAGAGGATAGGCGTGCGGCAGTGCGGCGCGGGGCGCAGGCGCACCACGTGTGGCGCGAGGCGCACGAGCCGGTCATAGCGATACTGCGTGACATGGTTTAACGCGACACGGATGGACACACCCGACTCCTCGATCGACGTGGATGGAACGGCTGAAAAGGCGCACGGCGCAGCGTGCCTATGATGCGCATGGCGCGAGTGCAGGATGTGACAGCGGCGGCCACGCGAGTGCGAGGCACGCGGCGTGCTGCGCGAGGCACAGCGGAACGCGCGGCCATCACGGGAATGCGGCAATGAAGACCTTTCACTGCGATCACTGCAATCAGCTGGTGTTTTTCGAAAACGAGCGCTGCGAGCGATGCGAGGCGCGCCTCGGCTATGTGCCGCAGACGGGGGAGATGCACGCGTTCGAGGATGCGGGCGGGGGGCGCTGGCGCAGCCTGAGTGCGCAGGCAAACGGTGCGCTCTTTCGTCAGTGCCACAACTACGCAGTCGAAAAGGTCTGCAACGGCATGATTCCGGCCGATTGCGACGACACGCTTTGCCGCGCCTGCCAGTTCACGCGCACGATTCCCGACCTCTCGCGGCCCGAGAACCGTCTTTACTGGTATCGCCTCGAGACGGCCAAGCGGCGCCTGCTCTACACGCTGGGGGCGCTCGGCCTGCCGCTCGTCACGCGCGCCGAAGACCCGGAACACGGCCTGCAATTCGAGTTTCTCGAAGAGACGGGCGACGGCCAGCGCATCATGACGGGCCACGATCACGGGCTCATCACGATGAACATCGCCGAGGCCGACGACGCGCATCGCGAGCGCACGCGCATTTCGCTGCACGAGCCGTATCGCACCTTGCTGGGGCATTTTCGCCACGAGGTCGGCCACTACTATTTCGATCGTCTCATCGCGCAGGAGCCGACGGGGCGTTGGCGCGAACCGTTTCGCCGCCGCTTCGGCGACGAGCGCGCCGACTATGCCGCCGCGCTCGCCGCGCACTACGCCGACGGCCCCGCGCCCGACTGGGCCGAGCGCCACGTGAGCGCGTATGCGTCGGTGCATCCGTGGGAGGACTGGGCCGAGACGTGGGCGCATTACCTGCATATCGTCGATACGCTCGATACGGCCACGGCCTGCGGCCTCGCGCTGCTGCCCGAAAGCCCCGACGAGCCCACGCTGGTCGACCAGACGCCGGTGGACGAGGCGAGCTTCGACAGCCTGCTGGCGCGCTGGTTTCCGCTCACCTACGCGCTGAACAGCCTGAACCGCAGCCTTGGCATGCCCGACGGCTACCCGTTCGCGCTGGCTTCGCCCGTCATCGACAAATTGCGCTTCGTTCATCGCGTGATCTCGGCTTCGTCTTCGCGGTCGTGAACGTCCACGCGCCGCGCGAGTTCGTTGAGGCGCCGGCTCAGCGCTCCAGCACCCAGGTGTCCTTCGTGCCGCCGCCCTGCGAGGAATTGACCACGAGCGAGCCCTCGCGCAGCGCGACCCGCGTGAGCCCGCCCGGCACCATGCGCACTTCCTTGCCCGAGAGCACGAACGGACGCAGGTCGATGTGGCGCGGCGCGACGCCCGTTTCGACCCACGTCGGGCAGGTGGAAAGCGAGAGCGTGGGCTGCGCGATGTACTTGTCCGGGTTCGCGACCAGCGCCGCGCGAAACGCCTCGATCTCGGCGCGCGTGGCAGCGGGACCGATCAGCATGCCGTAGCCGCCCGCGCCGTGCGTTTCCTTCACGACCAGCTCCGGCAGATGGTCGAGCACGTAGCGCAGGTCGTCGGCCTTGCGGCACATCCACGTGGGCACGTTCTTGAGCAGCGGCTCCTCGCCCAGATAGAAGCGCACCATGTCCGGCACGTAGGGGTAGATCGACTTGTCGTCGGCGACGCCCGTGCCCACCGCGTTGCACAGCGTCACGTTGCCCTTGCGGTAGACGTTCATGAGGCCCGCCGCGCCGAGCGCCGAATCGGACCGGAAAACGTGCGGATCGAGAAAGTCGTCGTCCACGCGCCGGTAGATCACGTCCACGCGCTGCGGGCCCTTCGTGGTGCGCATATAGAGGTGATCGTTCTCGACGAACAGGTCCTGGCCTTCCACGAGCTCGATGCCCATTTGCTGCGCGAGGAACGCGTGCTCGAAGTAGGCCGAGTTGTACATGCCGGGCGTGAGCAGTACGACCGTCGGATTGTCGGTGCCGGGCGGCGCGGCGGCGCGCAGCGTGTCGAGCAGCAGGTCGGGGTAGTGCGCAACGGGCGCCACGCGATTGCGCACGAACAGATCGGGAAAGAGCCGCATCATCATCTTGCGGTTTTCCAGCATGTACGAGACGCCGGAGGGCACGCGCAGGTTGTCCTCGAGCACGTAGAACTCGCCCTCGCCGGCGCGCACGATGTCGATGCCCGCGATATGCGCATAGATGTCGTGCGCGACGTGCACGCCCTGCATCTCGGGGCGGTATTGCGCGTTGCGCAGGATCTGGTCGGCTGGCACGATGCCGCGCTTGACGATCTCCTGCTCGTGATAGATGTCGTGGATGAAGCGGTTGAGCGCGTTCACGCGCTGGCGCAGGCCGCGCTCGAGCGTGTTCCACTCCTGGCGCTGGAAGATGCGCGGGATCACGTCGAACGGAATCGTGCGCTCGGTGCCCGCACCCGTTATGTCCTTTTCGCCATAAACGGCGAAGGTGATGCCCACACGCCGGAAGATGGCATCGGCTTCGGCGCGCTTCTTGAGCATCTGCTGCTCGCTCTGCCTGCGCATCCAGGCGAAGAATTCGCGGTAGTGGGCGCGCGGCTCGCCGGCCTGCGCGAACGCCGTGGCGGCGAGGCCGCGAACGTCGAAATCCCCGTACTCGAACATCTCGTTGAAGGCTGTTGGCTTCATGTGCGTTTTTTCCGTTCGCTGCCTTTTTGCGCGCGATTGTTCGTGTTTATTCGTGCCGGGCTGGGTAGGGGCAATGCAACTTCCATGCCGAATGCCGCGGCACGACATGCTCGATGTTGGTGCGCGGCGACGCTCAGAACTCCATATCGAGTTCGTCGATGTCCTCCGTTTCCGACTGGGCCGCCGCGATCCATTCGGCGACGTACGGCTGCTTGAGCACGCGCATGGAGTAGTCGCCGATGTCGGGGTCGATCGGCACGTCATAGGTGAGCAGGCGCGTGACGACGGGCGCATACATCGCATCCGCCGCGCCGATCTCGCCGAAGAGCCAGGGGCCACCGTACTTCTGCAGGCATTCGCGCCAGATAGTCACGATGCGCGCGATGTCGTCCTGCGCACGCGACCAGACGCGAAAGTTCGGAAAGTGGCCGCGCAGGTTCATCGGCAGGGCGGAGCGCAGGGCGCTGAAGCCCGAATGCATTTCCCCGCACACCGAGCGGCAGTGCGCGCGCGCCGTGCGGTCCGCGGGCAACAGCTGCGCCTGCGGCTGGATCTCGTTGAGGTACTCGCAAATCGCGAGCGTGTCCCAGACCGTGATGCTGTCGTGGCGCAGGCAGGGAACGAGGATCGAAGGCGAGAGCAGCAGCAGTTCGGCGCGCGTGGCCGCGTCGTCGAGCGGCACCGTCACCGTGTCGAATTCGAGTCCGGCGAGTCTGGCAAGCAGCCAGCCGCGCATGGACCACGACGAATAGTTCCGGCTGCTGATCGTCAGGGTCGTATTCGTCTGACTCATCGAGTGCTCCTGAACGGTGAGGACATGGCGGCTAACAGTGCGACGCGCAGGAACCCGCATGCACCGAATGCGCGCATCGCACCTGCATGCACCGCTCGCGCCGATTCGACGCACTACATTGCAGCATGCAGGAAGGCGCAACCGCCGCTTTGTGCGAAGCGCCCGCGCGCCTGGCCGTGCAGGTGCAAGCACTGTGCCAATGAACGTTTCTGGCATACGTATTGCCTGCTTCGCTTCGCGTTCAAAACAATCGAGAGCTGCGCCCATGAACCTGCTCGCCTATCTTGCCTACCAGACGATCGCGGACTTGACGAGGTTCGGGCGCGCCGGCGCGTCGTTCTCGCGCGCGGCGCTCGCGGCGTGGCCTGCGCTCGCGTGTGGCTTCGACGCGCGCTATCTCGACGCCTGGTGGGAGCAGATCGAGCTTGCCGGGCTCTCGCACGCGCGGCCGCCGTTCGAAATCGATGGGGTGGAGGTGGATGGCGTGCGCACGCCGGTGACGGAAGCCGTCGTCAAGCGCACGCCGTTCGCCTCGCTGCTGCACTTTCGCAAGGACGTCGCCACGCCACAGCCGCGCGTGCTGCTCGTCGCGCCGATGTCGGGGCACTTCGCGACGCTGCTGCGCGGGACCGTGCGCACCATGCTCGCCGACCACGACGTCTATATCACCGACTGGCACAACCCGCGCGACGTGCCCTTGTCGGCGGGGCGCTTCGGTTTTGACGAATACGTCGAGCACGTCATGTCCTTCATTCGGAGAGTCGGCCCCGATGCGCATCTGGTGGCGATCTGCCAGCCGACGGTCGCGGCGCTCGCGGCCGTCTCGCTGATGGCCGCCGACAACGATCCCGCGCAGCCCGCGAGCATGACGCTGATGGCGGGACCGATCGATTGCCGCGTGAATCCCACCAAGGTCAACGAACTCGCCAACAGCAAGCCGATCAAGTGGTTCGAGCGCAATCTCATCAGCGCGGTGCCAGGCGGTTTTCCGGGCGCGCAGCGGCGTGTATATCCTGGCTTCGTGCAGCTCAGCGCGTTCATGTCGATGAACCTCCAGCGCCATCTCGCTTCGTTCGAGGAGATGCGCCACGAGCGGGCGAAGGGCGACCCCACGAGAGCGGATGCGCTCAACGTGTTCTATCGCGAGTATTTCGCCACGTCCGATCTCACGGCCGAGTTCTACCTGGAAACGGTCAGCTCGGTGTTTCAGGAATACGCCCTGCCGTTAGGCAAGCTCAAGGTGGGCGAGCGTCTCGTGGAACCGCACGCGATCCGCCGCACCGCGCTGCTCACGATCGAAGGCGAGAAGGACGACATCTGCGCGGTTGGCCAGACCGTGGCCGCCCATGACCTGTGCCGGGGGCTGCGCCCCTATATGAAGACGCATCATGTGCAGACGGGCGTGGGTCACTACGGCGTATTCAACGGCCGTCGCTGGGACACGCAGATCTATCCGCTGGTGCGTTCGACCATTCACGACCACGAGCCGCGCGCGCGGCGCATCACGGCGCCGGAAGCGATGAGCGACGATCGGGTGACCCTGCGCGCGCTGCTCGATGCCGACGCGCATGCGGCAACGGCAATCAGCCGCGCCGCCGCAACGTAGCCCGACCAGGTCGAGCGCCCTAGATTGCGGGGCTCGCCTGCCAGGGTGTCGGCGCGGGCACGGCGCAGGGCGCTTCCACATCGATCGACTTGAAGTCGGCGGGGCTCACGATTTCGAGGTACTCCATGTCGGGCGAGTAGTCGAAGAGGTAGTGGGCGATGCCCGGCGCCTGATGCACGCAGTCGCCCGCTTCGACGAGCGTTTCCTTGTCGCCGTACATGAAGCGCGCCCAGCCCTTGAGCATGATGACGATATGAAACTCTGCCTCATGCCGGTGCCAGCCCGTGCCCCGTTCCGGCGCAAGATTTGCCCGGACGAGTTGCGCAACCACCTTGCCATGCGTGGCCCTGGCGATGCCCAGGTCGCGATAGACAAAGAAGTCGCGCAGCCCGCCGCCCGTGAATGAAGTGTCCTGCGGCTTGACGTGCGAAAAGTCAGTAGCGAGTGCGGTTTGCATGGCAGGGCTCCGGAGCGCAGCGGTTGAAGGGGCAACGGGTTCGGCAAGCACGACGCGTTCCATCGTGAAGCCATTGGCGATAGCGTGCGCCAACGGCGCGTGGAGCGTTATATCGATTCCGTTATCCATCACATAATGAATCGACATTTCGGCCTCGATTTTGACTGACCACTATTTGACCTTTCCATTCCCTGTTCCGGAGACCACATGGCAACAAGATTCGCTCGCACGTCAGTGCGCTCACTGCGTCTCGTGGCTACGCTGTTCGCCACGCTCGGCGCCTGGGTCGCGTTCGGCCCCACCGCCGCCGCAGCGGCCCCGATGGGCGTCGCCTTCGTCTATCTCGGCAACCCCGGCGACGCAGGCTGGACCTACGCGCATGAACAGGGCGTGAAGGCGATCGAAGCGAAGTTCGGCGACAAGATCAAGGTCACGCGTGTGGAGAACGTGCCCGAATCGGCCGACTCGGAGCGCGTGTTTCGCGATCTCGCGAACAAGGGCAACAAGATTATCGTAGGCTCGAGTTTCGGCTTTCAGGACTTCGAACTGAAGACCGCAAAGGATTATCCCGACGTCGTCTTCGAGCATGCGACAGGGTACAAGAAGGCCGCGAACTTCGCGACCTATGACGTGCGCACGTACCAGAGCGCATATCTGGCCGGCCTCGTTGGCGGCTATACGACGAAGACGAATACGCTCGGCTTCGTCGCCTCGGTGCCGGTGCCCGAAGTAGTGCGCAACATCAACGCCTTCACGATGGGCGCGCGTTCGGTCAATCCGAATGCGAAGGTCAAGGTCATCTGGATCAATAGCTGGTTCGATCCGGGTAAGGAGAAACAGGCCGCCGAAACGTTGATCGGCCAGGGCGCGGACGTGCTGATCCAGAACACCGATTCGACGGCGACGATGCAGACGGCAGAGCAGAAGAAAGTGCATGCGTTCGGATGGGACTCCGACATGAAGAAGTTCGGGCCGAATGCCCAGTTGGGGGCTTGCGTGAGTTACTGGGGCGTCTATTACTCTCACCTGATCGACCAGGTGCAAGCCGGCACGTGGAGCAACACGCCGACGTGGTGGGGCCTCAAGGAAAAAGCCATCGACCTCGCCGACATCAATACCGCAACCGTCTCGCCTGCCGCGCAAAAGGCGCTTGCGCAAAAGCGCGACGACATCATCGCCGGCAAATTCGATCCGTTCGCCGGCCCGATCAAGGATCAGAGCGGTGCGATCAAGGTGGCAGCGGGCACGTCGCTGCCCGACGCCGAGTTGCTGCGGCTGAACTGGTTCGTGCAGGGCGTGGACGGCGCGTTGCCGAAATGAAATTGCCCGCAAGGAGGAGACAAGCTTTGAGCTTGACCATGTCCCCACAACAGAACGCTTCTGAATTCCCCGAGCAAGGGCTCGCGCCGACGCGCGAACAGATCGTCCGCCATTTGCGGCACGCAAGCGTAGTCGCGGAACGCGCGACGCAGTTGGGCCATCACCCGTTTGGCGCCATTCTCGTCGGACCCGATCAGGAATCGGTTCTCATCGAACAGGGCAATGTCGATACCGTCAATCATGCGGAAGCCGTGCTCGCACGCGTCGCCGCCCTCAACTTTACGCCGCAATACTTGTGGAGTTGCACGCTCTATACGACGGTCGAGCCGTGCTGCATGTGCGCGGGCACGGCCTATTGGGCGAACATCGGGCGCGTGGTGTTCGGCATGACGGAAGAGCGGTTGCTGCAGGCCACGGGCGATCACGCGGAGAATCCGACAATGAACGTGTCGTCGCGCTATGTTTTCGATCATTGCCAGAAGCGTGTTGACCTGATCGGGCCCGTAGCGGAGGTCGAAGAGGAAGTGATGCAGGTGCAGCGCAGGTTTTGGGAACACGCTTGAGCCAGAATTTCTGGTCGTAATCACGCGAAATTGCTCTTTAAGTCACCTGACCTATCCTTAACCTACCGGCGTCCAATTGAACAGGAGAAACGCAAATGAAAGCTCGGCGCATCTTTGCAGCCCTGTTGGCTCTATCGCTAGTGCTGGCGCTGCCAGCCACCGCAAGTTACGCATGCGACGGTACGGGTTATAACCAGCCAGGCTCTGGAAAATGAAGCGGTTATGTAATTAGCCGCGTGACTGTGCTTGCCTGGAAAACCGCCACCAAAAATCTTTTTTGCACCGCCGCATCGGGTATGCTCATCCCATCCATCTTGTATCTTTCTGCTCACGGACGGCGGTCATGCAGCCTGATAACCATCATGGGCCTGAAAGCCCGTTAATGAGCATTCGGCGTATGACCGCTACCGTTCTTCGATAAGCCCGAACAGTTGCT
>NZ_JBFRCN010000066.1:0-40005 GCF_040965835.1 Paraburkholderia sp. BR10872
ACGGTGGGCGACGCGCGCGACAAACGCGAATCGCCATTGCGGTCCAGGAGGATGCGCAACTGGCGTACCGCGCGGGCGGCAGCCAGGGCACGCTCCTTGCGCGGACAGGACAGCACCCGGGCGAACGAAGGCGAGGGAGCAAAAAGCGCGGCTCAAAAATCCGAAGGGAGTTTGATGATGCGGCGATTCCATGCAGCGACGCGCCATAAGCGGACGTTGCCCGTGAGCGCCGTCGTTCCGGAATGAGCGATGTGCCGGAAAACGTGGAGACATGCGATGGGTATCGAACAGCACGTCGTCTCATTTCTGACCTCCGTGGGGCGCAAACTCGCCACCGCGGAGTCATGCACGGGCGGACTGATGGCCTCCACACTGGCTGCCGTGCCGGGAAGCGGTGGGTGCCTGGACGTCGGGTTCGTCGCGTACTCGCCCACGGGAAAGGCCGGTTTCCTCGGCGTGCGCGAAGAAACGATGGAGCGTTACGGGCTCACGAGCGAAGAGGTCGCGCGCGAAATGGCCGAAGGAGCGCTGGCGGCGGATGGGTGCAGCGCGGATGTAGCCGTCTCCAATACCGGGGTTGCCGACGCGGTCTGCGACGGCAATGGGCCGCCGGCCGGCACCCAGTGCTTCGGCTGGTCATGGCGTCTGGAAGATGGGCGATGCGTGACCTTCACCGAAACCGAGCGCTTTGTGGGATCGCGCAACGAGATTCGCGCCGCGGCCGCTCAATACGCGTTCTCGCGTATTGAGCACTACTTCAACCAGCTTGCTCAGCAATCCGTATAGCCGCGACGTGGCGCCGTTTCTTGCGCGCAACCAAACCGGGTCATCAGCCGGCGAGCGTCGAAAGGGGCTTCGGTCTTCTGATCGTTGTCGAAATAGCAGTACACGTCGCGCGGCTTGCGCTCAGATGCACCGAGTTCCGGAGCGATGAGTCGCGCGTGCGCGGCGGATTTCCCCTCGCTCCATGCTCTGAAGCGGGCTTCCCATTTGTCCAGCGACGCGTCGCTGTAGGCGCCCGCATATCTTCCGGTTGAGCCATGCAGCCGCGCGTAGGTGAAGTCGGCCGTGGCGTCCTCGGCATACGGCCACGGCTCGGTGGAGTCGGACACCACGAGCGCGACCCGATAGCGTCGTAGCAGATCCACGAACGCAGGGACAACGAAACTCGCATGACGGATTTCGATGGCGTGGCGCATGGTCCGGTTCTGGTCGATGGTGAGCCACGGAGCCTTCACCCGCGCGTCGTGGCGCCTCGCCAGACGCAGTGCGGCTTCCGTGTCGGGCGGCAGCAGTGCGAGGAAGCGTTCGAGGCGCTCGACATGGAAGGTGTAATTTGGCGGGAACTGCCAGAGTAAAGGCCCCAACTTGTCGTTCAGTGCGAGCAATCCTTGCGCAAAGAAGTTCGCGCACGCAATGGTTGCCGTTTCGTCGCGGAAGCGCAGCATGTGTGTGAGGTAGCGCGCGCCCTTGATGCTGAAGACGAAACCTTCCGGCGTTTCGTCGCGCCAGTGCTCGAACGATGCCGGCGATTGCAGACTGTAGTGCGTGCCGTTAATTTCGATGGTCTGCACGGCGCGCGACGCGAAGTCGAGCTCGCGCTTTTGCGGCCAGCCGGGCGGATAGAACGTGCCGCGCCAACCATCATAGCGCCAGCCGGAAATGCCGATCCGCACTTTGCCCATGATGGTTTCCTCTTCGATCTTGCGAACGGGAGCACTGCCGCGCTTCATCCCAGTCGGGTGTTTGCTGACACTCAGCACAGCCTGTTCCCGCGCACCCAACGAAGACCTGACAGGTACGAGTCATGCGTAATGGCGGCCGCGGCGTCGTCACAACGAAAGCGGCTCGCTCGCAACACTCAGGCGCCAGGTGCGAACGCGCTCATGTCTGTGCCTCGCTCAAGAAGCCCTTGAGCATGCCGAGCGTATCCGCGTCCTCGACTGACTTGTCGGTGCGCCAACGCAGCATCCGGGGAAAGCGCACTGCGATGCCCGACTTATGCCGCGAGCTTGCCTGAATTCCTTCGAAGCCGATCTCGAACACCAGGGTTGGTGTGACGCCGTGCACCGGTCCGAACTTCTCAATTGTCGTCTTGCGCACGATTGCATCGACTTTGCGGATTTCTTCGTCGGTGAGTCCTGAGTACGCCTTGGCGAACGGCACCAGCGTGCGCACGCCGTCTGCTTCGTCCCAGACCGCAAACGTGTAGTCCGTGAAGAGGCTCGCCCGCCGGCCGTGACCACGTTGGGCGTACAGCAGCACGGCGTCGATCGAAAACGGATCGATCTTCCATTTCCACCACGTACCCGATGCCTTGGTACGTCCGACGCCGTACATCGATGTCCGCTGTTTCAGCATCAACCCTTCGACGCTGCGCGCGCGGCTCTCCTTGCGCAATTGCCTGATCGCGTTCCAGTCTTCGGCGGCCACGACCGGCGATACGCGCAGCAATTCGGTCGCGGGCGATTGCGACAACGACTGGACAAGCGCGTCGAGTCGCGCGCGTCGTATTTCGAGCGGTTGCGTGCGCAGATCGCGACCCTCGGCTTCGAGCAGGTCGTATGCGACCATCGCGGCGGGCGACTCGCTGAGCACCTTTCTGGTCAGCGACTTGCGCGTGATACGCGGCTGCAGACGCGCGAATGGCAATGGTGCACTCGCCCCCGGTTCCCACGCGAGAATTTCCCCGTCTATGACCGAGCCGTTCGGCAACGCAGCAGCCATCGCCTCCAGCTCCGGAAAACGTTCGGTTACGAGGTCTTCGCCCCGCGACCAGATCCAGACGCGTCCTGCGCGTTTGACGAGTTGTGCGCGAATGCCGTCCCATTTCCATTCGAAGATCCAGTCCGCGGTCGGGCCGAGCGTTGTGGGGTCGGCCTGCAACGGATGCGCGAGAAAGAACGGATAGGGCAAGCCGATGTCGGTGGCTTGCGGCGTGTCGGCGTCGTCGCCATCGGCCGAAGCGGTGATTAGCCGGAGATACCCGGCGGCTGTCGGTGTCTTGTGCGAATGCGTCCACCCGACGAAGCGCTGCGCGATGCGTTTGTGGTCGACGCCCGCGACCTGCGCGAGCGCGCGCACGACGAGCTGCCGTGAGACGCCGACGCGAAAACCGCCGCCGATGAGCTTGGTGAGCAAAAACCGCTCGCTCCAGTTCAGTTCGTCCCAGTAGGCGGTCAAACGCTCGCGTACGGCGTCCGGCTCGCTGCCTCGCAACGTCAGCAGGCGCTGCCCGACCCATTGCGCCAGACCCAGTTCCGATTCACGCGACGCTGGCGGCAGCACGTGCGCGATCGTCTCTGCGAGGTCGCCGACTGCCTGATATGACTCGTCGAACAGCCATTGCGGCAGGCCGGCGCAATCGCGTGCGCATTCGATCAGCCTTCGCGTAGGCACCGACTGGCGAGGCTTCCCACCTGCGAGGAAGTACGCCGCCCACGCCGCGTCTTCAGGTTCGGCGCCGGAAAAATAGGCAACCAATGCTTCGAGCTTGTCGTTGGTGGACGTCGTCGCGTCGAGCGCTGCGTAGAGTGCCGCAAACCGTTTCATTTCGGCGCGTCCTCCGTCGTGGCGGCATCGGCGTCTGCCTCGATCGCGTCGCCGCCATATTCGGTTGCGAAGGTGCCGGCATCGAATCCATGTTCGAGAAGCCATCGCACCATCGGCTCGATGTAACCGTGCGTGACGATCACGCGCTCAGCGCCAGTTGCTTTGATGGCATCGTTGAGACCGGGCCAGTCCGCATGATCCGATAAGACGAATCCCCGGTCGACTCCGCGCCTGCGTCTCGCACCGCGCAAACGCATCCAGCCAGATGCCAATGCGTCGCGATGCTCGCCGAAACGCCGTGTCCACGCGCTGCCTTTCGCGGAGGGCGGCGCAATGATCAGCGCGTTTCTGAATGCGGCCTTGTCGTGCATCGGGATTTCGCCGACGCGTCGCGTCGCGGGCAAGTCGACTGCCGCATCACGATAGATTCGATTCAACGTTTCGACGGCACCGTGGCAGAAGATCGGGCCGATGCCAGGGTCCACGCCGGCGAGCACACGCTGCCCTTTGCCGAAGGAATAGCAAAACAGCACCGACGCCAGCCCTTGGGCCGCGTTATGCCGCCACCAGGCGTTGATGCCGTCGAATACGGCATGCGACGGTTCCCACCGGTAGACAGGCAAGCCGAAAGTCGATTCCGTGATGAACGTGTCGCACCGGACCGGTTCGAACGGCGTGCATGTCGGGTCCGGTTCGATCTTGTAGTCGCCCGATGCGACCCATACACGCCCGGCATGCTCGAGCCGCACCTGGGCCGAGCCGAGCACGTGTCCTGCCGGATGCAATGACACGCGCACGCCATTGACTTCGATCTGTTCGCCGTACGGCAAACCCTGCACTGCGATACCTGGCAATCGGGTCTGCAGTACGCCGAGTCCCGCTTGTGCCGTCAGGTAGTGGCGATGACCAACGCGTGCATGGTCAGCGTGCGCATGAGTAATGATCGCCCGTTCGACCGGCTGCCATGGATCGATGTAAAACGCCCCCGGCGGGCAGTACAGTCCCTCAGGAAGGGCAATGATCAAATCGGAGGAGGTGTTCATGTCGTTGGGCTCGTCGCTCGCGACGATCGTGGAGCCTATGAGTGGGTTCACAAAGCTGGAGCCAGACATGTTCCCGGATCACTGCAGAATGCCGGCGCGGGCGCCACGCAGGGCGAACTTTTGCCGGCACGCGCGATGCGCTCAAGGCGATATTAACTGCGGAGGTAGTCATGAGCGACCAAAGAAAGGCTGGAGAATGCGGCCAATCGGCGCTGCTGGAGTGCGGCGGGGTCGAATCACCGGGCGTGGGACTCGGCCGCACGCCTGAATTGACTTCAACGCCGGAGTTTTAAGCGTTGGCGCGGGGCTTCAAAAAATCTTCGCGCGGGGCCTTCAAAAATGCGCGGCGAGTCGATACAATGGCGACCCTTCGAGCCCACGAGGCGAGAAGAGACGGGATCTTTACGCGTCCCGAGTTGTATTGGATTGCCGACGTGGTGAAATTGGTAGACACGCTATCTTGAGGGGGTAGTGGCGAAAGCTGTGCGAGTTCGAGTCTCGCCGTCGGCACCAAAATTGAATCGAGTATCGTGCGCGGGACCTGTGTGGTGATACTGGAACGAATTGCATTCGCGCGCTTCTGCTGCGAATGGCGCAAGAGAGCCGGCTGATAAGCCGGCTTTTTATTTTGCGGGCAATCGTAAGGACTCCAGCATAGTTCCAGGCGAGCGCGCGGGAGTGCTTGCGAGGATGCGTGCGCCGCGTATATAATCGCCGCTCTTCGAGCAGGTCCGCAAGCTGACCTGCTCGATTCTGCGTCATCCCACTGGCGCAGAAGCCGTTCTGCATGGGGGTATAGCTCAGCTGGGAGAGCGCTTGCATGGCATGCAAGAGGTCAGCGGTTCGATCCCGCTTACCTCCACCAACAGAACGCGTGGCCTTCGAGCACGTTGCTTCTTCATCATCCTGATTCACTTCCCCGCATCGCATCGAAATTCGCGCAGCCATTTTCAATGGATTGCATTCGCGCGCACCGTCACAGCGGTAACGCATGCGTCGACAGAATCTCCTTGAGCACCATGAAGCTGCGAACCTGCCGCACGCCCGGCAAGTACAACAACTGCTCCGCATGCAGCTGGTTGAAGCTTTCGTTGTCGCGCGTGCGCACCAGCATGAAGTAATCGAATTCGCCGGTCACGACGTGGCATTCCACACAGCCTGAAACCTTCTGGGCCGCTTTCTCGAATGCGGCGAACGCCTCGGGCGTCGAGCGGTCGAGCACGAAGCCGATCACGACCAGCATGCCTGCGCCGAGCGCCTTCGGATCGAGCAGCGCGACGATTCCGCGTATCAGCCCTAACTCCTTGAGCCGTTCCACACGCCGCAGGCACGCGGGCGCACTGAGCTTCACCCTGGCAGCGAGGCTGACATTAGAAATCGATGCGTCCTGCTGCAAATGCCTGAGGATCGCGCGATCGATGCGATCCAATGCAGGCGGCTCATTCGGCGTAGCGGGAGAGTGTCTGATTAATTTCATTGCGTCGTTTAACCGTTTTGCACATTAAAAGTTTTTCGAAGCCAAAAAGAATGCTTTAAACGTAGGCCGTCGATATTTTTTTAGCAAGCTCATTTCGCGGCATCGCGCCTAACATTTCTCCATCGGATTGCGCGTTCCAGGCGCGTACCGACCGTTGACCACGCCCCGCATGAGCCGACCTCCCGGAGATATTCGATGAACCTCCAGCGTTTTCCCCGTTATCCACTCACTTTCGGACCCACGCCCATCCAACCGCTCAAGCGCCTGAGCCAGCACCTCGGCGGCAAGGTCGAGCTCTACGCGAAGCGCGAGGACTGCAACAGCGGACTCGCGTTTGGCGGCAACAAGACGCGCAAGCTCGAGTACCTGATTCCCGACGCGCTCGCTCAAGGTTGCGACACGCTAGTTTCGATTGGCGGCATCCAGTCGAACCAGACGCGTCAGGTTGCAGCCGTTGCTGCGCATCTCGGCATGAAGTGCGTGCTGGTCCAGGAGAACTGGGTCAACTATTCCGATGCCGTCTACGACCGCGTAGGCAACATCCAGATGTCACGCATGATGGGCGCGGACGTGAGGCTCGTGCCAGACGGTTTCGACATCGGCATTCGACCGAGCTGGGAGGAGGCGCTAGAGAGCGTGCGCGCGGCGGGTGGCAAACCGTATGCGATACCGGCGGGCTGCTCGGAGCATCCGCTCGGCGGCCTCGGTTTCGTGGGCTTTGCCGAGGAAGTGCGGGCGCAGGAAGCGCAATTGGGCTTCAAGTTCGACTACATCGTCGTGTGCTCGGTGACGGGCAGCACGCAGGCGGGCATGGTGGTCGGCTTCGCGGCGGACGGCCGGGCGGACCGCGTGATCGGCATCGACGCTTCGGCTACGCCGGAGAAGACCCACGCGCAAATCGCGCGCATCGCACGTCATACCGCCGGGCTCGTCGATCTCAACCGCGATATCAGCGAGAAGGACGTGATTCTCGACACACGTTACGGCGGCCCTGAGTACGGGCTGCCGAACGAAGGCACGCTGGAGGCGATTCGTTTGTGCGCGCGGTTGGAGGGCGTGCTGACCGACCCCGTGTACGAGGGCAAGTCGATGCACGGCATGATCGACAAAGTGCGCCGTGGCGAATTCGAGCCCGGGTCGAAGGTGCTGTACGCGCATCTGGGCGGCGTGCCGGCTTTGAGCGCGTACAGCTTTATTTTCCGCGACGGCTGAGTTCAAACGCGGTTCGCTGGCGCGCGAGGCGGACGCCACGGTCTTTGACTTTGATCACGGTGTGCATCCGCCCAGCACCAACGAGCGAAGAACCTGACGTTGTTGAAAGGCGTTACGACATGAGGCCGTAAACGGTTCGATGTTTGCGGCGTTGGCGACCGTCACCGAAATGACGCCGTAACGTGAAGCACTTCACGCATAAGGCGTGCTGTGTAGTGTTTGATTAACGCGGTGGGTGCCACCACAATCATAAAGTCAGGTCGGGAACAAGCGCCGAGTGACTCACGGACTGACGGGCGGCTCCCTCCGCGTTCGCCCCCGGGGGGGCACGTAGCGTATCCGCACTCCGGCTTCCGGATTGGAAGCGAAAATGGCTACCGTTCGGGACACTTCCAGATTCAGCCTTTTCCTGCACACCGGAATGGTCGCCCTGGCGTATTTCGCCGGTGCAAAGCTAGGCCTTTCCTATGCGGTAGTGGGCGGCGCAATCTCACTCGTATGGCCTTCCAGCGGCATCGCACTCGTTGCGCTGCTCGCACTCGGCATCGAAGTCGCCCCGGGTATTGCCGTCGGGTCCTTCCTCGCCAACGTGTCGAGCGGCGTGCCTGCTGCCGTGGCCGCGGCGATAAGCATCGGCTCCATGGCTGGACCGTTGACGGCAGTGCTATTGCTCAACCGCGCGACACGATTCCGGATCACCCTCGCGCGCATCAACGATGTATTGGCCTTCATCGCCCTCGCTGCGGTGGCGAGTACGGGGGTCAGTGCGCTGATCGGCACGACCGCCCTGCTGGGAGGGGGACTCGTGCCTGCCGCCCGGTACGCCGCAGCCTTTCTGAAATGGTGGCTCGGCGACATGATGGGGGTTCTCGTCGTGGCGCCGGCCCTGTTCAGCCTCCTCACGTATTCAAACCCTGTGCGATCCGCACAGCGGATCATGGAAGCGTGCGGACTGATTGCTGCGACCTTTTGGGTGAGCTACCTCATCTTCGGTGCCCCGCAACTTGCGGGGCACGGCTACTACCCGGCAGCGCTCGCGATCTTTCCATTCATTATCTGGGCGGCGCTGCGCTTCGATCGCCTTGGCGCGAGCATCGTCACGCTAGTGGTCTCGGTCGTGGCTATCTGGGGCACTACCCACGGTACGGGGCCCTTTGCCGCCGAATCTCCTGTGGACAGCCTGGTGAGGTGGTGCGCCTTCGCGAACGTCGTGGCGGTGACGGGACTGTTGCTGGCGGCGGCACGCGCTCAGGAACAGGGCGCCTATGATCTGCTGCAGGCGGCCCACATCGAACTCGAGCGACGCGTGGAGGAGCGCACCGAAGACCTCGCGAAGGCGAACAACGAGCTAAAAGATGAGATGCAGCGACGCCGTTTGCTGGAGGGCGAGCTGATCCGGATCGGCGATCAGCAGCAGAGACTCATCGGCCAGGAACTGCACGACGGACTTGGGCAACAGCTGACCAGCCTGGGACTGTACTGCGCGGCGTTGAATCAGAAACTGCAGACCCAGGGCCACCCGGCCGCCGCTGACGCCGCTACCGTCGTCGGCCTCGTGAAGCAGGCGTCCCTGATGACCCGCAGGATCGCCCACGGCCTCGATCCGGTCGCGATGGAATACGGCGGACTTGCGGACGCATTGCAAGCGCTGGCGGAGACGGCTGGCGCGCTCGATGGCGTAGATTGCAAGCTGCGGATCGCGCCGGATGTGGACTTGCTGGACCCGCTGCTGCAGATCAACCTGTACCGAGCCGCACAGGAAGCCGTCAACAACGCGCTGAAATATTGTCGTGGCCACCGCATCTGGATCGACCTCGAGCGGGCGGGCGGTCTGCAGACGCTCTCGATCAGCGACGATGGGGTAGGCATCGGCCCTGAGGAAATGGAGCGTGCCGCGGGTCTTGGACTGCACAACCTGCGCCACCGGGCGAGCCTTCTGGGCGGCTCCTGCACCGTGACCCGCAACGGCTTGGGCGGCACCACCGTCGCCATTAGCTATCCGCTACCGGAGGGTACTGGCCGTGCAGAGGAAATGCGCTAGCCCAGGCCGTGCGACTCAAATCCTGATCGTGGATGACCACCCCATCATCCGGGACGGGATGACGCTCTTGCTCAATCTGCAAGAGGATCTGCACGTCTGCGGTGCAGCGGGCAGCGCCGACGAAGCGCTCGCGGCGATGAAGTGTCTGCCCGACATGGCCATTGTGGACATCAGCCTGCAGACGGATTCCGGCCTCGAGCTGGTCAAGACGCTGCGGCACCGTTATCCGGATCTGGCAATCCTTGTCCTTAGCATGCACGACGAAAGCCTGTTTGCCGAACGCGCACTGCGGTCCGGGGCAAACGGGTATCTCATGAAACTCGAGGCCACGGAGCATGTCGTGAGCGCTATCCGCGAAGTGCTGGCGGGCAATATCTACATGAGCGCCGCCATGCACGAGAAGCTGGCGCGGGCGCTTGCCGTCCCACACAAAAAGGCCGAGAGCCAAATTGCGAACCTTTCGGAACGGGAATTCGAAGTTCTGCACCTGATCGGACTCGGCTTCAGCACCCGCGATATCGCAGAGAAGCTGAACCGGAGCGTGAAGACCATCGAAGCGCACCAGGCCAATATCAAGGAAAAGCTGAACATCCGTAGCGGCAAGGAGCTGACGCGCTTCGCCATTCAGTGGATCGAGAGCCAATAGGGCTGAGCCAGCCCGCCGAATAAGGCAATCCCCTAGCCTCTTTTAGGACAGGTGCCTGGTCCATGCACATGGAGTCGGCGCATACAGTCTTATCTACCCAACGCCGACGCTCTGTCGCCGGGCGTTTGCCGAAGCCGCGCAGCAGCAAGCGCATGGCGATGCGAGCCTGCGCGACGCTCGCTGTCGCAGCCCTCGAGCGCCGATAGTTTGCATATGTTCAACCCAGTCGTGCTCAAGGCAAGGAGGTTCGCCTTGAGCAATCTCGTTCGTTGCAGGAGGAATCATGAAATACCTTGCTCAAACTGTCGTTATCCTTACTATCGCGGCTGCTCCGGTGCTCTCGCTCGCACAGTCGAACGGCCCCGTGACAACTGAACAAGTTCGCGCCGAACTCGTCCAGCTCGAACAGGCTGGCTATCACGTCGGTGACGGCGACAATGCAAGCTATCCAGCCGATATCCAGGCTGCCGAAGCGCGCGTGGCTGCGCAGAACGGCGGGAGCAGTTACGGCGGGATGGTCAGCGGATCGTCAGCGTCTGGCGCGCCCGCGGCGGCCATTCCCGGGTTGAAGCCGGTTTACTTCGGTCAGTAAGACAGTGCGTCGACGCACTGTCCTGAGTGGTCTCACAGCACGTCGCACCAACGCATCACACGTTACGCGAAAGCCCCTCTTCCGAATCGAGAGGGGCTTTTTGATTGCTTCGCGGAGTTTGGGGGAAAGAAGGCGAGGATCATCTAGGCGAGCAGCAGCAAGGCATCCGCGAGCGAGAGTGCCGTGGTGCGCGAATCGAATGCGGTGGAGAACAGGTGTTCATGTACCACCGGATCCGGGTCATAGCAGCAATCCTTGACCGTATACAGGCGGTAGTCCGCGTCGCTCGCATACGCGACCGACGACAGCACAACACCGGTCGATGCGATGCCGACCATAATCAGCGAATCGACACCTTCTGCGAGAAGTCGTGCCTGCAAGTCGGTGCCGAAGAACACACTGGCCCGGTGTGCAACGATGACGGGTTCGCAAGCCTGCCGCCCTAACTCCGGCGGGATATGGTCGTCGACAAAGAGACCGAGTTGCTTGATTCCCTGCCCATTCTTGTTCAATGGGCTGACTTCCGGATAGCCCGGGCTGAAGCGGAGGTTGGCGAAATAAACGCTGACGCCTTTGGTTCGCGCCGCGTCGCAGAGCTTGCGCGTATTGGCAAGCAAGGCCGGCGCGACCGATGGGAAGAGCCCGAGAATGTCGGTCTGATAGTGCATGACGAGAAGCGCGGTTTGGGCCGGCGCGATTGGCGGGATCGACTCCATTCGCAGTTCTCCTGTCTCTCGACACGGGGTTCATATTCACAACGCGAGAACGTCGAACGCGGAGAAGCATGTATTGCGAACGCGACGTGCCACTGCCGTGCAAATAGTACATTATGTCGTCGCGCATGGTTAGCCATGCAGACGAAGTATCGTCTGCATGTCGTCCGCGAGCCTGAGAACAGTGATTCACCAGGCTTCGATTGGCGCCATTTCATAAGCTCCTGTCTCGCTCGATGCTGCAACGGGCGGTCGATCGGCGGGGCAACGTGTCTTCGGGAGTCATGTAGGTCGAGCGGAATGCGTAGCCAGTCAGTCCCGCAGTGGACCTTCCGCCAACGACGCTCCCCGTACATGCGGGACGCTCACCCACGCGTTACTGAGAATTGAAGCGCAATATCTGGAGTGTCGACCGCGGGCGATTCAGTCATAGTTGGGCTTCCTCACTCAGGAGTCGACATGCTGCGCTTATACGACTATCTGCCCTCCCAGAACGCCTGGAAGATCCGGGTTCTGCTTCGCCTTCTCGGCATTCCCTATGAGACCCATGAGGTCCCCATTTTCGAGGGCGCGGGGCAGACCGACGCCTTCCTCAAGCTCAACCCCTCAGGCGCTGTGCCAGCGCTCGAACTGGAAGACGGCCGCGCCCTGTCCGAGTCGAATGCGATCCTTCAGTTTCTGTCTGAGGGGACCGCCTTCCTGCCTTCTGAGCGATTCGGGCGCGCCAAGGTTGCTCAATGGCTCAGCTTCGAGCAGTACTACATCGAACCGGTCATCGGCTCCTTGCGTTTCTGGACATTGACGGGGCGGTTAAAGCGTAATGCTGCGATGGTCCCAGACAAACAGGAGACCGCCACGAAGGCGCTGCGAGCCCTCGATCGGTCCCTGACGGATGCGACCTTCCTGGTCGGTGACGGCCTGTCCATTGCCGACATATCGATCTACGCATATACCCACCTGGCAGGCGATATCGGTATCGACTTGCCAGCCTACCGTGCACTCGCTGCCTGGCTGTCGCGCGTCGCTGCCGAGATTGGTCCCAACACTCCCGTGCATCCTTACACCATCGATCCGCACGCCATCGTGCGTGACTAGAGGGCGCGCGAAGTTGCGAGCTGACGAATCGCGCGTCCAGCGATTGAGCGTTTGGTCTGCTTGGGAAATCGGACACCTGAGCGACCGCATCATCCGAAATCCCGCCGTTGGCGCACGGGGATAAAATCAGGATCCGACCGAATTCGACCTTCGAGCCGTTTCGCAGTGATACCGCCGATCAGGATATTGGAAGCAGACAACTCGCCTCGCAAAACCACATGAAAACGTCCATATTGGCCGTTCTGTTGTGCCTGACTACGGCAATTGCACACGCCGCGGGAATAAAGTTCGCGCAGATTCCGGCTGATGCCGCCGGTCCGGCGTTAAAAGCGATAGTGTGGACACCATGTGCTGAGCCTGCCCAGGAGGTGCCGATCGGTCCATATGTCCTGAAGGGGCGGCGCGACTGTCCGACCGTTGGCGAAAAGCTTCCCCTCGTGGTCATTTCGCACGGCTATGGCGGATCGTACCTTGGCCACAGAGACCTTGCCGAGACGCTGGCCGAGGCGGGCTTTGTCGTGGCGGCAATCAATCATCCAGGCGATACATTCTCTGACATGACCCGGGCCGACGATATGTCTGTGTTCGTCGAGCGACCGACCGACATCAAGCGTCTTATCGATTACATGTTGAGCACCGCCCCCGACGCAGCCAGAATCGACCCGCAACGGATAGGCTTTTTTGGCTTTTCGCGCGGCGGCTACACGGGCCTGGTGTTGGCCGGCGGCAACCCGGATTTCCCGCACGCCGATATTACGTGCCCGGACCCGGGCGCCCCGATTTGCAAACAGGTTCGAAGTGGAGTGGTGTCCACCGAACACCTGACTCATGACGCACGGATCAAAGCCTTTGTGCTGGCGGACCCGTTCAATGCATTCCCAACCGCGGCGAGCCTGAAGAATGTGCAAGCGCCTATTCAGCTTTGGGCTTCCCAGTTCGGTGGCGCCGGCGTGCTGCCGCGCAACGCCGACGCACTCGCCAGGACCCTTCCTCACAGGCCTGAATATCACATTGTTTCCAGCGCGGCGCATTTTGCTTTTCTTGCTCCGTGTCCTGCGGCAATGAAGAACAATGAGCCGGACCTCTGCGTCGATGCGAACGGCTTCAACCGGATAGTCTTTCACAAGCAGTTTGACGAAATGGTGCTCACGTTTTTTCAAGCGAATCTTCGGTAGATCCCAGCATGGTCCGGCGGACCGCACGTACCGGATGAGGCGGGCGGCGAGCGTCCATTGCACCTTGAAAGTTGCCGTTCGTGCGTGCTGGCAACCAGAACGCGCCGGCCGCATACAAACTCGCATCGCGCCGCAATATACGTTGCGATGCCGTTCGAGCTGGCGCAGCCTTAAATGCAACTGTTCGGCCATTGCCACCTGCCTGTCCGTTCAAGTCGCGGTCGGCCACTTTCGCCATTTGGACGCAGGCCATATGCGATGATGCCAATACTCACCACATCTGCGCCTCGCCATGCCATCATCCAGCGCAACACGAACGACATCGCTTGCGCTGAACAGCGTGGCCACCATACTGGCTTCGATGTTTTGCTTCGCTGTAGTGGATGCACTGGCGAAGACAGTCGCGCTGCAATATCCGGCAAATGAAGTCACCTTCTTCCGGATGCTCTTCGGTCTGGCGCCGGCAGTCGCGATGTGCTGCCGTGGGCGTCTTTCGATAACCGAGCGCCTGGCCAACATCGACATCAAAGGGCAGACTGCACGTGCGCTGACGCTCCTCGGCGCCTCAGGACTTTTCTTTGCCGGCTTGCCCTACGTCCCATTGGGAGAAGCGGTTGCACTCGCGTATTCGGAAACGCTAATCGTCATCCTGCTCGCGCCTTTGGTTTTGCGAGAGCGATTGACGGGAAGTGGAGTCGCCGCGGCGCTCGTCGGATTCTGCGGTGTGCTGCTCGTGGTGCGCCCGGGTGGCGGTCAGTCGAGCTGGCTCGGTCCAGTGTTCCTTCTCCTCAGTGCATTCTTCGGCGCGCTGTCCATCGTCCAGATCAAACGCATACGATCTACCGACGACTCGGTGACGACGGTTCTGTTTTTCACCCTCGTAGGGACGGTCGTTACCGGTCTTACTGTCGTGTTCAACTGGCGCCCCCCATCTGTGAAGGCGCTCTTGATCATGGCACTTCTTGGCGCGTTCGCGACCGCAGGTCAGATCTTGATGACGGTCGCTTTTCGCCAGGCGGACGTCGGGAAGCTCGCACCGTATAACTACACGAGCATCGTCTGGGCGGCGCTATTCGGTTACGTCATCTGGGGCGAGATGCTTCAGCCGCTGTCACTAGTGGGAATTGCACTCATCGTCGGCAGCGCCATTTCGGTCTCGGTCAGCCGGAAAGACAAGGAAGGACCGCTCGCCTGACGTGTCATCCGCCGGCGTTCGGCCGGGAGGCATGACGTAGGGTAGACACTCAACGCTGCCGATGGAGACTTTCGTTGACCGCATGCGAGCCATCGGCAAAGCCACCATCCTCGGACACCTCACCGGTATCGACGGACTCCGGTGCCGCGCCCGTTTCTGCAGGCGGCAGCGGTCCGGCCGCGTCGTCGCCGAGCAAGGGGCGCTCAGGGTGCACGAACAGCCATAGCAGCGCACCGCAGGCGGCCGCCGCGCCGATCACGATCATGCCGCTTGCCCAGCTATGCGTGACCTTGACGATCAACGCCAGCGTCATGGGGCCCGCGACGTTCGAGAGTGCGCCCCACACGTTCGTCCAGCCCGACATGACACCGGCGAACGCGCGCCCGAGATCCTGCGTGGCCGACCACGCGACCACCTGCACGAATCCCACCGCGGCAAAAGAGAGGCACAGCAAGCCGATGACCATCGCCATCGATTCCGCGCGCGAGGCCGCCGTCAATGCGAGCGCGCTCACGACGAATCCGGTCATTGCAACGGGCGTGCGCGCCCGATAGATCGAGCCGGTTTTTCGAAGCAGCCAGTCGCTGAATGCCCCCGCGACGAATACCGCCACGAACACGGCAACCCAGGGCAACGACGCGTACAGACCCATCGCCTTGAGCGATAGCCCGCGCGCACGCATGAGATAGGTCGGCAGCCACGTCGTGTAGAAGCTCTGGATCAGCACCAGCAGGAAGTACTGGACACCGAAGATCCAGAAGCGCGGCTGCTTCAGGCAGCGCCTGAGCGCACCCCTGGCTGCCACGCGCTCGGGTGGCTGGCCGGCGGCGATGTACTCGACTTCCGCCTTTGTGATGAGTGGGTGCGCCGCCGGCGTGTCGCGGTAGCCGAACCACCAGATCGCGCCGAGCAGCAGGCCCAGCGCGCCGAATCCGAAGAAAACGGCGTGCCAGCCGAACCGGGCGATGGTCCACGCCGTGAGCGGCGCCGAAACGATCGGGCCAAGATAGAGCCCGGCGAGCAGCAGGGCATTGCCTTTCGCACGCTCGCTGGCCGGAACCCAGCGCTTGAGCGCGACGACACTGCTCGACCAGTCCGCAGACTGCGCCCCGCCCAGCACGAGGCGGCATCCGAAGAGCCAGGCGAACGAGGTGCCCAGCGGCGTGGCGAGCATCATGAGCGACCAGAGCGTGCTCGTGCCGAACAGCACCTTGCGCGACCCGAAGCGCTCGGCAGCACGGCCGGCCGGTATCTGCCCGATTGCATACGCCCAGAAGTAGATCGTGAGAATCATCGACATCTCGACGATCGACAGGCCCAGTTCATTCTGGATCGTCGGGGCCGCGACCGCCATGGCCGTGCGGTCGAGCGTCATCACGAACGTCAGTGGCGCAACGAGCATTGCCACGATCTTCCAGCGGAGATGGTTCACGGTGTGCAACATCCCTTGTATGAAAAACCGCGAATTACGCCTCGCGGTCGGCGTGATCGGGATCGGCGGCGTCGAACCCTTGCGGATCGCGCTCGGCCCACTGATGCGCCCAGGCCAGCAGCGGCTGCAATGCGGCCAGGAGCTTCCTGCCTTCGGCTGTCATGCGGTAACCGCCATCGCCATGCGCGACGAGACCGGACGCCCGCAATTCCGCGAGCCGCGTATTGAGCAGGCGGGCATTGGTGTCGCACGCTTCCTGGAGTGCGCGAAACGTCAGCGCCTCGCCGCGAAGTTCCCACAGTATCCGCAGTGCGGTACGCCGCCCGAGCAGGTCCAGCACGACCATGATTGGCCGTCCGGTGGTCGAGCCGCGTACAGGTTGTCCTGGCCGTGGAATTTTCATGCTTTACTTTTTAAAGCATCGAGTCCGCACTGTCAACCGGCGACCGCGGAGCAGGCGCTGCGCCAATCCAGCGCTACGCGTGATGTGAAAAGCGCTGGCCGAGTTCGCGCAACCAGGCCAGAAAGGTGTTGATCGCAGGATCGTCGAGGCGTGCTTCGCGGACATAGCTGCAATAGCGCCATGCCGGCAGGGCGGGGCCGTCGAACGGGAAGACGAGACGGCCCTCTTTGACGTCGAGCGCGACGAGCGCGGTAGGTCCCATTGCGATCCCCAGGCCGTCGATGGCGGCTTGCAGGGTCAAATAAAAGTGATCCAGTTGCTGGGAATGGCGCGTGGCAAGCCCGGGGTGGCCGCTCGCGGCAAGCCATTCCGCCCAAAGGCCGGGATAGGTCGCCGTGTGAAGCAGGGTGTGGTGCGCCAGGTCCGAAACACGGTGTATCGGATGAGACTCCAGCACCTTGGGCGAGCATACCGGTAGCCGGACTTCCGATAAGAACTCCTTGACCGCATAACCCGCCGATTTTTGCTCGCTGCCGCGAATCGCCACGTCGCATTCGTCGCCGAGCTTTTCGATTGGCTCGTCCGAAGTCGTCAGCCGGACCTCTACTGCCGGATGGGTCAGCTGGAAGCTCGAAAGCTGCGGCAATAGCCAGCGCAACGCGAACGTCGTCGGCGCGTTGACCCTCACGATCTGCGCGCGCGTGGCCCGAAGCTGCTCGCTGGTGGCCAGCGCGATGCGATCCAGCGCCGCCGATACCTCGGCCAGGTAGGCGCGCCCCGACGCAGTCAAGACGACCCTGCGGCCGCGGCGTTCGAACAGATCGAGTCCAAGCCAGTCCTCCAGTTGCCGAACTTGTCGGCTAACGGCCCCGTGCGTGACGCAAAGCTCCTCGGCCGCCATGGAAAAGCTCTCCGCGCGGGCGGCGGCTTCGAATACGCGCAGGGCGTTCAACGGCGGCAGACGACGCGACATCGACCGGATTCCTATGTGACTTTTCCTGACAAGTCCCGTGAGTTTACATCGCTTTTCGTGGCGGCGGAGTCGCCCTATATTGAGCCCCTTTGCAGCAGCTCCGGTTCTGGATCTGTTCGATTAACTCACCAGGGAAAATCTCGCATGTCGAATGTCGTCGTGGTCGGCGCGCAGTGGGGCGATGAGGGAAAGGGCCGGATCGTCGACTGGCTCGCGGAGAAGGCGGATATCGTCGTCCGTTACAACGGTGGCCACAACGCCGGTCACACGCTCGTGGTGGACGGCCGGACCTACAAGCTGGCGCTGCTGCCCAGCGGCGTCGTGCGCGGGAAGCTTGGCCTGATCGGCAATGGCGTCGCGCTCGATCCCGAGGCGCTGCTCGCGGAGATCGACCGCATGGCGGCGCTGGGTATCCGCGTCACGCCGGAGGTGTTGCAGATCGCCGAGACGGCCGCGCTGGTGCTGCCGGTGCATCGCGCGCTCGACGCTGCCCAGGAACGGATGCGTGCGAAGCCGCTCGGCACCACCTTGCGCGGCATTGGGCCGGCGTACGAGGATAAGGTTGGGCGCC
The DNA here is from genome assembly GCF_040965835.1 of Paraburkholderia sp. BR10872. NCBI lineage: Bacteria > Pseudomonadati > Pseudomonadota > Betaproteobacteria > Burkholderiales > Burkholderiaceae > Paraburkholderia > Paraburkholderia sp. BR10872. The sequence goes on from NZ_JBFRCN010000066.1 coordinate 18,121, forward strand.
GCGGCCTGCGCGTGTGCGACCTGGCCGAACCGGACCTGCTGGCCGAGAAGCTCGACGTTCTGCTTGAGCACCACAACGCGTGGCTTCGCGGCTCGGGCCAGGCGCCATTCCCGCGCGAGCCGATGCTGAGCGGCCTGCTTGCCATGGCGCCGCGCATCCTGCCGTTCGTGGGCCGCGTCTGGGAACAGCTCGACCACGCCCATTCGTCGGGCAAGCGCGTCGTGTTCGAAGGCTCGCAGGCGATCATGCTCGACGTGGATTGGGGCAGCTACCCCTATGTGACGTCGTCGAGCACCATCGCCGCGGGCGCGGCCAGCGGGGCCGGCATCGCGCCGTCGCAACTGGGGTGGGTGCTTGGCGTCAGCAAGGTCTATGCGACGCGCGTCGGCGAAGGCCCGTTCACGTCGGAACTGGACGGCGCGCTCGGCGAAGTGCTCCGGCAGCGCGGCGGTGAGTACGGGGTCAACACCGGCCGCCCGCGACGCTGCGGCTGGCTGGACACCGTGCAACTGCGTCAAAGCTGCAAGGTCGCAGGCATCAACCAGCTCGCGCTGACCAAGCTCGATGTGCTCGATGGCTTCGAGTCGCTGCAGCTCTGTGTGGGCTACATGCTCGATGGGGCGCGCATCGACTACATGCCATCCACGAACGCCGAGCAGCAGCGTCTGCAGCCGGTTCTCAGGCGCTTCGACGGCTGGGCCGGTTCGACCCGGGGCGTGCGCTCCTATGGCGACCTGCCGCCACAGGCAGCGGCGCTGATCGAAGCGATCCAGAACGAAGTCGGCGTGCCCGCGGCGATTGTCACCACCGGCCCTGAACGCGACGATGCGATTGTCCTGCAATCCCCATTCGCGTAATGCCCGAATATCGGCCTAACCTTCGCTGTCCATCCTTGAACGGACCTCGCCAGCCGAAAGGTCGCGCTGATGGGTGGCAATCTGCCAGGTGTTTCCCCACGGATCTCTGACCATCGCGCGCCTGTCGCCATATGGCAGATCGGCAGGAATCTCGAGCGAGACCGCATTCGCCGCGATCGCTCGCTGGTAGGTCGAATCGGTGTCCTGAACGTAGACGTACAGAAATGCCGGCATCGGCTCGCGAAGACCGTCTGCGCCGCTAACCATCACGACGGAATCGCCGATCCTGATTTCGGCAGGCAACCCATGGCGAAATGCGCCTTGTGCCTGAAACACCGTCTTGATGAAGGCGACCAGGTTCTCCGCGTCGCGTACGACAATTCGGGGCGTAACGGTGTGCCATCCATCGGGCTGAAAATTGGCCATGTCGGGCAGCCTCGCAAGAGATTCGCCCGGGCATTCTGCGCCGGGTGCCCGATTGGCGCTAGCCGCGTTTGCGCAGCGGCTCGAGCAAGCCCTTCAGGCCGTTATGGTCCAGTTCCTGCATCAGCGCGAGCAGCCGGCCGATCTCGCCCGGCGGGAACCCTTCACGGGCGAACCAGTTGAGGTAATGCCCCGGCAGGTCGGCGATGAGCCGGCCCTTGTATTTGCCGAAGGGCATGGCGAAGGTGACGAGGCGTTCGAGGTCTTGGGCTTGCATGGCGGTATTGTGCACGGCCTGGCGTTCGCGCGCGAATGCTACGAACGCAAACGTGGCAGGCGCTGTCGACATCGACTGACTTCGCTGCCCGAATTTCCTGTCAATTTGACCCGCGGCCCGCGCCGTTCCTCACGGCGTCCCGTTCGCGCAATGCACTGCAAACCCGGGCCGTTCGGCAAGCCGTTCGAAATATGCAGCAACAGCCGGCAAATGCGGATGCTCGAACGGTGTGCCGAACCAGCGGTTCACCGACAACCCAATGGGAATATCGGCAAGCGAGAATTGCGCGCCGGCGACGAACGCGCCGGTCGCCTGCAGCCGCGCGTCGAGAATGCGCATATGCCGGGTCCAGTTCTCGATGGAAAGGGCAATTTCGCCGGGCGCCTGGTGAGCCGGCGACGCTCTGACCAAGGCGAGAAATGCATAGCTCCACGAACGGTTCAGGTCGGTCGCCTGCCAGTCCATCCATTGATCGACGCGAGCCCGCTCGCACGCATCGGCAGGATAGAGATGCGCGCCGCCATAGCGGGACGCCAGATAGCGGATGATGGTGTTCGACTCCCACAGCACGAAATCGCCGTCCCTGATGACCGGCACGAGCGCGTTGGGATTCAATGCGAGGAACGCCGGCGTATGCGTCGAGCGAAAGCCCGAGCCCCAATCCTCACGCTCGAAGGGCAGGTTTAATTCGACACAGGTCCAGAGCACCTTGCGAACGTTGATGGACGATGCTTTGCCGAGGATGTTGAGCATATCGAAAGGAAAGAAGAGGGAGCCGCGCCCGTGCACGATACGTCATGCATGTGGCCGCGGCCATGTACAGTTCCCCGAACATGCGCCGCTGCAGTTCCCGGCAACGCTTGCAATCCGCACGCAACCGGTGCATGGTTCAACGACTTTCCCCGGCTCGAACCAGGAGACTCGACGATGCCGCTCGCGCTATATGGACATCCGTTTTCCTCGTACACGCAGAAAGTGCTCATCGCGCTGTATGAGAACGACACACCTTTCGAGTTCCGCGGCGTCGGACCGGATTCCCCCGAGCATACGGCGCAGTGGCTGCAACGCTGGCCGCTGCGCAAGTTTCCGGTGCTCGTGGACGGCGAGCGCAACGTTGCGGAAACCAGCATCATCATCGAATACCTGCAGCTCGCGCATCCCGGGCCGGTGCGCCTGCTGCCTGCCGATCCCGTGTCCGCGCTCGACGTGCGCTTTCTGGACCGCTTCTTCGACCTGCATGTCATGACGCCCGTGCAGCGCGCCGTGGATGGCGCGTTGACCGGCGATCCGGCGCGGCGCGACGAAGGGCGCGCCTTTGCCGAGGAAAAACTCGAGCTCGCTTATGCATGGCTCGAAGGCCACCTCGCGGGCAAGACGTGGGCAGCGGGCGAGGACTATACGATGGCGGACTGCGCCGGGTCTTCATCGCTTTTCTATGCAGACTGGACGCATCGCATCGCCCCGACTTATCCCGTCCTGCGCGCCTATCGCGAGCGCCTGCTCGCGCGGCCTTCGTTCGCGCGGGCCGTGAACGAGGCGCGGCCATATCGTCCGCTCTTTCCGCTCGGCGCGCCGGATCGCGATTGAAGCGATTCGTTCAGGGATGCGAAGTAAGCGCGGCACCATTGTGAAAGAGGCTTGCACGATGCCATGCAAGCCTCTTTCGCGTTACAGACACTAGATCAACCCACCGAAGGCTCACCTTCGCCGGACTGCTTGCCCGGGCGGTCGGCGGGCGACTGCTTGCGCGACTTGTCATCGCGCTCGGGCATGGCGCTGCGCTGGTCGTCGCTGTGCTCGGTGTGTTTCTGCTGGTTTTCGTTCGCTTTGCTGGCGCCCTGTTCATGGCGCTTCGGGTTGCTGGCGGTCATCGTTCCTCTCCCATTCCGGTAGGTCCGCCAGATCCCGCAAGGCTCGCGCCCGGCGCGCGAATACGTTCTACGCGCTTTCACGCTCCTTGAGCCGTTTGCGGTGCGCGGCCACTTTGGCGCGATTCCCGCAGATCGCCATGCTGCACCAGCGGCGCGCGTGCCCGCGCGTGTGGTCGGCGAACAGGAGGGTGCATTTCGGGCCTTCGCAGGCTTTCACGTGCGTGAAGTCCTGCTCGCCGACGAGTTTCGCCAGCGCCTCGGCAATCGGCATCAAGAGCGATTCCGGCGTTTTCCAGCGGCGACTCACGCGGTATTCGAACGTCGCCGCGCCGTCACTGCCGACCGCAACGACTTCGCCATAGCGGTCGTCACGCGCGAGCAGATCGTTGAGCGGCGCGAGTTCGCCCAGATCGGCGGCGGCGAGCGGCCGGCCTTTTCTGTCCCGCACGAAGGACCTGAACCATTCACGTAGCGCGCGCGCCTCGCCCGCGACGGTGTCGAACTCGGCCGCGGTGAACTGCGCGCGCAGCGCAGCAAGCGCCGGCGCGGGGACCATGCCCGCCTGTGCGAGCCAGGACAGCAAACCTTCGCCGTCGGCGATCCAGTCGATGGGAACGTCCACCGGTGTGGCAACCGAGTTCAGGAAGTCGAGCCCCGGCGTGTCGGCCACGAATATCGCCGGTATGGGGCGGTAGTCCATTTTCTTGCCGCAAAAGGGTAATCAGGGTGCATTCAGTGTAACCGTCAAAATCGTTCTTGACAAGTTACATCACGGATTAGTAACCTCTAATCCACGATCAACTCGGTTACATAAGGAGCGAAGCATGTCTCACGGTAAAGCGAGCTTTTCCGTTCACCTCTGGAGGAACCCATGACTGCCATTGCCTACCGCCGCGCCGATGTCGACGGCTACGACGTGTTCTACCGGGAAGCCGGGCGCGTCGGCGCGCCGAAGCTCCTGCTGTTGCACGGCTTTCCGAGCGCCGGCCACATGTTCCGCGACCTCATTCCGAAGCTGGCCGACCGCTTTCATATCGTCGCGCCGGATCTGCCGGGCTTCGGTCAATCGGACTTGCCGGACCGAGAGGAATTCGCTTACACGTTCGAGAATATTGCGAAGGTGATGGCGCGCTTCACCGAGCGCATCGGCTTCGACCGGTTCGCGGTGTACGTGTTCGACTACGGCGCGCCCACGGGCTTTCGCCTCGCGCTTGCGCATCCCGAGCGCATCACGGCGATCATTTCGCAAAACGGCAACGCCTACGAGGAAGGCCTGAGCGACGGCTGGAATCCGATTCGCGCTTACTGGCAGAACGCGTCGCCGGCCAACCGGGAGGCACTGCGTGCGCTGCTCTCGCGCGAAGCGACGATCTGGCAATACACGCACGGCGTGCCCGATGCGTCGGCGGTGTCGCCGGACGGCTATTCGCTCGATGACTACTATATGAACCGCCCCGGCGCGCACGAGATCCAGCTCGACTTGTTCCGCGACTACCGGAACAACGTTGCGCTCTACCCCGAATTTCAGGCGTATTTCCGCACGCATCGGCCGCCGTTTCTCGCCGTGTGGGGCAAGAACGATCCGTTCTTCCTGCCGCCCGGCGCGCAGGCATACAAGCGCGACTTGCCGCTAGCCGTGGTGCGCTTTTTCGACACCGGCCACTTCGCGCTGGAAACGCACGCCGACGAGATTGCCACCGCGATCAGGGAATTTCTCGAATGATGGGGACTCCTGATTGTTTGTGCGAAACGAACATCGGCCCGATGAGCGAAGGGCTTCGCGGCATTTGCAAACATGGCGGTTTTAATGCTTAGTTAAGCTGCTGTTACACAGCGCTGGTCTTCATTCATGTTGCATTGGATGTCTTGTGCCGACAACGGCACCAATTTCACGCTGAGGTCGTTCCGGAGCAAGCGACTAATATAGGAATACCGATTACCCGGTGCGTGAAGGAGTTGCAAACATGAAAAAGCTTGCGCTTATGTTGCTTCCTGTTCCGCTCACCATGTTGGCGCCGGTCGCTCACGCGCAAAGCAGCGTTACCCTGTACGGCGTGATCGACGAAGCCTTTCAGTTCGTCCACAACGCCGACGCTCAGGGCAACAATCTGTATCGGATGCAAGGTGGCAATCTGCAAGGGTCCCGCTGGGGCTTGAAGGGAACGGAAGATCTGGGCGGCGGCCTGAAAGCGATCTTCCAGCTGGAAAGCGGATTCGACATCAATAGCGGCAAGATGGGCAACTACAACGGCAATACCTTGCTATTTGGCCGTCAAGCCTTCGTAGGATTGACGCACCAGCAGTATGGAACGCTGACACTGGGTCGCCAGTACGACCCGGTCGTCGACATGGTCCAGCCGCTTACCGCAGACAATTACTGGGGCAGCACCTTCACCACGCCGGGCGACGTGGACAACAACGACAACAGCTCTCGTACGAACAATGCGATCAAGTATCTCTCGCCGCAATTCGCGGGCTTCCAGATCGAAGGCATGTATGCGTTCGGCGGCGTCGCGGGCGCGACAGGTTCGCAGCAGACCTGGTCGGCCGCGGCAAGCTATGTGACTGGCTCATTCAGCATCGCGGCGGGCTACGTCCGCATGACTAACGCCAACTCCACGATTCCTCGCACCGGCTGGACCAGCACCTCGGACGGCACCTTCGACGGCGGTTTTCAGAACCTCGCCTATGAAACCGCCAAGTGGGTCGGCATTGGTTCCGTTGCCCTGCAATACGTGGCCGGACCGTTTACGTTCGGCGGCCGGTATAGCAACGCGCAGTACAAGGCGGACTCGCAATCGCTTTTCCCGTCCAACCAGCGCTACAACGTCGCTGCCGGTTTCGTGAACTACGCGGTTACGCCTGCGTCGCTCATCGGTGTTGGCTATACGTGGACGCACAGCGCGGGCGACACCTCGGCGACCTATAACCAGGTCTCGCTGGGCGGCGACTACAACCTCTCCAAGCGTACCGACGTATACCTCGTCGGCGCGTGGCAGCACGCCAACGGCACGCAGCGCGTACCGACCGCAACGGGTTCCATCCTGACCACCGCGGTCGCTTCCGTGGCGGACTATGGGCTGAACGGCAACTCGAGTTCGCAAATCATGGTGAGCCTCGGCATCCGCCACAAGTTCTGAGTCACTGCAGCCATTCTTCTACGCCCGCCGCACCGCATGGCCGTTCCGGCCGTGCGACGGCGGGCGCTTCATGGCGCCTGCCTGTCCCTATAGGGGACGGTAGGACCATGGTCTGATTGTCTTCGCCGTGCCGGTCCCACATCATTGAACAGACCACTGCGCCGGTTGCACGGCGCGGTGTTCGTCCCGCATTCGGGCGTCGTGCCGAAGGCACGACCGTCATTGTCCAATCTCCCGCCGATAGCAGCAGGCGTAATCGGCGCGATCTCGCACGCGCTCAAGGAGTTGATATGGATACCTATATAAATTGTCGGACCGGCGCCCTGTGCGCCGCCGTGCTGCTTTTGATGAGTGCCGCGCAGGCAACGCCTATTGCGTATCCCGCGAAGGGGCAGAGCGCGCAGCAACAGCACTCGGACGAATCGGCATGCTACTCGTGGGCCAGGAGCAACACGGGCATTGACCCGAAACAGGTCGCGTCGACGCCACCGCCGCCTTCGGGGCCGGCGGTGGGCGGCGGCCAGCGTGTCCAGGGCGCGGCGCGCGGCGCGGCGGGCGGCGCGGTGATCGGCGCGATCACCGGCGATGCGGGCAGGGGCGCGGCAGTGGGCGCGGCGGCCGGCACGATGGTGGGCGGCTCACGCGCGCGCCAGGAACGGCGTGCCCAGCAGGCCAACGCGCAGCAACAGCAGCAGGGCGCGATCGACACGTTCAACCGCGCGTTTGCCGCGTGCATGCAAGGGCGCGGCTACACGGTGCAGTAGTGCGCCGTGCATGAAGCGGCCTGAGGCGGCGTAAGACCAAGGTCCGATTTGTCCTGTGCGCCGCGTCTGCGACTATGTAACTGAACGATGAGCAACGATGTGCGAGCAACGTCTCATTCCCGCGTGACGTTCGATCCGCATGCGTGAGTGCCGTGTCCGGGCTGTCTAAACTCAATGGAGGACAACAATGAAGCGACGGATTTTTGTGCTTACGGCGGCGGCCGCGGCCGGGCTCGCTGCAGCGGGTTGCAGCACGACCACGAGCAGTGGGACGAGCGGCGCGACCGATGCGGCGAAACGCCAGGAGATCGATGCGGCCGTGGACGGCACGATGTCCCGGCTGTTCTCGACTGTCCCGGGCTCGCAGGAACTCGTTTCGAAGTCGCAAGGCGTGCTGGTCTTTCCATCGGTCGGCAAGGCAGCGTTCATCATTGGCGGGTCGTACGGCCAGGGTGCGTTGCGCGTGGGCGGATCGACGGTCGGGTACTACAGCACGGCGGCCGCTTCGTTCGGCTTGCAGGCAGGGGTGCAGTCCACTGCCGTGATCTTTCTCTTCATGACGCAGGACTCGCTCGACAAGTTCCGCAACTCGAAGGGCTGGTCGGTTGGCGGCGATGTTGCCGTTGCGCTCGTCAAGGTCGGTGCGAATGGGCAGATCGACACGCGAACCGCAACGGCGCCGGTCCAGGCGATCGTGATGACCAATACGGGCATCATGGCCGATGCGTCGGTCGCTGGCACGAAGGTGACGAAGCTCGATCTGTAACAGGAGGTCGCGATGTCGTACCTCAAATGGGTTGTTTCAGCCGTCATCGTTGCCGCGGCGCAGCTTGCCGCGGCTCAGGGCCAAACGACGGCCAACGTGACGCACGAGCCGGGCAAGGCAACCGTCACCGGCATGCACAAGGTGACGGCGACCATCACGAAGATCGACGCCGATACCCGCACCGTCACGCTCAAGCGTCACGACGGCAAGCTGGTCGAAGCCGAACTGGGACCGGAAGTCAGAAACTTCGATCAACTAAAGGTCGGCGATGTCGTGACGATGACCTATAAGGAATCACTCACGCTGAGCCTGAAGAAGGGAGGCGACGGCGAGACCTCGGTGCAGGAAACGCCGCAGGTCGAGCGTGCGGCTGCCGGCGAGAAGCCCGGCGGCATGGTGGGGCGTGAGGTGAAAGTCACGGCGAATGTCGTAGCGGTCGACACCAAGACGAAAACGGTCACGCTGATGGGCCCCGAAGGGGGAACGATGGATCTGCGGGTCGAGGATCCCCAGCAGCTTGCAAACGTGCAGGTCGGCGATCAGGTCGAGGCAGTGTATACGGAAGCGTTCGCCGTATCCGTCAAGCCTGCACCACACAAGTAGTCGCGCATGGAGAAGCCGCTTGCGCTCAGGATGCCGGTCGGCGCGCACGGCGGCGCCGCTCTGGCTGTCCTCACCGGTAACCGAACGCTAAGTCAAATGAACACCGTGACACGATCCGTGGCCGTCGTCGACGACGAGGAGTCGGTCGGGCGAGCGATCCAGCGCCTTTTGAAGTCGGTCGGCATCGACTCCGACGTGTACACGAGCGGCGAGGCATTTCTCGACGCCCTGGCGGCCGCGGCGCCTCACGCGCCCGTGTGCGTGGTCCTCGATATCCAGATGCCCGGCATCAACGGTATCGAGGTACAGCGTCGGCTGGGTGGCACCGGCATCCAGTGCATCGTGATTACGGCGCACGACGATGCGCGCGTGCGCGAGCAGGCACAGGCAGCCGGCGCGGTTGCGTACCTGCGCAAGCCGTTCGACGACTCCGCGCTCATCGGCGCGGTCCATGCGGTGCTAGGCGTGCCGCCGCCGGGCTGACGCCCCGCATGCCGAATCGGTACAGCGACGATGAATCGACCACGCCACGACCGGATTCAGGGAGGCCCCGCAATGAAGCGCGCTGAGCTTCTCGTTTGCCACGACTGCGATCTCATGCAGCGCGGCGCGCCTTGCCCGCCGGGGGGCACCCTGCGCTGCCTGCGCTGCAACGCCGAACTGGAAAGGAATCTGCCGGAAAGCCTCGGCCGTGCGCTCGCGTTCGCGTTGGGCGCACTCGTGCTGTTCGTCATTTCCAACCTGTATCCGATCGTCGGACTCTCGGTGAACGGCAATCTCGTACGCACGACGCTGTGGCATTCGGTCGAGATTCTCTATCTCGACGGCATGTGGCCCATCGCGGCGCTGGTGTTCGCCACGACGATCCTCATGCCTGGCCTGCAGGTCGTGTGTCTGCTCGCCCTCCTCGTGCCGCTCGCGATCGACCGCGCGCCGTGGCAGGCGCCGCTCCTGTTCCGCGCGATGTACATCGCACGGCCGTGGGGCATGACCGAGGTGCTGATACTCGGCCTGCTGGTCGCGCTCGTGAAGCTGTCCCATATCGCAACGGTCGTGACGGGTGTCGCGTTGTGGTCGTTCGGCGCGTTGATGCTGGTGCTCGCGGGCGCGAGCGCGGCGTTCGACGCGCGCCAGTTCTGGTCGCGCGTGGCGCGGGCAACGCAACCGGCCAACGCGGTCAGGGCGCTCGACACGCCCAGCGTGACGACGCGCTACGCGTCGGGCGAGGCGGCCAGAGCGCGAGGCGAGCGCGCCGCAGGCCCGCTCACGGGCGCCGCGTGCGGCATCGCGCGCTGCCATGCGTGCGGAATGCTCGCGCGCATGCCGGCGGTCGCGCATGCGGCGACGTGCCCGCGCTGCGGCAGCGCGCTGCACATGCGCAAGGTCGCGAGCCTGTCGCGCACGTGGGCGCTGCTGGTTGCGGCGATGGTGCTGTACGTACCGGCGAATGTGCTGCCCGTCATGGACACGAGTTCGCTGTTCGGCTCGCAGAAGGACACGATCATGAGCGGTGTGGTGTATCTGTGGGTGTCGGGTTCGTGGCCGCTCGCGCTGCTCGTGTTCATTGCCAGCATCGCCGTGCCCATGCTGAAGATCCTGGGGCTTTCGTATCTGACGTGGACCACGCAGCGCCGCTGGACATGGCTGCCCGAGCAACGCACGCGCATCTACCGGCTGATCGAGCTGGTCGGCCGCTGGTCGATGCTCGACATCTACGTGATCACGATGCTCGTCGCGCTGGTGCAGTTCAACGCGCTCGCCACGATCAAGGCGGGGCCCGCCGCAATCGCTTTCGGTGCCGTCGTGATCCTCACCATGTTCGCCGCGAACATGTTCGACCCGCGTCTCATCTGGGACGCGATGGAGCACGAAAATGGCAGCACCCGGTAACGACGATTCTTTGCCGGATCTGCCCGAGGCGAAGCCGGCGCGCGGCTCGCGCTGGCGCATGCAGATCGTCTGGCTCGTGCCGATCGTGGCGGTGCTCATTGGCGGCTGGCTCGCTGCCAAGGCGATCATCGAGGAAGGGCCGACGATCACGATCAGCTTCAAGACCGGCGACGGCCTCGAGGCCGGCAAGACGAAGATCAAGTACAAGGACGTCGATATCGGCGTGGTGAAGGCGGTCACGCTCTCGCCCGATCACAAGCGTGTGATCGCGACGGGCGAACTCGTGAAGGACGCGGCGAGCATGCTCGTCGACAACACGCGCTTCTGGGTCGTGCGCCCGCGCATTTCCGGCGGTACGGTTTCGGGCCTGAGCACGCTGCTCTCGGGCTCTTTTGTCGGCATGGACGAAGGCAACTCCAGCAAAGCGCGCCACGACTTCGTGGGACTCGAAGTCCCGCCTGCGATCCCGAGCGACATCCCGGGGCGCGAATTCGTGCTGCACAGCGTGAACATGGGCTCGCTCGATGTCGGCTCGCCGGTGTTCTTCCGCCGTCTTCAGGTCGGACAGATTGCTTCCTATGAAATGGACCCGAACGGCAAGGGCGTGACGCTGCGCGTGTTCGTGAACGCGCCCTACGACAGGTTCGTGCGCAGCGACACGCGCTTCTGGCATGCGAGCGGACTCGACGTCTCGCTCAGCCCGGACGGCGTGCAGATCAACACGCAGTCGGTGGTGTCGCTGCTCATCGGCGGCGTGGCGTTCGAAACGCCCGACGCCGACGCCGGCGGTGAACCGCCCGAGGCCGACGCAGACTCGAAGTTCGAGCTTTACGCCACGCACGCCGACTCGATGAAGGAGCATGACCGCATTGTCGACACCTACGTCGTGACCTTCTACGACTCCGTGCGCGGGCTCACAGTGGGCGCGCCGGTCGATTTCCGCGGCGTCGTGATTGGCGAGGTCACACGTATCTACACGCGCTTCGACCCGGTGAAGAAACAGTTCAGCATTCCTGTTGAAATCAATCTGTATCCGGAGCGCTTTACGTCGCGCTTCGAGAAAGGCCAGCCGGCCGGACGCCTCACTTCGCAACCGCGCCAGCTTGCCGAGTTCCTGGTTGCCAGCGGCTTCCGGTTCCAGCTGCGCTCGGGTAATCCTCTCACAGGACAGCTCTACGTCGCCTTCGACGTCTTCCCGGACGCTGCGAAGGCTAAGATCGACTGGTCGAGAACGCCGCCCGAGATGCCGACGGTGCCGCGCACGTTGCAGTCGCTGCAGGATTCGCTCACGCGACTGCTCGCGAAGCTCAACGGTATTCCGTTCGAGGCCATCGGCGCGAGTGCGCAGCGCACGCTGCAAAGTGCGAACGACGTGGTGGCGAAGCTCGGCACCGACGTGGTGCCGCAGGCGCACGATACGCTTTCGGCGGCAAGATCCACGCTCAACTCGGCCACCGATGCCTTGCAGCCCGACTCGCAGCTCCAGCAGAACACGAGCGACGCCATGCGCGAACTGGCCCGCACCGCCGCGTCCGTGCGCATGCTTACGGATTACCTCGAGCGCCATCCCGAGGCCGTAGTGCAGGGCAAACCTGGAGGCAAGCAGTGAACCGCCGCAACCTGACTCTGCCTGCCGTTCTCGCCGTTGCGATGGCGTGTCTCGCCGGGTGCTCCTCGCCGTCGCCGACCTTCTATGCGTTGCGCGCCGATGATGCGAGCGCCGCGACGGCCAGCGCATCGCCCGCCGTGCCGACGAGCGCCGCTGCACTCGATGTCGTCGTCGGTCCCGTGACTGTGCCCGACATGGTGGACCGGCCGCAAATCGTCACGCGCAATCCGGACAACACGATCCAGATGAACGAGTTCGCGCGCTGGGCCACGCCGCTCAAACTGGACGTTGGGCGCGTCGTTGCCGCGGACCTTGCACAGCGGCTCGGGACGGCGCACGTCTCGACGTTCGATGGCGCGGCCACCCCGCCGGTCTGGCGCGTTCGCGTCGATATCACGCGCATCGACAGCGTACTGGGAGACTCGGTGACGATCGACGCGCAATGGGTCGTGCGCCCGCCGGGTCACCAGGCGCTGACGCTCGGGCACACCGTAGCGCACGAGCAGGTGACGAGCCAGGACTACGGTGCGCTCGTCGACGCGCACGATCGCGCACTCGCCACCATCAGCGCCGACATTGCCGCCGCGATTCGCGCGGATCATCCAACAGTTGGCAGTGCGACGGAGTGAGCACGCCACGCGGGATCTCATGAAGACGTTGCATTGTGCGTGGCTCGCACTGAGCGCGGCGCTGGCGCTGGCGGGCCACGATGCGTCGGGCAGCGTGCCGCGCAGCGAGGACACGCCGGCGGGACTTTTCGCAGTGCTCGATTACGTTGTTGCGCCCGCCGAGCCGAGGTCCGCGCAGAGCGCGGTGGCATTGCGCGAGGCCGGCGTCGAGCAGGAGACGATCAAGGCGCGCATCGTCGAAGCATGGTTCTACCGGCTGCGTGCGGACCCGGCCGTGGCGGTCGCCGTGCCCGGCGGCATGGCGGGCCTCGAAGCCCGGCTGCGCGACGACGCGGCGCGCGAGCGCCTGATCCGCGGCGGCATCGCGCGCCTGACGCCACAAGACCGCCTGGCGTACCTCACGCTGCTCGCGAAATACATGGGACGCGCGGCGCGCGGCAATTGCCAGGGCATGGCGAGCGTGCAGGACCTTGCTCAGGGCATTTCGATCGGCAGCATGAGCGATGCCGACACGGCCGAATACTTCTCGTTGCTTTATCGCGTGGTGATCCGTTCCCTGCTCGCCGCGCCAGTCAGGCTGCCCACGCCCGTGGCATACGAGCGGGCGTTGCGGCATCTCGACGATGCGGTCAACGCGGCCCTCGCTGGCGATCCGCAGTCCGTGGCGCGGCTCGAGCGCGTCACGAATGGCGGCCCTGGCGCCACGATGGCCGACGTCTGCTGGGCGAGCGCGGTGCTCATGCGCTCGACGGCGGCGATGAGCGCACCCGATCGCGACGCGCTGCTGCTCTACATGCTCGGTGAAGACGCGCCGGCGCGAGCGTCGGCCCCCGAGCCCGCGCGCGCACCGTGAAACGCAGTGGCGCAGCGCCAGTGCCGAGTGTCACGGCGCAGCCTTCGACCAGCCCGGGCCCGGATCGAAGGATGTCATCGCTTCGGCTCTTGCCGCGCCATCCGGGCCGAGATCGCGCTCGTAGACCTGGCCGTCGTGGCTGACCATGAAGGTCTTGATACCCGTGTCGCCGTACCGCACCGGCCACGCAACGACGCCAAAGCCGCCGAACAGCTTGCTGCCAACCATGTAGTTATATGCGCCGCCGGGCGCGTGCGGACCCTGCGAGGTCAGCAGCTTGTAGTGGTAGCCGTAGTAACCGGCGTTTTCGGCGTTGCGCGCGCCGGCCTTGAGGAATGCGACGCCTAGCGGGCTCGGCGCGGCGTCGGGATCGGTCGGCCAGTACAGGCCGTCATGCTTGCCCGGCGAACTCGCGAGCTTGCTGGCGTAGACCAGCATGTCGCTGCCGTCGTGATAGGTCTGCGCATATTCGCGTTGCGCGTCGTAGACCGCGAGCATCGTCTGCATCACGGCAAGCTCGTTGCGGCCAATGCGGCGCACGCGCATTTCCTCGACACCGGCGTGCGTGTCGAAGTGCCAGCCCTGGGCGGTCTTGACGAGCGGGACCGGAAAGGTCCAGCCGTCGTCGCCAACGGCGATCATCGCGTGATTTGCATCGGTATCCTGAATGGTGTGCGAAGTCTGCCATTCACTCAGGAACTTGTCGCGGATCTGAGCGCCGACCGGCGGGATGAGCTGGCGGAAATCTGCGCCGAAGAGCGTGCGCAGTTCCGCCTCGTCGTTGCCGGCCACGGCGTCGCCGAACGCGGCCATCGCCGCGTCGGGCGTAGCGAAGGTGTTTTGCCCGGCGGCCGCGCAAGGCCGCGGCGCGAATACCAGCAGTGCGATGGCGATCGCCGCCGCGAGTACTGCCGATGCAGCCGGACGGAGAAACTCATGTCTGTTCATGGCCGTTCTCCCTAGCGTCTGCCGCCGCCACGACCGCCGCCACCGCCGCGCATACCGCCGCCGCCGCTCGGACGATTGAACCCTGAAGACTGCATGCTGGAGCGGCCGCGACTCGCGTCGCGCTGGGTGGCGCCGCCGCCGCCCACACCCTGGAAGGCGCCATCGCGGCCGCCGCCGCCGTAGCTCCCTCCACCGCCGCCGCCAAACCCGCCGCCTGCCCCGGTGCTCACGCGATTGCTCCCGCCGGCATTGTTAGCCATGCCGCCGCGATTGCCGCCGGCACCGTTATTGCCAAGGTCTCCGCGATTGCCACCCGCTCCGTTGTCGGCGAGGTTCGCGCGATTGCCGACGCTCGCGTTGTTGCCCGCGCCGCCGCGATTGCCGGGATTGCCCTGATTCCCGCGGTTGCCATTGCCCAGGCCCTGGCCGCCTGCACCGCCGCCCGTGCGGTTGCCGGCGCGGTCCGCCACGCTGGCGCCGTTCTGGCCATTCTGGCCATTGCGGCCGCGATAGTCGCGGCGGCCGTCGGCGCCTGCCACGTTGTTGCCGAATTTCTCGCGCGTGGCGTTGTCACGGTATGCGACGCCCTGGCGGTGGCTGGCATCGTGCTGCCACTTGCCTCCCTGGACCTTGGTGCTGTCGAAGTTGCGATTGACGTTGCGCGCCTTGTCCACGTTGATGTTGACGTCGCCGCCGCCCCAATTGCAGTTGCCGAAGATCGCGCCCGCGGCGGCGAGCCCGACGCCCCACGCGAAGCCGGTCATCAGTGCGCCGCCGGGATAGTAAGCGGGATAGGGTGGCCAGGCGTACGGCGGGTAAGCCGGGTAGCTCCACACGCCGTACACGACCGTGGCGTTGTACGCGGGTACATAGATCACCTCGGGCTTGGCAGGCTCGATCTTCACGATGGTCTGGCCGCCTTGCGCGGGCGGCTGCTCGACCACGACTTTTTGCTGCTCGTTGCTCTTGAGGTTGCCCGAGTCCTGTGCGCGCGCACGCAGGCGCTGCACGGCGGCGAGCACATCCTTTTCCTGGGCGAGGAACGCGTCACCGAGTTTCTGGGTCCAGTCGAGCTTGTCGTTCATCGGCTCGAGCGCCTGCGGGAACGCGACGAGCGACTTCACGCTCGTGTCCCATGGCTGGTCCTGCACGGCCTTCACGGCTTCGTCGCCCTTCAGCTTCGGGTGCTCCTTGACCCAGCGGGCCGCATGCACGATTTCGAGCGGGTAAGTCGATGCCATCAGGACTTGCGCCAGCACCGAATCGGGATAGAGCGCAATGGGCGCGACCAGCGCCTCCAGCTCCTCGGGCTTGTAGGGGGCGGGCTGCGGCGCGTCTTGCGCGCGCACCGCCTGAGCGCCTGCCAGGAGCAACGCGAGCACGAGCAGGCAGAGGGTGTACGTGCGTTGTTTGATCCATGAGGTCATGGCCGATCCTTCCAATTGTTTGCTCAACCGGAGTGCGGGACGGATAGCGACAACGTGAAGGGGCGAGCGCGTGCGCGCATTCTTGTTCGAGTGTGGCGAGGCGGAGAGCCCCACGGGTATAGTCCGGCAAGCCACGCTGTGCTGGCAATCGGACCAGAGTCCTATTGACACCGCAATGGCGGCGCAATGATGCTATTCACTCGTCGAGGCTGGCAGCGCCGACACCTGGAGATCCCAAATGAAAATGCGTCTTGCTGTGCCGTGTGCGACGGTGCTCCTGCTTTGTGCGCCCGCCTTCATGTCTGAAGTATTTGCGCAAGCGGGAACGATGGGTACCAGGCAGATGCGGGACGTGCAGCGCAAAGCGGAGCACAAGGCCCGCTCGAACCAGTCCCGGCAACATGGTCAGCAAAATACGACGCAACATCATGCGGCGAGTGCAGCCGCGCCAGCTTCGGCGCCTTGATCGACAACGGCGTCTACCGAGCTGTCACGCGCCGGACGTGTGAGGGATTCTGCAGGCCATTTTCGCGCGTTTCCAGATCGAAATAATGGTGGCGACTATTTCATAAAAAACAGAATAGATAATGCCACGCGACAAACTGCACGATCGCCATTCGTATTGAATAGAGATGATTTCGCGAGCCAATTACCAAATCAAAGAAAACGTTCGCAAATATTCCCGGTAAATAGTCAGTGTATATAGTCCGGTGCAAGCGCATTCAAGGCCTTAGCGCCTGATTAGCGTTATATGCGGAAAAAGTTATCGAAAACAATTGCGCGCGGAACGAATCATCGGCAATTTCTTTCATATAATTAACGCGCGGTGAAAGCGTACAGCGAAGCGGTTCCGCAATCATGATCCCATCCGTTCTTTTCTTCAATGACTGACTCATTCTCCGCCCATGCCGGAGCGTTCTTCGATAATCAAAAGTAAGCTGCAGTCATCATTGGGGCGCAGTTTGCACCGCAAAACGGCCGGAATGCCGGTGCTCGTCAAATCCGCCCCGCCTGGGCGCTGAAGCGTTTGAAACGATTCGCAGGCTGCCGGAGCAGGGCAGCGTAGCCGGAGGACACCGTGATCAGGGCAGACATGGGGAACGAAAAACTAAAACTGAACAGACCGAGAGCCGAACACGCAGCGGCCGGCCTGCTGGCGTGGCTCGACAGAATCAAGCCGCGCACTCTGCCGAACGGCAATGCACTGGCCGCGCGCAACACCGGCCACGCGTCGGCGCAGGCCACACAGGCCATTGCGCAAAGTCTGCACAGCGTTCTCGAAGTCGTGCCCGCGGCGGCGCTCTTGATCGACGAAGCGGGCAGCGTCGCATGGGCCAATGGCATGGCCACCCACGTGCTCGGCTATGCCCTGGGCGAATTGATCGGCATGCGCATCGAAAACGTGCTCGTCGCCTGGCGAAGAGACGCACGCCCCGTATCGTTCGGCGCACTGAAGTCCGCGCAAGGGTTGCCGCATAGCGTGACGCGCGTGGCCATCGCGCGCGCGAAGAACGGCGCCGATATCGACGTGCATGTGAGCGCTTCGGCATCGCTCGCCGCCGGACCCGCGGCGCGCATGGTGGTCGTCATCGAACCGGAAAGGCGCGACACGACGCTCGCGGAGTCCGGCAGCGAACCGCGCCGGTTGCGTCGGGAACGGGCGTCCGAAGTGGGCGACATGGCCGCCGCGCTCGCGCACGAAGTCGATCAGCCGCTCACGGCCATTCTCAGCAACGCACAGGCCGCGCAACGGTTTCTCGCCCAGAGCCCGCCGGCCATGAGCGACTTGCGGGAACTGCTTGGCGAGGTCGTATCCGACAGCACGCGTGCGCACGCGATCATCCGCAAGATGCGCCAGTCCGCGCGCTGCGAGCCGCCCGAGCTGTGCCCCGTCGATGTCGGCAGCCTCGTGCGCGACGTGGTGCGCCTGCTGCGCCGCGAGACGGAGACCTGTGGCGCGGCAGTGGGCGCGCGCATCGAAGACGGGCTGCCGCAAGTGCACGGCGATGCGGTTCAACTGCAGCAGGTGCTCGTCAATTTGCTCCTGAATGCGCTCGATGCGGTGCACGACTGCCACGCGGAAGATCGCAGGGTGTGCATCTTCGTGACGGCAAGCGAGGATCGCGGCAAGGTGCGCCTCGCGATCCGCGATCATGGGCCGGGTGTCGATGCCGATCGGCTCGTCACGCTGTTCAAGCCGTTCATGACGTCCAAGCCCCACGGGCTGGGCCTTGGCCTCTCCATCAGCCGCACCATCGTCATGGCGCACGGCGGCCAGCTATGGGCCGAGCGCAACGCCGATCGCGGCCTGACGTTCCATATCGAACTTCCCGCGGAGGGCGCGTGCGTGCAGACGACCACGCGTTTTTCACCATGAACTCGCCAGTTTCCATCGTGTTCGTTGTGGACGACGACGAGCACGTTCGCAACGCACTATGCCGCTTGTTGCGATCCGGCGGCTACACGGCACAGGCGTACGGCAGCGCCAGCGCCTTCCTCAACGGCGCGGACCTGACGAGCGCGCCTGCCTGCCTGCTGCTCGATCTCCAGTTGCCCGACCTGAGCGGCATTGAATTGCAGCAGCGGCTCGAGGGCAGGGTGCCGATCGTCTTCGTATCGGGCCATGGCGACATGGATACGGCGGTGCGCGCGATGAAGGCGGGCGCATCGGATTTCCTGACGAAGCCGATCGACGCGCAGGTGCTATTCGAAGCCACGTCGCGCGCGCTCGAACGCGCAGGCCATCTATACGAACAACGCGAGCAGCGCGCGGAGATCCAGCGCCGGGTGGAAAAACTCACGCCGCGCGAGCGCGAGGTCATGGCGCTCGTGGTGACGGGCCGGCCGAACAAGCTCGTGGCCGACGAACTGGGCGCGGCGGAGAAAACGATCAAGATTCACCGGGCGCGCGTCATGGAGAAGATGAAGGCGAACTCGCTTGCCGATCTGGTGCGCCTCATGACCACGTTCGATGCCGACGCGCCTGACTTGCACCCGCTTCCGCATACGGGCTGAGGGACCAGGGGATTAAGGGACTAAAGGACTAAAGGACCACACGGCAGGGCACGCGCGCCGTCGTCCCGTCACTTCAGATCAAATGGCTATTGCGCCAGTCGCGCGGCGTCATGCCGAAGCGCGCGCTGAACCAGTTCGTGAACGAGCCCTGCTGGGCGTAGCCGAGCAGGGCGGACACACGTCCGATGGGATAGCGCGGGTTGCTCATGTAGCGCACGGCAAGTTCGCCCCGCACTTCCTCCACGAGCCGCGTGAAGCTCGTATTGGCGACGCCGAGCTGACGTTGCATCGTGCGCACGCTCAGCCGCAGATGCGCGGCCACCCCTTCGACGCTGGCCTGCTCGAGCGGCAGCAGCAGGTAGATCGCCTTGCGCACCTCGAGTGCCGTGGAATCGACGCCCGTTGCGTTGAGCGATTCGGCGAGGCTTTCCGCGTAGCGCACCAGTTCCGGGTCGGCGGCGGGGTTCGGGTAGTCGAGGTCGGCGGCCGCGCATACGATGCCGTTGAAGTCGCTGCCGAATTCCAGCGGGCAGCCGAAAAAACGCCGATGAAACGTGAGGCTGGGCGGCGCCTGGTGAACGAAGTGCACCGCGCGCGGTTTCCAGTGCTCGCCCAGCAGCGCGCTGGAGTGACGCGCGAGCACGCCCACTGCGAGTTCGATGGCCTGGTATGTGGGGGTGCCCGGATCGACGACCAGTTCCTCGCGGATCGTGACGGTTGCGCCCGTGTCTTCGACAAAGATCGCGAGCGCTTCGTTGAGCAGATGCCGGTATTCGGCGGTGGCGAGCAGCACCTCGCGCAGCGTGCGCTTGTGCGCGAGCAGAATGTTGACCACGCCAGTGCCGAACTTGTGGCGCGTCTCGGCCATTTGCAGCGCGAACGTCGGGCACGCGGCCTTTTCCGCCGAACGCTCCAGCAACCGGCACGCAGCGGCTGCGGGGACGCGTTGGTCGGGAGTTGCGAGCGCCGCGGCGTCCACGCCCGCCTCGTGGGCAAGCTCGACCGGGTTCAATCCCACGCGCTTTGCCACGTCGAAATAACCGCTCAGCGAGACCGAGCTCAGCGTGGTTTCCATTGTCGTGTCTCCTCTATGCTGCGGCCTCGCTGCGCCTTTTCAGCCCGTCAAACATGGGCTTGCGCTTGTCTCGGTGTTAACGCCTGGTGGCGCGAAAAGCTAAAACGATGGCGCGCAATCAGAAAAGTGTAGCGCAGGATTGCCGTATCGTGCATCTCAACGGATCAGCCAGGTTCCGAGCGTTATTTCAGGCTTCTGGCCACGTTGCCAAACGTTGAAATACCGTCCCCATATTGGAGAACACGATGCAATTCCTCGACGATTCGCTGCACCCCGAGAACCAGGACAAGGTTGTCATCACCACCGCGCCGTATGGTCCGGAATGGATGCCCGAAGACTTCCCGGAAGACATTCCGGTGACGATGGAAGAACAGATCCAGAAGGCCGTGGACTGCTACAACGCGGGCGCAACGGTGCTGCACCTGCATGTGCGCGAACTCGACGGCAAGGGATCAAAACGCCTCTCGAAGTTCAACGAGCTGATCGCAGGCGTGCGCGCCGCGGTGCCGGACATGATCATCCAGGTGGGCGGCTCGATCTCGTTCGCGCCGGAAGACGAGGGCGAAGCGGCGAAGTGGCTTTCGGACGACACGCGTCACATGCTGGCCGACCTCGAGCCGAAGCCGGACCAGGTGACCGTGGCGATCAACACCACGCAGATGAACATCATGGAGCTGCTCTACCCGGAATACCTGGCGGGCACCTCGCTCTCCAACCCGGCGTTCATGGCCGCGTATAGCGAAATGACGGTGCCGGCCGGCCCGGCATGGGTGGAGGAGCATCTGCGCCGTCTGCAGGCTTCGGGCATTCAGCCGCACTTCCAGCTCACGGGCATCCACGCGCTCGAAACGCTCGATCGCCTCGTGCGCAAGGGCGCGTACAAGGGGCCGCTGAATCTCACGTGGATCGGCATCGGCGGCGGCTTCGACGGCCCGAACCCGTTCAACTTCTTCAACTTCGTGCACCGTGCGCCCGATGGCTGCACCGTCACCGCCGAGTCGCTGCTCAAGAACGTGCTGCCGTTCAACATGATGGCGATGTCCATGGGCCTGCACCCGCGTTGCGGCATTGAAGATACGATCATCGACCAGCACGGCAAGCGCTTCACGTCCGTGCAGCAGATCGATCAATGCGTGCGCGTGGCGCGCGAACTGGGCCGTGAGATTGCCACGGGCAAGGAAGCGCGTGATATCTATCGCATCGGCGTGCAGTACGAGACGGTCGACGAAACGCTCGCGGCCAACGGCATGGCGCCGAACCGCGTGGCCGGCGTGAAGAACCTGCCGCTGCGCGCGGCGTAATGGCAGTGGGGCCCGGCGCGGGCATAGGCTTGTGCCGGGCCTCGAAGCGGGGGTTTGGCGCTTGCGTCGTACCTGCTGAAACTGAGAGAACAACGGAACCCGACGAAGAGCGGGCTACCACGGAGACAACCCATGCTCACGCATGCCGAGCCCACCGCGGGCGAATTGACGAAGACCGGGGCGAACGTACGCGCATATGCGTGGGTCGTGTTCGCCTTGACGGTCGGGCTGCTGCTTTCCGACTACATGTCGCGGCAGGTCCTGAATGCGGTTTTTCCGCTGCTCAAGACCGCATGGAGTCTTTCGGACACGCAGCTCGGCTCGCTGAGCAGCGTGGTCGCACTGATGGTGGGCGTGCTCACGTTTCCGCTGTCGGTGCTCGCCGACCGCTGGGGCCGCGTGAAGAGCATCGTCCTGATGGCGGCGTTGTGGAGTCT
>NZ_JBFRCN010000067.1:0-39033 GCF_040965835.1 Paraburkholderia sp. BR10872
TGAACACTACAATGAGCGCCACCCGCATAAAGCCCTGAAATACCGCTCGCCGCGCGAGTTCAGGCGCGCTGCGGTGCCATCAACCTAACGGTGTCCGCGTGTCCTGAGTTACAGGGGCAACTCCAGCGGGCCACAAGCGGCCATTCGACGTTGCTACCTGGATCGTTGACAACCACTGCCTTTCTGTTCAGCCAGCGAATTGCACAGAGCGCGTTCTACGTAGGGTTATTCGTGTCAGTCAGGTACTTACGAAAAAACGCGAGTACGTCTCCATTGAATTCTCTGTGAAAAGAGATACGGTCGAAGTCGGGTCTGTCGGTACAGATTTCCAGTGCGGACTGCATGAATTCAACCGAACAGGGTGCCATGAAGGAAAAATGCTGCGAATGGGGCACGAAGTGAACTTGCGGCATCGTCGGCATTTCGCCGACGATGCTCGCGACGCTCTCGCGCGTCACACCGCCCCCGCCAAGCTCGGATCTCCATAGTTGTACGGGAATCTTCACATTGGAAAAACTGTCTTTCGTGAAGAATATGCTAACTGGATCGGCAATCACAGCCGCCTTGATACGCGGATCATGAACGAGTTCAGGCACTTCTCCTTTGTGCACCTGATCGCAGAGCGGCGTATCCACCCCCTCACATAGACGCAGACTCTTTCCGAAGTAAGGGGTAGCGCCGACGGCAACCAGCCCAGTGTATCCACCGCGCGAGAAACCGAAGATGCCGATTTCGCTCGCGTTGATTCTGTCTGCGGCGGCCCATGGGCCAAGCATGAAGTCGATCAAACGCTTGATATCCGCTGGCCGCTCTACGAATACAGAGAAGTCTTTCGTGCGGGTCTTGTCCATCGCATTGTCACCAGGATGGCTTATCGCAGCGACCACGAAACCCGCATCCGCTAACGCTTCGGCCGTATCACTATGGTCGAGAAAAGTGCCGCCCGTACCGTGCGAAATCACAACGAGCGGTAGTTTCTCGCCCGTGACTGGACAGTCCTTGGCAACAGACAGCACGAACGGGCCCACTTTCTCGTCGCCTGGCGGTTGATTACACGGATACCAAACGGCTCCTTTGAGGGGCGGGAGCGATCCGCTGCCAGGAATCTCAATGAATCGAAAACCGGCTGCGTGCACCACTGAGGCCCCGAGACATAAGGCAGCGAAGAGAAAGCTGAAACGAATCATTTTTCTTCCTGATTTATCAACGCGATACGCTCCGATTTCAGCTTCAATACTACATGAATGGTTGCGGACGCACGCTTGCCCCTCCCGAGTTAAGCACGCCAAGCGGGGGAATTCCCGCTTCTAGCTCATCTCCAATGTCTCCTTCCGGGGGCATCGAAAGGCCGTTGTGGGGTCGCTTTATGCGTTTTGCATGAGTCGCGTCGAAGACGGTCATCGTGCTCTGTCGTGGGGCAGCGGTCGGCTCGATTTGACCCATTCGCTTTTTCATCGAACGGAGGAGCTCCAATCCGCGCGCTCGTTGATCTACGACCTTGCAGGCATTCTGCAAACCTCCAGCGATATAGTCTCGCTACTTTCGACACTACAGATCGACTGTCAACCGAAGGAGCATTAACGCGCCCCCAGCTCTTCCAAAACGCCGGAACCGTCTCGCGCTGCTGGCATATGTGCGCGCCCGGCAGCCTGTAAATTGAAGCGCAGGGATCGCCGCTTTCGCCACGCAGGTGATTGCCGGGAGCCGGCGATGTGGTGTCGATCCGATGAATCCCGGTTGGGGCTCGTCATGCATGGGAATGTCGCCTCAAGCACTGACCGGCCTCGCCTTCAGCATGCCTGCATGCAGGCATCGCGCCGTCAGGTGACCGGTCCTGGTCAACGGCACGCAGGCTCATGCGCGTACTGATGGGCGGCTGCCCTTTCCTGGACGCGAATGCTTCGACCGCAAAGCGAAGCGACGCTCCCCAGCAGAAGTGCCCCAGATCAGCAAAAAGACAGCTTGCAGGTCAAATGCGCTCCGATCTACCGCTTACCGGTTCGCGTCCGGGATGGGCCGGCAGGCATGCCTGGAGAATTCGGGCAGCCTCGCAATGCAGCTGGACGATGGCGTCGATTAGTAGTGGTAGCGACACGAAATGATGTTGATCTGCGCGCGGTCTATTTCGTACACCAGACGATTCGTCTCATCGATCCGGCGTGACCAGAAACCCGTCAGGTTTTCCTTCAATGGCTCGGGCTTGCCAATGCCCTCAAACGGGGAGCGCTGCGTATCCTTGATGAGTTGATTGATCCGCGTTAACGTCTTTCTATCCTGCCCCTGCCAGTAGACATAGTCGTCCCATGCCTCGGCGGTCCACATGATGTTCAAGGCGCGCTCATTCGCTGTCTTCGACCAGCTTGCGGGACTTGACCTTGCCCGACCTTGCCTGCGCGATTGAGCGCTCCAAATGGGCTACGTTGGCCGGGGAGCGCAGCAGGTGGACCGTTTCCATCAAACTGTCGTAATGCTCCTGAGACATGACGATCGCGTTGGGTGCGTCCCGCCGGGTAATGAGCGTAACGTCTACGTCATCCACTACCTGGTCAATGACGCGCTTCAGATTCGCGCGGGCGTCCGAAAAGGGAATCGTGCGCATGCACCCTCCTTCGAGGCAGATTTGTACCAAATATCGTACAAGTCTACCACGCGCCTCATTCATGTACAAGTACTTGTACATATCCTGCTGCACGCATCGCCAGCTTCCTCCGACGAGTACATTGGAGCGCATGAGACGCAAAATCACGCGGCAACACCTGCCAGCTGCACCTTCCTCGGAAAATGCAAGGACGTCGACCATCGACGCTCGAGACGCCCATGACAGCCAGAGGCAAGCGACCGAGCGCGCCACCTGCCCTGCCGGCTGAAGTAATGCGCCGGGAACCGGCGGTTAGGGGGTGTCGGTGGAGGGGACCGTTAGTTGCACGGTGGGCGGAAGCAAGGCCTTCGATGGTTGGCGCCCATCAGCACTGCCGCGCGCGCCGGCAATCTGGGCGCTTGGGATCCGGGCCCGCCAGCGGAACCGGACGCTGGCACGGCGCCGTGTCGCTTCTCCCCGGGCGAGATGACGATCGAACTGTACGAGCCCCCACCAACAACTCACTCCCGTTCAGGCAAGTCGACAGGGAATGCGCCCTTTTTTTGCTTCAAAAGCGCTTGCCGGTCTCTGATGCCAGATAGGTATAATCGCCGCCCGGGTGGGGCAAAAATCAAACAAGGGGACATGTCGTGCGCGCGACAATGGCAGTGGTAATGGCAATTGCGGCAATGAGTGTGACGACGGCGGCCGCGGCCTCCGTCGAGTATCGCGAACAACCGATGCCGCCGGATGTGTGTCACGGCATCGTCGCGAAACGGACCGAGGCAACAGGTCAGATCTCGGTCGGTGCGGCTGCGGGCAACGCATGTGTTTGCCAGCCTGCGGGCGCCGGACCGCGCGCCGCGGCAGCCCGCCCTGCGCCGCCGTCGGGCGATCATAAAGACCAGGATGACGACGGAGCACTCAAGGCGGGGGCAGCGATGCTCGGGCTTTGGCCGAAAGACTCCGGGAACCATACAGGTCATGTTGTGACCGGGCAGATTGTCCGCAACGTTCGGCACGAGCCGGTTGCTGCCGCACACGCGCCGGAGGGTGGATCGCATCACGCGTTCAGCTATGGCCGTCACGCAAACGTTTGGCATGCGCCGAGTGCTGTCGCGCGAACGACAACGGACGCGCCGCCGCATCGCGCTTCAACCGGCAACAGTAAGGACAACACCCGGCACAAGCCGGTCGCTGGCGCGCGCCTGGCGGCAAAGATACCGCCGCACAGTGACGGCTCGCGACGTTCGCTCGCAACTGCCGCCGCTCATCCGGTGCCGCATCATCGCCTCATCGTCGAGACGAAACCGATGCAACCGAAGGTCCTGCCAAACTCGCCACGACGGGAATTGCCACCCATTCTCAGTTGATACTGCATATAAACTGCGCAGAGATTCGCTCTCTGCGCTTCGTTTCGCGCAGCGGCACGTCGTGCGACATTCCCGCCAATCGCTCGATCTGGTCACGGCATGACGCATCGAGAGATCACCTGGCGTTCTCCGCGCTGCGTGCAATCGAAGCTGACGGGCCGTTAGTTGCATTGACTCATCGACCTCTTGCTGCTGCCGCTTGACATCTGCCCTCCGCGATTTTTTTGATGCGCCTTGTCCGTCAGCATGACGCGAGAGCGTCATTATGATGACGGGACGATGGAATTCATCCGCCTCAACCCCATGACGGAGGCTCAAATGGAATACCTGTTGATGATCTATTCGGAAGAAAACAGCTGGAACCAGATGACCGACAGCGAGCGACAGCAAGGCGTCGCCGCCTATCACGCATACACGGAATCGCTCCAGAAAGCGGGGGCGCTGGTGGGTGCCAACCGGCTGCAGCACACGAATACGGCCACGACCGTGCGGCTGGTCGACGGCAAGCCGCAGGTGCTCGACGGTCCGTACTCCGATTCGAAGGAGCAGCTCGCGGGCTACTACCTGATCGACGTACCCAACCTGGACGCGGCAATGGCGTGGGCGTCGCGGTGTCCAGGCGCGGCGCACGGCATCATGGAAGTGCGCCCGGTCTGGACCGCTCCGTACGACGCGCCATCTGCTGCATGAGCCAGTCCGGCGGCGGCCGTCACGCTGACGCCGCCGCACATCCCATTGCCGAGGCCGTCGCGCGCCGCAGTTATGGCAAGCTCGTCGCGCTGTTGGCGATGCGCACGCGCGACGTCGCCGCGGCCGAGGACGCACTCGCCGACGCGTTTGCGGCGGCGCTCACGGACTGGCCGGAGCACGGCTGCCCCGCGAGCCCCGAAGCCTGGCTGATGACCGTTGCGCGCCGCCGGGCGATAGATGGCGCACGCCATCGCCATGTCGGCGACGCAGTGGTGAACCAGCTCGCGATCCTCGCGGAAGAGATCGACGAGTGTGAGCCCGGCGCGTTGCCCGACCGGCGGCTCGCGCTGCTCTTCGCGTGCACTCACCCTGCACTCGAGGCCGCAATTCGCACGCCGCTGATGCTGCAGGTCGTGCTGGGCCTGGATGCGAAGACGATTGCATCCGCGTTTCTGATGTCTCCCGCCGCCATGAGCAAGCGCCTCGTGCGCGCGAAGACCAAGATCCGCGAAGCGGGCATTCCGTTCAGCGTGCCCGAGCGTGAGGAACTGCCCGGCCGGCTCGACTCAGTGCTTGAAGCTGTCTATGCAGCGTATGCGGAAGGTTGGACAGACCCGGTCGGCGGTGATACCGAACGGCGCGATCTAGCCGACGAGGCGCTGTATCTTGCACAATTGCTCGTCGAACTGCTGCCCGAGGAACCGGAGACGCTGGGTCTGCTTGCGCTGATGCTGTTTGCGCAGGCGCGGCGAGATGCCCGACGCGATGCGGCCGGCGATTACGTGCCACTATCGGCTCAGGACCCGGCAACATGGAACGCACCGATGATCGACGCAGCCAACGTACTGCTGCGGCGCGCGAACGCGTTAAATTCAATCGGTCGCTTTCAACTCGAGGCCGCGCTGCAGTCGGCGCATGTGCATCGCTGCCGATCGCATTGCCCGAACTGGGACGAGATCGTGCAACTTTACGATGGGCTGCTCGCCATTGCAGCTTCGCCCGTCATCGCGGTGAACCGCGCACTGGCACTGGCGGAACGCGACGGCCCACAGGCGGCGCTCGACGCGCTCGCGCCGTATGCGGACGATCCGCGGCTGACTGACTACCAGCCATACTGGGCCGCACGTGCCAATCTGCTCGCGCGTGCCGGCGCTACGACCGAAGCGCTTGACGCGTACGATCTCGCCATCGGCCTCGAGCGCGATCCGGCCGTGCGGCGGTTCCTGCAGCGCAAGAAACTGGAACTTGCATCGGCGAGCAGCTAGGGACGCGTGGCGATGCGAATGTCCGCAATGGAACGTGCAGCCGCCCCACGGCCGGGGGTCACCGACCGTCCGCTATGGCCGAGCTGCTGCGTCTCGTTGTCCGTTGGAAGCGCGTCGATTACCCGTGAATCATCTTGCCAGGTCCGTGATGTTGCGGCTGAATGGCGGCGAAAACGTGCGCCTCCTTCTGTAGCGCCGTCAGAATCTCAACGGCCTGGGCATACAGCACGAGGCCAGCAACACGCACGAACGTCTCACGCGAGCGCGCGATCGACGCAATCTGCTCCGAGCACACAAATACAGTTTCGCGGGCATCTCCCGCAATGACCGTGTCCTGAAGGATCTGCAACTGATGAATGATCCGAGCGAGGAATATGACTCCCTCACTCTTATGGGGAAGCGTCGCTGATAAACGTTCCAGGTCGTCAATCGTTTGACGCAGCCGCGATAAAGTCGCCCGATCCATTCTCGTCTTCTCCTTGTTTTCTTCCTCTTTCCACGGTGGGTCGATACAAAAAGTACCACTGACCAATCTCCGAACTCCGTTGCCATCTCTCGCCCAACCCTTCTTTATCGGCATCTACGCACGAGTCTGTAGATCCATACGACGAACCCGGTCTACGTTTATGCAAAACGCATTCACCGGGACAGGTTGAGCGCGGCGACGGCTTCGCCGTCCGTTTCATCGAGCGCCAGGGCGATGCACCTGTCGTATGTCGAGCCGCACTGGCCGCATATGGCGCCGGCGCACCACAACTTCGTCTACGATCCGTCACCCGGATGTGCCGGCTCGATGGCGAGATCGTTCGCCGCAAGATAGTTCTCGATCGCGCGGCGCATCGGACCGGCCACATCCGAGCCTTTATCAACCGCGCGCGAGGCATGTCCCTTGCGCGGAACCAGACGAACAAGCATACATTCGTGGATGGTGGGCCATCTCGATCCAGGACCCTTATGTCCGATTTTATCGAATCCGAAAATCATCGGTCTCGCAGAGACCGCATGACGGCGCTGGTGCGAACGATAGTGCGCACGCTGACCATTCTTGCGGCAAGCTATTTGCCGTGCGCGGGGCTGTCTGCTCAGCCAGCTGACAATGCCACCAGCTTGCGCGCCACCTACGAGAGCCTGAAACCACAACTCGATCATGCCGCGTTTCATCGCAGGCTGTATCTCGATTCCCGCGAGTCCCCCTCAACCGTCACGGGCGAAATCTACGCTGTGCTGGACTACCCATTCGGGACTGTCAGTGATGTATTTAATGACCCGACGCAGAGCCCGAAAAACTGGTGCGATGTGTTGATCCTGCATCCCAATATCAAGTACTGCCACGCCTCTGCCAACAGCAGCGGCGACACGCTGACCGTATACGTCAGTCAGGAGGAGGTCGCTGAAGAACTCGCGTCCACCTACCGCCTGCAATTCGATTACGAACCGGCAACCACCAGCCCGGGATACTTCCGGCTAAAACTGCACTCCGATAGCGGGCCGCTGAACACCCGCGATTATCAGATCGTTCTGGAAGCGGTGTCGCTCGGGAGTGGCCGCACGTTCCTGCACCTGACCTATGCGTATAGTTACGGGGCAATCGGGCGTCTCGCCATGAAGGGCTATCTCGCGACTTTCGGTCATGGCAAGGTCGGCTTCACCAACCTCGCGGAACCGTCCGCGGCAGAGCCGAAATTCGTCGACGGGGTGCGCGGTCTGGTGGAACGCAATACCATGCGTTACTACCTGGCCATCGATGCCTATCTCGGCGAACCGACGAGCCTACCGGACAATCGCGTGCAGCAGCGCCTGAGCAACTGGTTCAGTGCCAGCGAGCAATATCCACGGCAACTGCACGAAATTGACCGGCAGCAGTACATGGAGATGAAACAGGAAGAATACCGGCGCCAACAGGCGCGACCGTAGGGGCTTGCCACGCGCTGCTGCTGCACCGCGACGTTCTGCCTGCATGGCTGGCACGTGGATCACTCAGCAGCTGCCTGCAATTGCTTAGGCGAAAGCGCCGTTACCAGGCGTCTTCGACTGTCCGTAGTCTTCGATGATGCCGATCAGAACGTTGAGATCGGCCGGCTTGACCAGGTAATGATCGATACCGGCATCGGAAGCGCGGTTTCGATGGTCCTCCTGGCTGTAGCCGCTTATGGCAATAATCAGGCTGCGCGGCAACGCTTCGTCGGCACGAAGATGCTGCGCGACTTCGAAGCCTGACATACCAGGCAGTCCGATATCTAGCAGAATGACTTCCGGCAGAAATGCACGTGCTTGCAAGAGCGCTGTGGGGCCATCAGAGGCACGCTGAACCTGATGCCCATGTATGCGCAGAAATGCTTCAAGGCTTTCTGCTGTCGCGGTCATATCGTCGACGATCAGGACGCGCGCGCCTTGAGTGCGCCGTATCGGAACCACATTCGTCTGTGTTTTGGTCAACTGCTGAACCGCGCGCGCCGGCAAGCGGACGGTAAACCGGCTTCCTTTTCCCTGGCCCTCACTCTCGCACTGAACCGTGCCTCCATGCATTTCCGTGAGATGGCGCACGAGCGTCAGGCCGATGCCGAGGCCTCCCTGGCTGCGGTCCAGCGAAGTCTGCCCCTGTGCAAAGAGTTCAAAAACGTGTGGCAAAAACGCGGGATCGATACCAACGCCTTCGTCGGAGACGACAATCGAGGCTGTCGCGCCGTCATATTTTGTCGAGATGTACACGCGCTCCCCGGGCGACGTAAATTTGGACGCGTTGTTGAGCAGGTTTGTCACGATCTGCGAGAGCCTGACGATGTCACCCTCGATCACGACGTCGACATCCGGAGTTTCGCGTATCAGGGTTTGCGAACGCCTGCTGTAGTGCGGTCCGCTCGCCTCGATTGCCCGGTCGATGACGCTCGACAGGAGCACGAATTCCGTACGAAGGGTGACCACGCCGCGCGCAATTCGCGAGACGTCGAGGAGGTCGTCCACAATGCGCACGAGATGCTCCGCCTGCGTTCCGATAATGTCGCTGCCCCATCGCAGCACGTGGGGATCCGTCGACTTGGCACTTCGCATCACCGCCACGGCATTGACGATAGGCGCAAGCGGATTGCGCAGTTCGTGCGCAAGCATCGCCAGAAATTCATTTTTGCGCCGGTCGCCATCGCGGATCGCCGAGAAAAGCAAGGCGTTTTCGAGCGCGATTGCCGCACGGCTCACAAACTCGCGCGTCACGGGCCCTTCGTCGATGCGTTCGATCGAGTGGCGCACGCCCAGCACGATGACGCAGGGTTGGGCGGCGTCGACCAGTAACGGCCAGGCCGTCATTGCGTCCAGTTCGAGGGGCATCCCGGTAACGCTGCCGTCGTCGTGGCTGGACGCCAGCACCGGGCTCCCGTCGATCTGGCGCGTTGCCGGGAGGCCCTTCGAGAGGCACTCTTTGACCAGATCGTCGAGTGCCTGCAAAGGCAAAGTCCGCGGCAGCAGGACGCCAGCCGCCTCGGTTTGAGCGCCTGCGTACGCAGCGTTCGAAATGTACGCAACGGTTTTCGGCGCTACGCCTTCCCCCGCGGTGAACACCAGAACCGCGAGGTCGGCGAGCGCGGGCACGGGCAGTTCAACGATCCTCGCAACGGTATCGTCGACCTCCAGCGAGCGGGTCAGCGCCTGACTCGCGCGGGCGAGAAAGTCGGCTCGGTATCGCGCCTGTTCGGCAGCCGCGCGCTGCGCCTCGACTTTTGCAAGTTCTTCGCGCTCGGCCGCGCGCGCGAGTAGCTGGTTGCGCATCCGGTACATGTCGACAAAAACGCGGACCTTCGCCCGCAGTATTTCCGGAACGACAGGCGAGGATATATAGTCGACAGCGCCCAGTGAATAGCCGCGCGACATTTCCTTTTCATCCACATAAGCGGTGACAAAGATAATGGGCGTTTGCCTGGTTCGCCGGTACGCGCGCATCATCGACGCCGTCTCCAGTCCGTCCATGCCTGGCATGTTCACATCCAGCAGGATGACTGCGAATTCCTGTTCGAGCACGGCCGCAAGTGCGGCCCGCCCGGATGAAACCTCCACGATGTTCTCGCGGAGTTCTTCGAGAACGCTGCGAAGAACGAGGTGCTGTTCAGGCACATCGTCGACGACAAGAATGTTGACCTGATCGCCCTCTTCCCGCGAATACGTTTCCATGGTAGTTCCTACGCATGAAGCCACGCGTTCAGGACGGCAAGCAGATCGGCGCGGTCCACGGGCTTTGAGAGGTAGTCCCACGCGCCTGCGGCGATGCACCGTTCGCGGTCGCCTTTCATTGCCTTGGCGGTTACGGCAACGATCGGCAAGGTTCGACCGGCAGACAGCTTGCGGATCTCGCGAATCGTCATGAGGCCATCCATCTCGGGCATCATGATATCCATCAGCACGGCGTCGATTGCAGGGTCAGTTGCGACCAGACGGATCGCGTCGCGTCCATTGTCGGCCCAGACGTGACGCATGCCGTAGTCTTCGACAACGGTCGCGAGAGCGAAGATGTTGCGCATGTCATCGTCGACGATCAGCACCTTCTTGCCTGTTAGCGCGATTTCCGACTCCCGCAAGCTCTCCAGTTCCGCCTGCGCCTGCTTGCCGAGTCGACCGGAGCCGACATGCATCGCGGCGACTGTCGTATCGAGCAGATGCGCCGGTGTAGAGACCGGCATGACAACGTACCGCTCGGCCGCGCCCAGCCAACGCGCCGGTAACGCTCCCCGTTCCCCGATCAGGACCACCGGCAGCGGCGAAAAAGCTGTACGCCCGGGCAGCGCCTCGTGCAGTTCGTCGGGCGACATGCTACTCAATCCGTCGACGTCCATGACCAGCGCGTCCACCGACTGTGAAGCGAGGCACCTAAACGTTTCGTGACCGGGCACGGCCAACTGCAACGCGATGCGCTCGCCTGCCAGACGCTGAATAAGCGTTTCGCGCTGCGGCGTTGGCGCTAGCGTAACCAGTACCCGGCGAGCATCGGTTTCCACGTATTTCATCAGCCGGCCCAACGCTTCGTCCAATTGCTCGCGCGACTGGATCGGCTTGGGCAGAAAGCCGAAAGCGCCCGAACTGAACGCGCGCTCGCGTGACTCGTCCGTGGAGACCACGCAAACCGGTACATGACGCGTCGTCAGATCGTGCTTCAAGCGGGACAAAACGCGCCACCCTTCCATATCGGGCAGCAACAGGTCCAAGGTAACGGCAGCTGGCTTGAACTGGTCCGCAAGCGTCAACGCCACGGAACCCAATGACGTCACGAGCCCTTTGAAGCCCTTTTCACGCGCCGCGTCAAGCAGAAAGCCCGCAAACGGGCGATCGTTCTCGACAATCAGCAGCACACGATCGCCCCGCGCGATGTTGCTTCGATCGTCCTGCGCTTCGTCAGCGAAGCTTGCGACTTCTTCCACCACGGCGGTTACAGGTTCACGCACCGCGGGGCCAGTGACCGACTCCAACCGTGCTCGAGAATTCAATACGGCTACCGAACCGCGTGGCTCGTCATGGGTGGCCGTCCTGCGCAGCGCCTTGCCGGGTTCATTCCCGTACGGGAGATACAGGGTGAAAGTGCTGCCCTTGTTTGGCGAACTGATGAGCCTGAT
The DNA here is from genome assembly GCF_040965835.1 of Paraburkholderia sp. BR10872. NCBI lineage: Bacteria > Pseudomonadati > Pseudomonadota > Betaproteobacteria > Burkholderiales > Burkholderiaceae > Paraburkholderia > Paraburkholderia sp. BR10872. The sequence continues at coordinate 11,498 of NZ_JBFRCN010000067.1, forward strand.
TTCCCCTCCCAGCAGCTTGGACAGTTCGCGACTGATTGCAAGACCAAGGCCGGTACCCCCGTACTTGCGGCTCGTGCTGCCGTCGGCCTGCTGGAATGCCTCAAAGATAATTTGCTGTTTCTCCGCCGAGATACCAATGCCGGTGTCGGACACGGAAAACGCAATGACCTGGTGCGCACGATTCAGGCTCTCGTTATCCGCTGTCCAGCCGTCGAAGGCCTCTTCGATCGATAACGTGACATGCCCTTCGTGGGTGAACTTGAACGCGTTGGAAAGCAGGTTCTTGAGGATCTGCTGAAGGCGCTTCGGATCGGTATGGAGGGACGCGGGAAGTTGTGCTTCCGTGTGAATCATGAAGTCGACCTTGCGGGCTTCGGCCACATGACGGAACGTGCGTTCAACGTATACGGTGAGATCCTCAATTCGATGCTCGGTGATGTCCACGACTACCGTGCCCGACTCGATCTTCGAAAGATCGAGGATGTCGTTAATGAGCATCAACAGATCGTTACCCGACGAATGAATCGCTTTCGCGAAATCGACCTGTTTCGGCGAGAGGTTGCCGTCCGCGTTCTTGCACAGGTTGTCTGAGAGAATCAGCAAACTGTTCAGCGGTGTGCGCAGTTCGTGAGACATATTGGCGAGAAACTCGGACTTGTACTTCGAGGTCAACGCCAGTTGTGTTGCCTTTTCTTCGAGCGCCTGTCGCGCCTGCTCGACTTCGGCGTTCTTGCGTTCGACCTCTTCGTTCTGGTGCGCAAGGAGGTGCGCTTTCTCCTGCAACTGCTGGTTGGTCTGCTCGAGTTCCTCCTGCCGGCTCTGCAACTCGTTGGCTAGCGTCTGGGACTGTTTCAACAGGTCCTCGGTGCGGGAATTTGCCTCGATCGTGTTGATCACGATGCCGATACTCTCCGTCAACTGATCGAGAAACGCCTGGTGCGTGGGATTGAGCCGCTCAACCGATGCGAGTTCGATGACACCCTTGACCTTCGCCTCGAACACGACGGGCAGAACGAGCACGTTGTGAGGCGTTGCGTCAAGGAGTCCGGACATAATACGGAAGGGCTCGGTTGCGGGCGACTCAAGCAGAATCTTGCGTCTTTCGACTGCGCACTGGCCGATCAATCCCTCACCGAGATGAATCTGCTTGCCGTGCGTAGCGTGCCCGCCCGAAGCGTAGCTCGCGGTAAGACGAAGGGATGCCGGGCTGGAAGCGGTATCCAGCACATAAAATTCGGCGCGTTGCACGCCAACTACCGGGGCAAGTTCGGAAAGAATCAGCTCGCCGACCGCAACGAGATCTTTCTGGCCCTGCAACATCCGGCTGAATTTGGCGAGATTGGTTTTCAGCCAGTCCTGCTCCGTATTGACCTGGGTAGTGTCCTTCAGGTTACGGATCATTTCGTTGATCGTGTCTTTGAGCGCTGCAACCTCACCCTGGGCCTCAACGGTGATGGAGCGAGTCAGATCGCCCTGGGTCACCGCGGTCGCGACTTCGGCAATCGCGCGCACCTGGGTGGTCAGGTTTGCGGCGAGCTGGTTCACGTTTTCTGTAAGCCCCTTCCACGTTCCCGAGGCGCCTGGCACCTTGGCCTGCCCACCCAGCTTGCCCTCGACGCCCACCTCGCGAGCCACCGTGGTCACCTGGTCCGCGAAGGTTGCCAGCGTGTCGGTCATGCTGTTGATGGTATCGGCGAGCGCTGCGATCTCGCCTTTTGCTTCGACGGTCAGCTTGCGATCGAGATCGCCGTCCGCGACAGCCGTCACGACCCTGGCAATGCCGCGCACCTGGCTCGTCAGATTGCCGGCCATGAAGTTCACGTTGTCGGTCAGATCCTTCCAGGTCCCGGCCACCCCTTGCACATCGGCCTGACCACCGAGCTTGCCTTCAGTGCCGACCTCCCGGGCTACACGGGTCACCTCGGAGGCAAACGAACGCAACTGGTCGACCATCGTATTGATGGTATTTTTGAGCTCGAGGATCTCGCCTTTCACATCGACCGTGATTTTCTTCGAGAGATCGCCGGCTGCCACTGCCTTGGTCACATCCGCGATATTGCGTACCTGGCTCGTGAGGTTGCCCGCCATGAAGTTCACGTTGTCGGTCAGGTCTTTCCACGTTCCTGCCACGCCCCGCACATCGGCCTGGCCGCCGAGCTTGCCGAGCGTGCCGACTTCGCGCGCCACCCGCGTGACTTCAGAGGCGAATGAGCCGAGCTGGTCGACCATGGTGTTGATGGTGTTTTTCAGTTCGAGGATTTCGCCCTTCACGTCCACCGTGATTTTCTTTGACAAGTCACCGGCAGCCACAGCCTTGGTCACGTCCGCAATGTTGCGCACCTGGCTCGTGAGATTCCCCGCCATGAAATTGACGTTGTCGGTCAGATCCTTCCAGGTGCCGGCAACGCCCTGCACGTCGGCCTGCCCGCCGAGCTTGCCTTCCGTGCCCACCTCGCGGGCCACGCGCGTAACCTCCGAGGCAAACGAGCGGAGCTGGTCCACCATCGTATTGATGGTGTCCTTCAGTTCCAGAATCTCGCCTTTTACGTCAACGGTGATCTTCTTTGACAAGTCACCCGCCGCGACTGCCGTCGTGACGTCCGCGATGTTGCGAACCTGTGCGGTCAGGTTGCTGCCCATCGAATTGACCGAGTCGGTCAGGTCCTTCCATGTGCCCGCTACGCCCTGCACATTCGCCTGGCCGCCGAGTTTGCCATCGGTGCCCACCTCGCGCGCCACCCGGGTGACTTCGGATGCGAAAGAGCCGAGCTGGTCCACCATGGTATTGATGGTGTTCTTGAGTTCCAGGATCTCGCCTTTCACGTCCACGGTAATCTTCTTTGAAAGATCCCCGGCCGCAACGGCTGTGGTCACTTCGGCGATATTGCGCACCTGCGCGGTGAGATTGCTGCCCATTGAATTGACCGAGTCGGTCAAATCCTTCCACGTGCCGGCCACGCCCTGCACGTCCGCCTGGCCGCCGAGCTTGCCTTCCGTGCCGACTTCGCGGGCAACTCGCGTCACCTCCGAAGCAAACGAACGCAACTGATCCACCATCGTATTGATGGTGTTTTTCAGTTCCAGGATTTCGCCCTTTACGTCGACGGTGATCTTTTTCGACAGATCGCCCGCGGCGACGGCGGTGGTCACCCCGGCAATGTTGCGCACCTGCGCGGTGAGGTTGCTACCCATCGAATTGACCGAGTCGGTCAGATCCTTCCACGTGCCGGCCACGCCCTGCACGTCGGCCTGGCCACCGAGCTTGCCTTCCGTGCCCACTTCGCGGGCCACACGGGTCACCTCCGAGGCAAACGACCGCAACTGATCCACCATCGTGTTGATGGTGTTCTTCAGCTCGAGAATCTCCCCTTTCACATCAACCGTAATCTTCTTGGAAAGATCGCCGGCAGCGACGGCCTTCGTGACCTCCGCGATATTGCGAACCTGACTCGTCAGGTTGCCTGCCATGAAGTTGACATTGTCGGTGAGATCCTTCCATGTGCCGGCAACCCCCTGGACATCCGCCTGTCCACCGAGCCGGCCTTCCGTGCCGACTTCGCGGGCGACCCGTGTCACTTCCGAAGCGAATGAGCGAAGCTGGTCCACCATCGTGTTGATGGCGTTCTTCAGTTCGAGAATTTCGCCTTTCACGTCGACCGTGATTTTCTTCGAAAGATCGCCGGCGGCGACAGCCATGGTCACTTCCGCGATATTGCGCACCTGGCTGGTCAGGTTGCCGGCCATGGAGTTGACGGAGTCGGTCAAGTCCTTCCAGGTTCCTGCAACACCCTGGACGTCGGCCTGGCCACCGAGCTTGCCTTCGGTGCCCACTTCGCGCGCCACACGTGTGACTTCGGCCGCGAAGGTGCCCAGCTGATCAACCATGGTGTTGATCGTGCGTGCCGTGCGGAGAAATTCGCCCTGCAATGCGCGGCCATCGGCTTCGAACGCCATGTTTTTGGAGAGGTCGCCCTGGGCCACCGCGCCGATTACGCGAGCGACCTCACTCGTGGGGTGTACCAGATCGCCGATCAGCGAGTTAATGGCATCCACCGAGTCGCGCCAGAACCCGCGGGCAGCCGGCAACGCGGCACGTTCGTTGAGACGCCCTTCTTTTCCGACGACCCGGCTCAGACGCGCGAGCTCTTCCGACATGCGTACGTTCTGGTCGACGAGTTCATTGAACACCTGGGCCAGCCTGCCGTGCAGACCCGACCAATCGGGCGGCAGTTCCGCCGTTTCGCCGTCCTTAAGCGCACTCAGCGCGAGAAGCACCGTTTTCGCACGGTCCGTGTCAGGTTCGCCTCGCAGGATGATTGCATTGATATTGGCGGCGTGATCGAGCCAGAAGCCTTCGAGTGCTTCGGCGGACAGGCGCCTTCCGATATCGCCGGGCGTGCGCACAGTCAGATCGCTCGCCACATCCCGCAGCTGGACAGACATCCTGCCGCATTGCGCGGCAAGCAGGTTGTATTCGGCCGCAACTTCACCGTACAGGCCCTCCCAGTCGTCCGGCAATCGCGCTGCGGCGTCGCCGCGCCGGAAAGCGCCCAACGTACGAGCGATTCGCCCAAGGTTGTTTTCCTCCGCCACCGTCGTCATAACCGTAGGAGCGTCCATTTTCACCTCGTGGCCGGGAAAGCCGAGCGGAACCCGATGCAGCCGAGTCATCTGTTTTGTTCTAGTCGATGCAATGCGCCGACGTGCTGAGGCGGTAGTCAGCCTGGCAAAAGTCGGAGAACCGGTATTGATGCTGCATGAAGCGCGGTGGATGGGGAGCAAGAAACGCGCCCGTATCTTTCATTTAGCAAACACCGTAAATGGCGGTCGGCGCGGCGCCGGTCAGGGTATTGACCAGCGAACACCGCCTTTGCAAAAAAAATGGCACCGGCCGCTAAAAGCCGATGCCCCATTTGCCGCTCTGGAGGAAGTTTTACAGCAGCTCCGTTCAGGCTCACCCGTGGGACTATTCGTCCCACGGAGGTCGTGTTGCTCTCACAAGTCCGTCGGGTTATTCATTCCGGGATCACGTCCCGGAAGCTCCCCAGTCGCCAGCCAGTATGGACGGCGGTTGTAGTAGTCATGCAGTTGCGTCCCCCACGTCGAATCAGCCATCGATGGCCAGTGATCCTTATCGAATCCGGGATCGTCCTTGATTCGTTGAGCCTGGATGTCGACACGGAAGCACTTCTCATTGGTGTCCAGCGTCAGTGCGTTCCACGGAATGGCGTGAAGCGTATTACCCATGCCGAGGAATCCGCCCTCAGCCAGGACTGCGTACGCGACGCGCCCGCTACGTACATCGAGCATGATGTCGGAGATCTTGCCGACGTGTTCACCGTCAGCAGAAATCACCTTGTCGCCGTCGAGCGTGGCCGCGGCCATGATTTCGGGCCCCGGGCCTTCGCCGACGCCCCCGCCGACGATCTGTGCGCCAGTGCCCCCTGCCTGGGGATCAAGGATAGTCATGTTGCGCTCCTTTCGGTTAAGAGTTGCGCTCGCTCTAGCGCACGCCGCGTGCCACGCTGCCGTTCGCACATGAATTTAACCCGCGTCTCATTGTCGTGGCGCAATGGGTCGAGCTTCGCGTCGAGCAACACATGATCGTCGCCGAAGTGCGGTCCGCTCAGCGTGCAAGACGCAACCGGACATTGCGCACGATCCAGCCAGCCAGACCGGTGCGCATCACGACGGGCAAGACGCGTCTCGGGCCGATAAGCAGGGCGCCCAGCGTGAAGCATCCGAGCATGGCGAGGAGCGGCGCGGCGGACACCGGGCGGACGACGCTCGCCAGGCTACGCGAATGTGCACGGGCGGCAGCGTGCCCGGCTGCCCGCGAGCGAACGTTGGCCGCAAGCAATCGCACGCGCGTCAATTCCATATGAGTAAGCAGGACGGCTTCAGATGCCTGACGATTCAATCGGGAGCGACGACTCATTTAAGCGCCTCGTTGAGCGTTTCAAGGTCCGCTTGCAATTCGCTCTTGAGTACCGCGAACGAACGCGCCGGCTTTTGTGCGCGCAATACCAGCAATGCGGTGATCGAGGCGAATAGCCAGAGCACCGCTATGCTCCACACGACAGTGAGGAAATAGCGTGTATTCCACGCGGATGCGATCAGCGCGACGCAAAAAAATGAGAGCGTGAATAACCCACTTACGGCGAGAGCCACGAGCGCGAGGATTTCGCGCGTCATGGATGTGCGTGCCTCGGACAGTTCGAGTGACAGCAGTTGCCCATAGTCCGTTGTGCGGACCGCGAGAAATCGCAACACGTTGTGCCAGCGGTCGAGTTTCGCGTGAATTGTCATGGTCCACCTCGCACATGCGGCGTGCCGGCAACATCCGTCTGGTTCAGGTCCGCTTATTCGCGGCTCGCTCCCCATAACGCTCCGAGCGCGAAGCCGATGCCCACGGCGATACCCACGGTCGCCAGGGGATTGTCCGCAATCGTCTCGCGCGTCACGACCGCCGCGTCGGTCGCCAGCTGTTGTGACTTGCCGCATAGCGCCTTTGCCTTGCCCGACAATCTGGTACTCGCGTCGCCCAGCATTTCGCCGACCGCCTCTTGCGCGTCGCCCGCAAGTTCACGGACCCTGCCTTCGGTTTTCGTGGTTCCCATTTTCATGTCTCTCTCCCAGTCAGCCTGCCTGCACAATGCGCGAAACCGCGCAAATCGCTATCGACAAGAGCCCATGCGCAACGGGCGTGCCAACCACGCGAGCGCCGCTGCCGGGCTTCGCAGCCCTCCTGCCGACGCAGACGAGCGCCTCTGCGCCATGCACAGCTAGGGAAGCTGAAGGACGACATGAGCGGCCAGGGCCGCGCAGGTAGTGATGGTTGCAAGCCAGCACAAGGCGCGCGTGAACCAGTGCGCTTTCATCTCGCCCACCGCTTCACGCCGGGCACTCAGGAGCACGAGCAGGATCAACACCGGCGACACTGTCATCCCGTTGGTCAGCGCACTCCAGTAGCAGGCCCGGAGCGGATCGACGCCGAATGCGCCAAACAGCAGTGCGACGATAGTGCTCACCGCCATAAGCAACACCAGGATCGCAGCTATCCGGCGATCCCGCTGCGTGCCCCGCTGCCACCCGAACGAACTGGCGGCGGCGTGCGCGGCCGAACCGGCCAGCGGCGGGAGTGCGAGCAGCGCTGTGCCAAGCAGCGCGAGGCCGAGCAGCGGCTGCGCGTAGGCACCCGCGACCGGCGCGATCGCTTGCGCGGCCTCGCGGGTCGAGCCAGAGGGAGTGAGCGATGCATGGGTCGCGTGTAATGTCGCGGCCGCGGCGCAAAGGATGAGTGCTCCGCATACGTTGGACATCGAGGTACGCACCAGTATGTCGCTTCGTATTTTCTTTAGCTGCTGCCGGACGTCTTTCTGCTGTACGCGGCTGCTGTCCTGAGTGCCGCCGTGCGAGCCCTCTTCGACTTCCTGCTCGGCTTGCGAGAACAGCAGATACGGGCTGACCGTGGTACCGAGCACCGCGAGCAGCATCCCCAGATAGTCTTCCGACCAGCTGATGTGCGGCACGAAAGCGCGCCAGGCCAAAGTGCGCCACGGCACGTCCGCCACCAGCATGACGCCTGCATAACAGAACAGCGACAGGGCTAGCCACTTGAGGTAGTTTGCATAGCGCGCATAAGGCACCCACCACTGCAGCGCGAGCGACATGCCGGCAAAGAAAACCGTGAAGAGCGGGACGGATCCCCTGAATATCAACTGCGCGGCTTCGCCCATCGCCAGCATGTCGGCGGCCATGTTCACGGTATTGGCTCCGAGAAAACGGGCGACCGCCAGCAGAAACAACCAGCGGGAATAGTGTTCCCGCATGTTCTCGGTCAGGCCCTTGCCCGTGACGGCCGCGACGCGCGCAGACACCATCTGCAGTGCCACCATCGACGGCCAGGAAAGCACGCAGACCCACAGGAGATCGAAGCCATACTGCGCGCCTGCCAGCGAATACGTCAGGATGCCGCCGGGATCGTTGTCGGTTGCGATCGTACCCAGGCCCGGTCCGATGTCCGCCGCCCAGCCGTGCGCCGGATTTTCCCTGCTTCGATTGTTTCGGTTCACGAGAAAGCGTCGCGACCGGTCGCGCTCGCCGGCTTTCATACCTTCCTGACTAGAGTGAAGTGACTCGTGCGGGACGCACGCGCCTGCTCGCGCAGGCGGCATTCCCGCGTTCGTGGCGGACCTGCATGACGCGGCACCGCTTTTGCTGTATCGCCATGGCGCCAAGCAATTTTTCCGTCGGTGGTATATCGAGGCCTTCAGAACCGAGGAGTCAATCGCAATGGCAAGAGCGCCGAAGACACCAGGCAGCCGCGTCGCCGCCAGCAATGCCAGCATCGCGGTTAGCGCCCGCACCGCGCGCACGATTCCGGGGCTGTGATGGAGAGCGCGACTCCACGGCAGGTCCGTACGTTGTCTGGCGACGGCGTGTGCGGCCCGTTCGACTTTGCGGCACTGCTCGAAGGCTGCACGCTGCCACTCGACGCGCAGTCGCTCGCAGGCGCCGCACGCCAGCTCGTCGCCGTGGGCCCCGCGTTGCCGCTGCCGGGAGGCGGGCGCACGCTCGCGCGCTGGCAATTTCTCGCCGGGCTCGCCGGACAGGATCTCTCGCTCCTCAAGATCTACGAGGCGCATGCCGACGCACTCGCCATTCAGTCGGAGCTTGAAATGCCGTGCCTGCCGCATGTAGCGGTGCCCCGCAGATTGGAACCAGAAATATGGGGCGTATGGGCAGCCCGTTCTCCGCGCAACGAGCTGCGTTACGCCTCAAGCCGCAGCGGGCAGATCCGGCTTTCAGGCGTCAAGCCGTGGTGTTCAGGTGCGACATTCGTCACGCACGCGCTGGTGACCTGCATCGACAGCGACGATCGCGATTGGCTCGCCGCACTGCCCATGGACCAACCAGGCGTGACGGTCACGGCACGTGGCTGGGAAGCCGTCGGCATGGCGGCGACGCAAAGCGTCGAAATCGATGTGCTCAACGCACACGCCACGCTCGTCGGTCCAGTGGACGGCTACTTGCGGCGCCCTGGCTTCTGGCACGGCGGCGCGGGCATCGCCGCGTGCTGGTACGGCGCGGCCGCGGCGCTGGCCGTCCGCCTGCGCGATGCGGCGAGGCGCCGCGATGATCCGCACCTGAATGCGCATCTCGGAGCGGCCGACGCCGCGTTGAGCGCTGCGCGCGCCTTGCTGCGCGACGCCGCACATAAGATCGACTCCGCGCCGCAAGCCGACGCCATGGCGCTTGCGCTGCGTGCTCGCGCCGCTGCGGAAAGCGCCGTCGAGGCCACACTGCATGCCTGTGCGCGCGGCCTGGGCGCTGGCCCGCTGTGCCGCGACCGCTGGTTCGCTCGCATGGCAGCGGATCTGCCCGTGTTCGTCCGTCAGAGCCACGCGGAGCACGATCTCGCTGCGCTCGCGAAGCGAGCCGCGGCGGACGAAGACTGGACACTCTGAGCCTGCCTTGGCAACATGGAACGCCCTCTTTCGCACGCCGACCACTTCGATGCCCGGTTCGCCCATGACGCCGACCCGTGGCATCACCGCACGAGCCGGTACGAGGCGCGCAAACGCTGAAGGTGCCGCGCCGATGAACCTCGAACAAATCTACAACCGCATCTGGGATTGCCTCGCTGCCGCTGTCCATGAAGATAAACATCCCTTCAAGGTCATGCAGGCCGCAACCGTTAGCCTCGATGGTGCACCGAACGTCCGCACCGTGCTGCTTCGGAGTGCCATTGAACCGCAGAACGTGCTTACTTTTCATACCGACCTGCGCTCGCCGAAGATTGCCGAACTCAGACGGGAGCCGCGAATCGCGCTCGTCGGCGTCGACCCTGTTCACAACCTGCAGGTCCGCGTGTCCGGCGAAACCCGAATACTTTGCGACGGGCAGGCCCGGCTCGATGCGTGGAGGTCCAGTCCCGACCATGACCTGGTCGTCTACCGGACGCGCTTGCCGCCCGGGACTCCCATGATCCACGCTGATGATGCGCTCGATGAGACGCACGTTCCTGGACCGGGCGAAGGTCTGCGGCATTTCGGCGTCGTTGAGGTGCGCCCCACACGCCTGGACTGGCTGGACCTCTCGGCAGCGGACCTTCACCGACGCGCGCTGTATGTCCGTCGAGGCGATACCTGGGTCCATTGCTGGGTCGCCCCCTGAACGCGCCTCCCCTGAACGCGCGATACCGCCGTCCTCGTGCCGCAGATTCGAAACAAGTGTAATCGTCTGTTAGCAGTGCACCTGCAGAGCCATTTTTCTGCCGGAATACCGCCTGGGCTTTGGTACGATCCGGCGTTTCGTATATGGCTCAACCACCGTGAATCACCCCTATGTGTCGCTCTTTCGTGAACGCTGCGCACGCTGGGCGAAATCCGGTCGGGCCGCTGCTGCCAGCGCCGGTGCAATGACCGTGCGCCTTATCGCTGCGACGTGGCACAGCATGCGCCATCCGACACGTCGCGGCATTGCACTGACAATTGCCGCTGTGCCTGCGCTGTCGCTCGCGTATACGCTGGCCCTTATTCCATTCACACCCCGCCTCGGTGACATCCGCAAGGCACGCGTCGACCGTCCCGCGCTGATCCTCTCCGCCGACGGCACCGTGCTCGCGGAATTCAAGCCGGTCAATCGCGAGTGGGTCACGCTAAGCCAGATCTCACCGCATGTGGTGGACGCCCTGATCGCGACCGAGGACCGCCGCTTCTATCAGCATCACGGTATTGACCTGAGACGCATTCCGTCGGCGGCATTGCGCACGTTTGCCGGGGCCCGGCAGGGTGGCTCCACCATCACGCAGCAACTGGCACGCAACCTGTATCCCGACGAAATCGGCCGCGCACCGACGTTGACCCGCAAACTCAAGGAAGCGATCACGGCGCTCAAGATCGAATCTGTCTATAGCAAGGACCAGATCCTCGAGACGTACCTCAACACCGTGCCGTTCCTCTACAACGCCTACGGCGTCGAGATGGCTGCGCGCACCTACTTCGGAAAGCGCGCAGCAGACCTCGATGTCCTCGAGAGTGCAACGCTCGTTGGCATGCTGAAGGCGAATAGCACGTACAACCCCGTGCTCAATCCTGAGCGCGCACTGGAACGCCGCAATACGGTACTTGCGCAGATGTTGAAATACGGCAAGCTCAGTCCTCCTGAGTATGCCCGGCTGAACCGGCAACCGCTCAATGTCGATTTCGAACCGCAGGCCGAGCCCATTGGCACTGCACCGCATTTCGCAGTACAGCTGCGCAGGTGGTTGACCGCGTGGGCTGATCGCAACGGCTATAACATCTATTCGGACGGGCTCGTGGTGCACACCACAATCGACTCCCGACTTCAGGCAATGGCGACACAGGCCGTTGCCTGGCAGGCCGGCCAGCTGCAGTGGATCGCGAGCGGCACATGGAACGAGCGCACAGGCTGCTGGCCGGGGAACGAACTGTTCCAGTCCTTCATCAGACAGACAGCGGAGTACCGGACCACACGGGACACCGGCCTTTCCGACCAGGCCGCAATCAGGAAACTTGCGCAGGATGCGGCGTTTGTGGATGCGCTCTGCCACAGCAAAACCCAGATTCAGGCCGGATTCGTCGCCATCGATCCACGCAATGGAGACATCAAGGCATGGGTCGGCAGCCGGGACTATCGCGACGAGCCGTTCGATCACGTGCAGCAGGCGCGCCGGCAACCCGGCTCCACCTTCAAGGCTTTCGTGTACGGTGCGGCATTTGCCGATGGTGCGCAACCGGGTGACACGATCGTCGACCGCAACGTTGCCATTGCATTGAAGGGCAATGCGGTATGGCGGCCGACTGACCCCGAGCCCCCTACCGGCCGCCCGATGACACTGCGCAATGCGCTTGCCTTCTCACGCAATCGCGTGACTGCACAGCTCATGCAGCGGGAGGGACCGACAAAGGTTGCGGCGCTCGCGCGTGAAATGGGCGTGCGCGAAAGTCCCCTTGATGCCGTGCCCTCGCTTGCCCTGGGCACGAGCCCGGTCACGCTCAAGGAGATGGTCTCGGCGTATTGCACGATCGCGAACCGGGGAGCCTATGTCGAACCGCGCATGGTGACACGTATCGAGGATCGCAACGGCAACATGCTCGCCGAATTCCCTGCTGCACGACCGGAGCAGGCGCTGCCGGCCGCTGCTGCGCTCAAGCTGGTCGATGCGATGCGTGACGTCGTCAACCGCGGCACTGGCTCCGACATCAGGACGCGTTTCGGCATTCACGCCGACGTGGCCGGCAAAACCGGAACGACGCAGGACAACACGGATAGCTGGTTCATCCTGATCCATCCGCAACTGGTCGCCGGCGCGTGGGTGGGCTTCGACGACGCACGCGTGACATTGCGCAACGACTACTGGGGCGAAGGTGCGCATGGCGCATTGCCGATGGTGGGGGCTTTCTATGACATGGCACTGCGCGCGCGTGTCGTTGATGCGCACGCACAGCTTGCGCCTGTGAGCAATCAGTCGCACGCAGGTCATGCGCGCCCGCGCCATCATTTCCTCTTCTGGCGATTCTGATGCTCGCGAGCTATTTGGTCGATTGCGGACTGGCCAAGGCGTCGCCGTTGCGCCAGAACGAATAGATTGGCACTCACGTCGCCACGATGATCAAAGGCCCGACAGGCATGGATCGACACGCCCGTCGCCCCATGAGACCAACTCACGCCATGCCGGTCGCTGTTACTGCGCGCTCGCGCGCCTGGCACTCTTCGACGCGGCATTGGCGACCAGGTTAAAGTTGCTTCGCGCGACTTCGACCGCCTGCTGCCCCGTATTCCCGAGCGTCTGGTAGAGCGTATTGGCCGCGGTAATCGCGGAGTTGAACGCAGCCACAGCCGCCTCTGAGCCCGCAGGCGCGTTTCTGGTCGCTTCCTCGACGAATGTCTGCGCCCGGCGCATACGTGCTTCGCCTTCCGCCCGTGCGACGCTGAGAAGTTCAGCGTGCGTCGACGACACGATCCCCAAAAGCTCGCGAGTGTAGGACTGAACCTTCTCAGCCATTGGCGCTCCGAGCGTGCCATGGAGCGCGATCCAGTCCTGTGGCTTTTCCACCGTGGTCTGCGACAACTCCGACGCCTCCTTGAGTGTCGCTCGTATGTATTGTGCGTTGAGTTCAGTGAGTTTGCCGATCCCATCGACCATCGTGCTGATCAGACCATAAACGGCGTCGAGATTGCCACGTTGAGCGCTTGCGACCAGTTCCTGGGTGTGCATGATCAATAGTCTCCTTAATGGGCGGAAATGCTGCGACCCCGCGCGTCGCCAGCGCGGAATGAAAAAAAATGGGGTGTTGATCGACCGGTCATCCCGCGCCCGGCTCGAAGCGGGGCGACCGGGTGCCTGTCAACGTTTTCGCGTCATGGCCTGAAGCAGGGATTCGCCTTCATCCGTCACATGCGCGAAGCGTGCACCGGTTGCGAGGCTCTCGAGTGCTACGAGTTGTTGCTCGAGCAGCGTATCGAGTTCCTCGCGGCCCATGCCGATCTGGTCGGGCGATGACTTGACCAGCATGAGCGTCGCAAATTCGTGAGGGCTCAGCACTTGTGTCTCCTGGAATCCCGGACCGGCGGGTCTTTACCGCCGCATGTGTTGCCAGCCTGACCGACTTCGGATCGCGACCGCCTCCTTCGAGTCGCGTCTACCTGGCGAAGAAAAGCCTAAAGATGGCTTGTACGAGCATATTCAGGGCCGACCCGAAAGTACACGATGTATGGGTGTTCGTATGTGCATCTTTATGGACAGGCTTCCGAGGCGGGAGCGAGAGCGCCCCTCCGCTGCGGTCGGCGCCCTTCTCTTCAAAAGGAACATGCGTCGCATGCAAGGCGAAGTCACCTCCAACTCGCTGGGACGACTCGCGGCATGACATTTGCGCAGGCGCTTTTCATCACGCGACAAGCTACCGGAGCGAGCCATGCAATTCATGTTTCAGTCTTGCCTGATCAGCACGAGCGCAAGCATCGATGACGGGAGAATTGTGGCGAACGCGAGAATCTTCGTCCCGGCGTCAGACGGCTCATTCGAAGATGACGTCCATGACATCTGTCTGGACGACAACTTCATCGACGAGAACGAAGCGCTGAGCTATGCGCGCGAACGCGCAATGGGCTGGGTCGAAGAGCATTGCGTCAGTGAGATCTAGCGCCGCGGCTCCATCTTGCTGCCCGATGGCGTGACCCCCACGACACGCAACCTTCGTATTCTTCTGCTGCATTGGCGGGTCACCCGTATGCCGCAGTACCGCCTGGAAGTTTAGCCACTTATGGCCCCGGCAAGTCTGGCAATCTTATGCCTCGATGCCCATGTCATTCGTGCACAAGCTGCAGCTTTCCCACCGAGCGCGGCGCGTCGCCTTACCGATCGCACGCGCAACAACCGTCAACCAGCTCTCGCTACGACCTGCATTTGCCAGTCACGCCGTCGCGCCTCAGCGGCTAAGGCGATCCATAAGTCGTGGATTCCGGACAGGCATGCATGCAAGGACCGGACCTATCATGTCTGTCTGCGCTGCGTCCACGGGATGGTCCATTTGATTGGCAGTTCCGCGCGCGTGGCTCATCAAGGGGACGATGATGCCGGAAAAACATCTATCCAGCGGTTTCGACGCTGACCTCACCCTCGCTTCGACGAGGCTCCTTGAGATGGGCGGCCTCGTAGAGTTGCAGATCGCTCGCGCCCTTTCGTTACTGCATGCGTTCGACCCCGACGTCGTCTACGCGGTGCTCGAAAGCGAGCAACGACTGAATCTGATGGAGCTGGAAATCGATGAAGAGGTGAGTAACGTCATCGCTCGCAGACAGCCTGCAGCCCGCGATCTTCGACTTCTGCTGGCCATCTCGAAGTGCACCACCAATCTCGAGCGCGCTGGCGATGAAGCACGGAAGGTGGCCAAGCGCATCCGTCGCATCCAGGCCAATAGTGAAGCTCCGGTCATCGGAATCGTCGAAATCAAAACCTCGGCAGAGATGGCCATGAGCCTCCTTCATGGAGCGCTGGATGCGTTCGCACGAATGGATAGTGCCGCAGCCGCGCATCTGGTGCGGGACGATGTGGCCATCGATAACGAGTTTCGGGCGTTTACGCGCGGACTGATTGCCGAAATGACGGCGGACCCGCGCGTCGTTTCGACTGGGCTCGATTACATGGTCATCGCCAAAGCCATAGAGCGCATTGGGGACCATGCTAAAAACATCGCCGAATTCGTCGTCTATGTCGTCAAAGGTACCGACGTGCGGCATGTACCTGCGGCTCAACTCGAGCATGAGGCCAGCAGCTGAGCGGCTGCCAGGCCTTCTTGAACCGTGGACGACTTCACCACGGCGCATTTTTTCGGACACAATGGACCCTCAACGTTGCGCAACGCGGGCAAACATGGTCACAGACACATTTCTGCCTGATTCGATGGAACCGCAGGTACTTCTGGACGGCGCACCAGCGCAGGCAGACTACTTTCTGCTCTCGACGCTATGGGGCCCCGAGGGAACTCTTATCCCCGTATTTCAGGTACTCGGCTGGATGGAAATCCTGCGCCATCGCGGTGCCGATTTCGCATCGCACGCCGCCGTGTGTCAGTACTGGCTCTACGAACACGTGCCAGACGTACCCGCATTGCTGCACGCGTGGAAATGGGAGCGGCTCGCCCGCAACACGGTCGCCCGAAGCGCCGTCGCCCTCGCCAGGCAACAGACGCTCGTCAGCCAGCTCCGGCGTCACCGCATTCAAGAGTCCACAGCTGTTGACACGCTCGATTCAATGCAGAAGGCTTTCGGGGTCTTCTGCGAAATCTGGGCGATGCACGCCAAAACCCTCGATGTTTTACTGGGGCACACTGACGAACGGGACCCGCCCTCGCAGCCCGGTGCCGTTCCTGTTCATGTGGCCGCTGAGTTCAACCCGGAATCGGCGCCCAGCGCCCGGCTGGAATATGGCGGCGGCCCGGAGACTAGCCCGGCGGGATGGATTTTCAATCCGTCATCGACTCCGAACCGTGACGATCGTTGCCCAGGGCATTGCGCGAGCGGCAGATAGCAACATTTCGTCTGCACAAATGCAACAAAGAACAATAATGAAAGGAATCTCCAACTCACGACGCCAGGTCTTCGTGTGTCATCGCGGTCGGGAGCCACTCGTGAAAGTCCGCAACGCGACGCCAACCCTCTCGTTGCTCACGAGGCACTCTTGCCATGCCGCACTGTTGCTCGGGTGTCTGACGAATCCGTGCACAGCGCAGCCGCCAGCAAGTCCACCCGGCACACCCACGGCTGACGCGCCGAGCTACAAGGTCGGTGATACGTGGACCTTTATATGGGGGCGAACCGACTCCACGCCCGGCGTTCCTCTTGTTGTGACGGTAGTCGCAGTAACAGAGACGCAGACGACGATGTCGTCCTCGTGGAACGGTGGGCGCCAAAAGGAAAACCACTACGACAGTCAGGGCAACCTGACGCGGGATGGCAACGGAACAACGTATGAGCCAAGCAATGGAACCCTGAGTTTCCCAATGACTGTGGGAAAGAACTGGGACTTTCATCATGTCCGGCGTTTCACGATCGGAACCATTGATGTCAGCGGCCACGACGAGATCGTTGCGTTCGAGAGGATACAGGTACCCGCTGGTTCATTTGACGCCTACAAGATAGTCAGCCATGGGGTGAACGCCAGGCAGCTTGATCGCTTGTACGATGCGCCGTTCACCGAAACCTACTGGTACGCGCCAAGCGTTAAAAAGGTCATCAAGTCGGATTACGTGTTGTATCTCGATCACCAGGCGCTGCTGTCCCGTACTTCCGAACTGAGTGCTTATTCACTTGCGCCGTGACAGCGCTTGACGCAAGCGTTGGCCGTTCCTTTGAATGGTGCAAGCACTACATAACTCGCTATCACGGCTTCCCGTTACGAGACAATGTTTGGGGGAGCGGCTGGGGTACGGCGCTGCTGCCCTGCCCTCGCAAACGCTTCATTTAGGCAACAGGAATAGACATACCATTGGGTCCCGTGAACGTGATCCCTGCTTCGAGCTCTGGCCGGAAGTGATCGCCGCGGTAACTTTCAGGGCGAATTCCGCCGCCTCGGCACTAGAATTCAGTGCATGGTCGCATTCCCGAAGGAGGCTGCCATGACTCAGTCAATGATCAGTTTTTGGGTTGGCCTTGTGGTTCTCGTTGTCGTTGCCATGGCCCTGTCCCGTCGCTACAGGCGCGAACACCAGGGAGAGAGCCTGAGCCAGTGGCTCGACACGCACCATATGAGCTGGATGCATCGCAAGCACTAGCTTGCGACCGGACCGACACCGGAGAGCGCGCCCATTTCCTGCACTGGAATGGGTTGTCGCCCGGTTTCTCGTTAGAGGAATACCATGCCGACTTACCAGTACCGGTGCGAGAAATGTGGTGAGATGTTCGAGCATGCCGAGCATCTTGCTGAACATCAATCCGCTCATCCGCCTTGCCCGAAGTGTGGCAGCGAGAAAGTTCAGCACATCCCCACACCATTCGTGGCGAAAACATCCAGAAAATCGTGAAATCTCTTCGGTTGCTCAGGTCTGCTCCGGATGCTCGCTGTCTCGATGGTGGTCCGCGGCGAGGAACATATACATCGCGGGCACGACGAACAGCGTAAACAGCGTGCCGATCGACATCCCCGTGAAGATCACGAGTCCCATTGCGTTGCGGCCGGCCGCACCCGCACCCGACGCGATCACGAGCGGCACGACGCCCAGCACCATCGCGGCTGTCGTCATCAGGATCGGCCGCAAGCGCACGCCAGCCGCTTCTTCGAGTGCCTCGCGCTTGCCGCGCCCCGCGCGTTGCAGTTCATTCGCGAACTGCACGATCAGAATGCCGTGCTTGCTCACGAGGCCCATCAGCGTGACGAGGCCCACCTGCGTGTAAATGTTGAGCGTGGTGAGTCCCACGTTGATGAAGATCAGCGCGCCGAACAGCGCCATTGGGACCGATACGAGAATCACGACCGGATCGCGAAAGCTCTCGAATTGAGCGGCGAGCGCGAGAAACACGATGATCGTCGCCAATAGCAGCGTGGTCACGAAGCCGCCGGACTCCTGCACGAACTGTCGCGACAGACCCGAATAATCGGCCGTGTATCCCGCCGGCGCGACGTCGGTCGTGGCCTTGCGCAGGAAGTCGAGCACTTCGCCTTGCGAGATGCCCGGCGCGAGCACGCCGGAAATCGTGGCCGAATTGAGCTGCTGGAAGTGATTGATCGACTCGGGCACGACGTTGCGCTGCAGATGCGTGACCGTCGATGCGGGTATCACGCTGCCATTGGCTGTGCGCAAGTAATAGTCGAGCACTTGCGACGGGTTCAGCCGGTCCGTTTGCAGCACCTGCGGAATCACCTTGTACGAGCGGCCAGCGATCGAAAAGTAGTTGACGAAGTTCCCGCCGAGCGCCGCGCCCAGCGTCTGCCCGACATCGCTTTGCGTCAGCCCGAGCGAAGCGACTTTGTCGCGGTCCACGAGCAACACGCTTTCGGGCTTGTCGATCTTCAGATCGCTGTCGACGAAGAAGAACATGCCGCTTGCGCGCGCCTTTTGCAGCACGGCTTGCGACACTTCGTTGAGGTTCTCGAACGGCTCCGTCGTGCTGATGACGAATTGCACGGGCAATCCTTGCGCGCCCGGCAGGGGCGGAAACTGAAATGCGGCGACACGCGCGCCCGCGATGCCGTTCCACTTCTGCTGCAATTCCTGCTGTAATTGCGTCGCGCCCTTCTTGCGCTTGTCCCACGTCTTGAAGAGCACGCCGCCGATACCCTGGTTCAGCGTCGGCACGCCCGTGAGCTGGAACATCTGCGCGTATTCGGGCAACTGATTCGAGATGTCGAAGACCTGATCCGCGTAGGTCTGCATCTGCTGGATCGTCGCGTTCGGCGGCCCCTGGACCTGGGACAGAACGATGCCCTGGTCCTCCTGAGGTGCGAGCTCCGTTTGCGACGTCATGAAGAGATAGACGGTGCCGCACAGGAGCAGCGCGCCCATCACGACGAATACGGGCCACGTGTCGAGCATCGCATGCAACAGACGCCGGTAGCCGTGATGCACACGTTCGAACTGCCGGTCGACGAAGCGCGGGAAGCGCCCCGACTGCTGGTCCATGCGGAAAAAACGCGAGCACATCATCGGCGAAAGCGTCAGCGCGATCACGCCCGACACCGTGACGGCGCCCGCGAGCGTGAACGCGAACTCGGTGAACAGCGCGCCAGTCAGTCCGCCCTGAAAGCCGATGGGCACGTACACGGCGATCAGCACGACCGTCATCGCGAGAATCGGGCCGCCGAGTTCGCGCGCCGCGATCAGTGCGGCTTCGAAAGGCCGCCTGCCCTCCTCCTTCATATGCCGGTCGACGTTCTCGACCACGATGATCGCATCGTCGACGACGAGGCCGATGGCGAGCACGAGCGCAAGCAGTGTCAGCAGATTGATCGAATAGCCGAGCACCTGCATCACGAAGAACGTGCCGATCAGCGAGAGCGGCATCGCAATCACCGGCACGATCACCGCGCGCAGACTGCCGAGGAAAAGGAAGATCACGACGGTGACGATCAGCAGCGCCTCGACGAGCGTCTTCACTACTTCCGTGATCGCCGTGTTGATGAAGTCGGTCGCGTCGTAGACGATGTCGCCCGTCATGCCCGTCGGGAACTGCCTCTGCAGATCCGGAAAGATCGTTTTCACGCGCTTCGCGACGTCGAGCACATTCGCATCGGGCGCCACTTTGATGCCGATGAACACCGATCGCTTGCCGCTGAACGCGACGTTGAAGTCGTAATTGTCAGCACCGAGCACGACGTTTCCCACGTCTTCAAGGCGCACGATCGCGCCGTTCTTCTGCGTGACGACGAGTTTCTTGAAGTCCTCGACGGAATGCAGGTCGGTGCCCGCGTTGAGATCGACGCTTATCATCTGGCCTTTCGTTGTGCCAAGCGTCGCCAGATAGTTGTTGTTGCCGAGCGCCGTGAATACGTCAGCGGCCGTCACGTTGTGCGCGGCGAGCCTGCTTGAGTCGAGCCATGCGCGCAGCGCGAACTGACGGCCGCCGAGCACTTCCGCCGTCTGCACGCCCTGGACCGAATCGAGCTTCGGCTTCACGACGCGCAGCAGATAATCCGTAACGTTGTTGCTCGGCAGCACGTTGCTGTAAAAACCCATGTACATCGCGTCGGTGGTTTGACCCACTTGCACGGTCAGCACGGGCTGTTGCGCCTGCGGCGGCAACTGGTTGCGCACCGATGCGATCTGCGTGTTGATCTCCGTGAGCGCGCGGTTGGAGTCGTAGTTGAGGCGCAGCGTCGCGGTGATCGTCGAGACACCCGTGGTGCTCGTCGACGACATGTAGTCGATACCCTGTGCCTGTGCGATCGCGGCTTCGAGCGGTTGCGTGATGAAGCCCGCCATCGTGTCGGCGCTCGCGCCGTAGTATGCGGTCGTGATCGTCACCACGCCGTTTTCGGTTTGCGGATACTCGCTGACCTTCAGCGCGGCAAGCGAGCGCAAGCCGAGCACGAGTATCAGCAGGCTCACCACCGATGCGAGGACCGGCCGTTCAATGAAGATGTCGGTGAATTTCATCGCGCGCTCTTCTATTGTTCCTGGGGCGTCGGGTTCGGGCTGTTCGCAGGCAGCACGCGGTTGTCGATCACGAGGGGCGTGCCGTTTTTCAGTTTCAGCTGGCCGCTCGTCACGACCTGCGTGCCTTCGCCCATGCCCTTTAGAATCGCGACCTGGTCGCCGCGCGTCGGCCCCGGCGTGACGAACACCTGTTGCGCGACGGGCATGATCTTGCCTTGTGCGTTCTTATGTTCGCCGGGCTTCACGATGAACACGGTCGCGCCATATGGGTTATAGGTAATCGCCGTTTGCGGCAAGGTCAGATAGCGCTGCGCGCCACCCGCATCGATCTTCACGTTCGCGTACATGCCGGGCAGCAGCTTGCGCTCGCGATTGTCGACGGTCGCCTCGATCTGGACGTTGCGCGTGGTGCTGTCCACACGCGGATTGATCGAGCGGATCTTGCCGTCGAACGTGCGGTTGCCGAACGCATCCGTATCGACGACGATGGTCTGGCCAACCTGCAATTGGCCGAGCTGCTGCTGCGGCAGAAAGAAGTCGGCGTAGATCGGGTCGATGGCTTGCAGCGTGACGATGGCGTCACCCGGATTGAGGTACTGGCCGGGGTTGACCGTCGTGATGCCGACGCGTCCCGCGAACGGCGCGCGTATCGTCTTCTTTACGACGAGGGCGGCCTGTTGCTCGACCTGGGCTCTCTTACTCTTGAGGTCGGCGGCGTCGGCGTCGAGCTGCGCCCTGGCAATCGCCTGGATGTCGAACTGCGCCTTGTCGCGCTTGTAGACCGTTTGCGCTAGGTCCGCCGCTGCCTGCAACGACGCGAGCTGCGCGCGGTCCGAATCGTCGTTCAGGCGCACGAGCACCTGGCCCGTCTTCACCTCCTGCCCCGAGTTGAACGCGATCTCGCGCACAAGCCCGGCCACTTCCGTCGTCACGTCGACGCCGCGCACCGCGCGCAGGCTGCCCACGGCGACAAGCTGCGGCTGCCATGTTTGATAGCCTGCGATAGCGGCCGTGACGGTGGCGGGCGGTGCGGCGTTGCTCGCCATGAACTTCTGGATCATGTGCGCCCTGAACAGATTGAAGCCGACCAGCGCAGCGAGCAGTATGCCCACGCAGATCAGCATGATGATCATCCGCTTTGCCATCGGCTTCTTCGTCGTCATCGTCATGTCCTGGCCGGGGTGGCCACTGCAAAAGGATTCATTTCGGCGCAGCCGGACGCGGCTGGGCTGCCTGGCTCGTCGCCGTGTCGCTCCACCAGCCGCCGCCGAGCGCCTGAAACAGCGCTGCCGTGTCTGCATAGCGCGCGGCCCGCGCCTGCGCGAGATTCACAACCGTCTGCTGGTATTGGCGCTGTGCATCGAGCAGCGCCAGATAGCTGACGCCGCCGATACGAAACTGACCGCGCGTCAGGTCGAGCGAATCGCTGGCAGCGCGCCATGCTTGCGTCTGCGCGCTCAGGCCGGTCGCATCGTGCTCCAGCGCGCGTAACGTATCGGCGACGTTCTGGAATGCGAGCAGCACCGTTTGGCGGTATTGCGCGTTGGCCTCGTCGAATGCCGCTTCTGCCGCGCGCTTTTGCGCACTCAACTGGCCGCCGTGAAAGATCGGCTGTGTGATGCCTGCGCCGATGCTCCAGATCATGTCAGCGTACTTAAGAAGGCCCGCGGGCGTCAGCGCCTCGGGGCCGTAACTCGCGGAGAGCGTGAGTTGCGGATACATGTTCGCAGTCGCCACGCCGACCTGGGCGCTCGCCTGATGCAGCGTGGCGTCGGCGGCGAGAATATCGGGGCGCTGCCGCACGAGCGAAGACGGCACGCTGACGGGCAACGTTTGCGGCAGCGTGAACATCGACATCCGGAACTCGGGCACGTCCGCATCGCTCGGCGGCTTGCCCGCCAGGACCGCGAGCTGGTGACGCGTCTGGTCGAGCGACTGATGCAACGGCGGCAATGTCGCGCGCGTCTGCGCCACCAGCGTTTCCTGTGCAAGCACCGTTGCGCGGCTCACGCCGCCCAGTTCGAGCTGCTTGCGCATGATGCCGAGTTGCGCGTCTTCGTCGTCGGCGATGCGCGCGGTCGCTTCGATCTGCTCCCGCAGCGACGCTTCCTTGATGGCCGCCGTCACGATGTTCGCGGACAACGCGAGATACGCCGCTTGCAACTGAAAGCCCTGGTAATCGACCTGCGAGCGCAACGACTCGAGCTCTCGCCTTCCGCCGCCGAACACATCGAGGTTGTACGACACGTTCACCGATGCGTTATAGAGGTTCAGCAGTTCCGTGAGCTGCGGCTCGCCGAACGTGACGCCGTTGAACTTCTCACGCGTGGCATTGGCCTTTGCATCGACTGACGGATAGAGCGTGGTGCCCATTTGCGCGCGAAGATTTTCGCCGGCCTGCCTGAGCGCCGCTTGCGCCGCGGCAACGTTGGGGCTGTTGGCGAGCGCCTCGCGTATCAGCGCGTCGAGCGGCTCGCAACGATAGAGCGTCCACCACTGTGCGGGAATGTCGAGGCCGGCCACGAACTGTTGCGGGACACCCGAAGCGCCCGGCGCCGAGGCCGTTTGATCGGGTAGCGGCGTGGACGTGTAGGTGCCGGTAGCGGGCGGCGCGGGCGTATGGTAATTGGGGCCGACCGTGCAGCCGGACAACGCGATCAGGACGATGCCCCATGCAGCACGCGTGAGCGTGTCGCCGGCTGCATGGCGGTGAGACGCACTGCGAGCATGCCAGTGCGACCGGCTGCGACTGAAACCGTGGTTGACGTCATCGATCATCGATCCACCTTGTTTCACTGCGCGGAAAACGAACGAAACGGCAGATGCAGAGTTTGAAATCATGCCACAACATGTTCACGCGACCCGCGAACGGTTTTCCCACGGGACCCACGCCTCACCGCAGATGCCAGCTGAAATCCGGAATCACGAAGCTTTCGGATGACTGAAAGAGTTCCGAAAGCGGATTCGTCTCTGCCAATGCCGGGTCCTGCCTGCGGCGGTGTTCTGATCAACGTGGACTAACATTGAAACTGGCGGCCTCTGCCGAGGACGCCGGTAGTGATGCATTAGCTGGGTCACGTGCCCGTGGAGGTCGCCATGAGTGGTGAGGCATCGAATGAAAGCGGTCCTGATCTGGCAAAAGGCGTGCCCATCGAATCCCTCGGTGAAGCTGGCCTGTTGTCGGGACACGTCGGTAATGATGCGGTGCTGATTGCGCGGCTCGGTGATGAATTCTTCGCTATCGACGCTGCCTGTACTCACTACCACGGCCCACTCGCCGAAGGCTTGATCGTCGGGGACACGGTACGGTGCCCGTGGCACCACGCGTGTTTCAGCCTGCGTACAGGGGAAGCGGTGCGAGCGCCTGCGCTCAGCCCTGTCGCATGCTGGTCTACCGAGATCCGGGGCGACAAGGTTGTTGTACTGCACAAAAAAGCGCCGCCCGCGGGTTCCGGGCCCTCGCCGGCCGGAGCGCCACAGAAGATCGTGATCGTCGGTGCAGGGGCCGCAGGCTTTGCTGCGGCCGAGCGCCTGCGGGGCCTCGGCTACGCGGGCAGTCTCACGATGCTGAGCGACGACGCGGCGCCGCCGGTGGACCGGCCCAACCTCTCCAAAGACTATTTGGCCGGCAGCGCGCCTGAGGAGTGGGTGCCGCTTCGAGACGATGCTTTTTACGCAGACCAACGCATCGATCTGCGGCTGAACACCGGTGTCTCGCGTCTTCACATCGCCGCGCAGGAAGTGGAGCTTGCGGATGGGAGCAAGGTCCCCTACGACCGTCTGCTCTTAGCCACCGGGGCCGAAGCGGTTCGCTTGCCTATTCCCGGCATGGATTTGCCGCATGTGCATACCCTTCGCACATTGGCCGATTCCCGCGCCATCATCGCTCGCGCGGAGAACTCGCGGCGCGCGGTTGTCATCGGAGCCAGCTTCATCGGACTGGAAGTGGCGGCGTCATTGCGCGCGCGTGGACTCGAAGTCCATGTCGTGGCGCCGGAGCAGCGTCCGATGGAACGTGTGCTGGGGCCACAGACGGGTGAATTCGTGCAGCGGTTGCATGAAGAACACGGCGTCGTCTTCCACCTCGGGAACACCGCCAGCGCGATCGACGCGCGGCAGGTATCGCTCAAAGCGGGCGGCAGCCTGGAGGCCGATCTGGTGGTGGTCGGCGTCGGCGTGCGGCCGCGACTGGCATTGGCCGAGCAAGCCGGCCTCGCGATCGACCGCGGCGTGGTGGTCGATGCCTGCCTGCAGACCAGCGCGCCTGGCGTCTTCGCTGCCGGCGACATCGCACGCTGGCCCGACCCGCACAGTGGCACGGCAATTCGCGTGGAGCACTGGGTCGTCGCGCAGCGCCAGGGACAAACGGCGGCGATGAACTTGATTGGCGGACGTGAGACGTTCGACGCCGTGCCATTCTTCTGGAGCCAGCACTACGATGTCCCGATCAACTATCTCGGGCACGCGGACAACTGGGACGAGATTTCAGTTGACGGCGATATTGCAGCGCGCGACTGCTTCCTGCGCTACAAGCGAGACGGGCGCGTCGTCGCCGTAGCCTCTATTTATCGCGATACAGAGAGTCTGCGGGCAGAGGTCGAGATGGAGCACGATTTCCGTTGACGCGGGAGCGAATCGCAAACGGATGCCCCCTCAAGTGACTTGCCCTCCCGTCGTCTTCCTGGGACGGCATGGTTGACGGGTTCGCGGCACACGCCCTGTTGCGGCCTGTGCGATGATGCGCCACGGCAACCATGAGATAGGCGATGACATCTACATTCGACGAGGCAACAACGGCGGCGATCGCCGCGTTTGCCCAACTGGACTTCTACACGGCGGTGCAGGCGATGCGTGCCGAAGCCGACTACGACCGCGAGCGGGACCAGTGGATCTCGCGCTACATCGACGAGCACGGCGGCGGCGCGGACGATGCGGCATACGACGCCTTGCACGCGCAGGCCCAGGCAACTCCGGAATACGCGCAGTTCATCGATGCCGTTCGCCGGGAAATCCAGGAATACTTCGGCGTGGCCGAGGAACAACTGGACTGGGTAGTCCTGCTTCGCAATGACGACAGCGATGAGCTTTGGGCGGAGGTCAACCGGCAGCGGAGCGAGCTGGGAACCGGTGAGGTCCGCGGAGATCTCTGATCATTGCTTGCCATCGGGCTTGCAAGCCGTGCTGGATGCGCCCATGAAAGGGTCATGAGCGACCGCTCGTTCCCAGGCCCACCGCAACGTGTCGTTTTCTAATATTCGTTAATTAATCGAGCCAACGACTCGGCTTCTCGCGCAACGGCTTCGTCTGCTGATACGCCGTCACCTATCCATAGCTGGACGGTGTCGGCGAACGCTGTTTTTGCCGCGCCGCACAACTGAGCGATGCGAATTCTATACACACCGTCGAAGCTAAACACTTCCAGCCGCCCTTCATACTCACGCGCATAGAATTTCATCGCCAGCTCCTTGTGTCGCTGCCGTGCGTTTTTTCACCGCTCCGGATATCGCCGCCGCGCCAGGCGTGCTGCCTCCTGCGGTACGAGCACAGCCTCAAGCCGCGGTCACCCATCATGCGCTCAATCGGCCAGCGGTCGCAACCGTCGTCGCGACGAGCCACAACGGCCAATGATCTACACCGTTGCACGGACATTTGATCGTCGGTTTTCCAGCGAAATATAGACCTTCGCAAACCAGCCAAATCAGCTTTCTATCCACGGTTTTCGAACTTTGGCTCGGCCATCATCTATATTTTCAACGCGCCCACGAAAATAAATAAATATCACCGCCGTTTTCGCATATGTGTCCTATTGTTGAGATCGTGATTTAAATCCCTTCCTCCCGGAAAGTTTGCCGACATCTTCGTCGCCAGCACGTCATTCCGCCATTCAGAGGTCGAAATGAGCCATATTACGATTTCATATCATTATGTTGATTGCAATCGTAAATTCGAACATTACGACGCTAATCGATCATTCTTTCAGGAGTACTACGCCACTCGTCTCGCAGCGGAGCCCGGAATATCCTGCCATGTACTCGACATCGGATGTGGTCACGGCACCAATCCAACCATCAGCAGGATCCAGCATGTCCTTGGGGAAGTTGATGGCGTCGATCCGTTCCCCGTTGTTCAACCCCATCCATTGATCAGGCAGCGGTGGACCTGTGCCATGGAGGAAATCCCCGTTCCGTCGAACACGTACGACCTCGCCTATTCCTATAACGTTGTAGAGCATGTCGTCAACGAGACTTCGTTTCTCGCCAAAACGATCGAGGTGCTCAAACCCGGCGGTGTGTATTGGTCAATGTCGCCTAACGCGAGACACCCGTTCACTGTCATCGTGCGGATCATGCAGGCGCTCGGGATAAAGTATCTCTACCGCCGGTCAATCGCTCCACAGGCAAACGATTATCCCGCCTATTACCGGCTTTGCAACGCTACGAAAGTCCTAAAAGCAATCGAAAAGCTTGATCTTCCAGTATCGAAAATCGACTTCTTCCTGATCCCGAACGTCCAGTGGGATACGTTTTTTCCGCGCCGACTTCGCTTCATTGCCCACTTGATAGACCGCGTCGTTGTCCTTAACGCGCCTTCGATGTCAAACATTTTCATGTTTCGCATGGAGAAAATGGATACCGGGCCGCGCGACGGGGCGGCGACATGACCCATCCAGGCGATTCTTCATCGGCAAGCGTTGCCTGCGCGAGGCGTAGGGGTGACGTGAGTGGCTCCTCCGTCCCAGCAGGCTGCCGAACATTCGACTCGACGAGCGGGATCTCGAGCGTTGCGGGGCTGTAATGAGCAACTGTCTTACCTGTCAAGCCGTGTGGATGGATTCATCCCACGGCTTTCCTGTTTTTGCGATGGCGTTGAGGATAGTCAGCAGCTTTCTCATGCAGGCAACCAGAACAACCTTGTTCG
>NZ_JBFRCN010000068.1:0-38100 GCF_040965835.1 Paraburkholderia sp. BR10872
CCCCCCCCGTGCTGCCGATCACGCCAAAATCCGCGCTGACACCGAGTTCGTCGGCACGCGCGACGGCGAGCGCCAGATGACCCGGCTTCAGTGAGCCGGCATCGCCGGACTCGACCGGGCCCAGGTCCACGCCGTTCAGCTTCAGCACGGCGAGGTCCGTGCCCGGATCCTGGCCTGCGAGGACCGCGGCAACCGTACGACCGTCGCTCAAGGTGATTTCGATCCCCTCCTCGCGCCGGATCGTATGGGCAGCCGTCACGACGACGCCATGGCGCCAGATTACGCCACTCGACGGCATGCGATGCCGGCCATGGATTGCCACGACGCTCTGCCCGACTCGCGCGACAATGTCGGCCAGACCGTCCGAGAGAGCCATCAAAGGATTTGCGCCCGAAGATGTCGTTTCCATTTCACGTCTCCTGCCAGTGTGGGTTCACCATTCGTGGGTTCACAATGACAGAACGACGGGCGGCGCGCACCACCCAAATGGGTAGTCGTAGCGATGCAGATCACACGGAGTCAACGTGGGAGGAAGGCCATGAGTACGCTTGCCAGATTCACATCGGGCGTCCGGTGCACGCGCCTGTGGTGGATGGCCGCGATGACCGCGGCGCTCTGTTTGCTGGGCCAGGGCGCTTTCGCGCAAGCGGACGTCAGGGCGACGAGCCTGCGCGAAAAGTACCAGAGTCTCACGCAGCAACTCGCGCAAAACCAGTTCCAGCGCCCGCTATACCTCGAATCGCAGGAGTTGCCTTCGGCACTCAAAGGGGACATTTACGGTGTGGTCAACTTCCCTTTCGCGACGGTCAGCGACACGCTCAACCATCCGACTCAAGGGCCGGCCAACTGGTGCGATGTGCTGATCCTGCACTTGAACATCAAGTACTGCCATGCCTCGACCGGCGCGAGCGGTACGGTGCTCGCGGTGAATATCGGCAAGAAAACCGAGGAATCGCTTACCTCATCCTACCGCGTGCAATTCGCCTGGAACCAGGCAGTGAGCAGCCCTGATTATTTTCGCGTGGAGCTTTCCGCCGCCACGGGTCCGCTGAGTACGAAAGACTACCGGATCGTGGTGGAGGCCATACCCGTGGGCGACGATCGGACCTTTATTCATCTGACTTACGCCTACGGTTACGGCACGGCCGGCCGGCTTGCCATGAAAGCCTATCTGGCAACGATAGGCAGCGACAAAGTCGGCTTTTCCACGACCCGCGATCCGTCGACGAACGAAACGCGATACATCGGCGGCGTACGCGGTCTGGTCGAACGCAACACCATGCGCTATTACCTCGCCATCGAAGCGTATCTCGATGCGCTTTCCAGCCCGCCCAATGGCCGCCTCGACAAACGCCTCACCAAGTGGTTCGATGCCACCGAGCAGTATCCGCGCCAATTGCACGAGGTCAGCCGCGCCGACTACATGCAAATGAAGCACAACGAATATCAGCGTCAGCAGATCGCGCAGTAGTGCGCGTATGAGCCCGTGCGGCGCACGGGCGTTACGGCGCAGGTTTTCAACACTCCCGCTGCGCTCGCCCGTTGGACGAAGGCCGCCGACGCCTGCTCCACGAGCGCCGCGTTTTGCTGCGTCGCTTCGTCGATCTTGCGTGGCGGCAAACGCCTCAGTGACGTCGGATGAAACAGCCGCCGGAATCAGTAGCGCGCAAGCTGGCTGCCGTTGACCTGTACGCGATCGCCTGGGCGCAGGTCGCCGGGTGTCGGCACGTTGAACGCGCGGGTCGAGCCGTCGCTCAACTGCACGTCGATCTGGAATCCTGCGGGCTGGCCCATCTGCTGGCCGATCCGGTTGCCTGCATAGGCTCCCCCGAGCGCGCCGATGACGGTCGCCGCGTCGCGGCCGTGGCCACCGCCGACCTGATTGCCGAGCACGCCGCCAACCAGCGCGCCGACCACGGTTCCGGCGATGCCCGAAGCACCCGTGGCGTTGCTCAACGGCCGGATGCTCGAGATCGTGCCGTACTGCGTACCGTATTGGTTGCCGTATTGCGGGTTGTACTGCGCACCGTACTGACCGTTGCTTTGCGAGTCATACGGCTGTTGCGGCGCAGGCGGCGGTGCGTAGGCGGGTTGCTGCACGGTGCCCGGTTGTGCGTAAGCGGGCTGGCCGTACGCAGACGCCGCCGGTGCTGCATATTGGCCCTGGTAGCCTTGCTGCGCGCCGTACTGCGAGTAGCCCGGAGCAACGCATGCGGACAACGAAAGACTGGCTGCAGCGACAAGCGCGGCGGTGAGGGCGGACTTGGTAGAGAGCATGGACGTCACGGTGGGTTCGCATTGCCGCCGC
The DNA here is from genome assembly GCF_040965835.1 of Paraburkholderia sp. BR10872. Classification (NCBI taxonomy): domain Bacteria; kingdom Pseudomonadati; phylum Pseudomonadota; class Betaproteobacteria; order Burkholderiales; family Burkholderiaceae; genus Paraburkholderia; species Paraburkholderia sp. BR10872. The sequence continues at coordinate 2,309 of NZ_JBFRCN010000068.1, forward strand.
TGCGGGCACGACAAGCATGAGGAGGAGTGGCGATTGCGCGGCAGTATAAGCAAAGCCCGGACGTCCGCTGCGCGCGGGTAACAACGTGTAAAGTTCGTTGCCGGATGAATGGCGGCGCGCCGAGCGCGGTGCCATTCATCCGTTGGAATCAAGCTGGCGCCGGATTCCCCGAAAGTTTCAATGCAGGGTTTGGACGCTGCCGATGGTGTCGGCACCCGCATCTTCGGACGCGGCCTGTTCGATGATCGCGCAGCGGAAATCGAACTTGACGCGAAGGATCGCGGATTCGACCCGTGCGTCGCCGCGATGGCCCTTCAGGCGAGTATCGATCGCCTCCTCGACGGCGAGAATCGCCTGCTCGATACTCTCCGGATCGTCGCTGTCGAAGCCGACCTCGACCTCTATGCTCTCCAGCAGGTTCAACGCGGTTGCAATGTCTTCGGAAGCGACGAATAGCGTCTCGGCGTTCTCTCTCATCTACCCTCCCCGTTGGATTGTCCAGCTCAACAGACAGCTGCGAGTTGCACGTCTATCGTTGCACATCCGGAACAAATCTGCCGACGACGACGGCCGATGTTGGGTTCGAAACAACGGAAGGGTTGCCGTCCACCGTGAAGCGAATAGAATCGAAGGTTCCAGCCGATAGCGTAAAGGCAATCGAGCCGGCTTCGGGCGCGGTTTTGACCTGCTAGACTGGAAGTTCCCCCGCGAACCATGGAGGGAATCATGACGACTGTCTACGTGGTAAAGACTGGCGAGCAGTACCTCTGCTGCGCAGAGGACGGCGATATCGGCATGGCGCCGGAGATTGGCGGGGCCAAGTCCTTCGTCTCATACGAGGAAGCCGAAAAGGCGGCGTCCGAGCACGCCGACCCCGGATACGAAATCGTCGCCGTCAGCGTTGCCACACACTGACGCGCAAGGCGGTTCCGCCTCGCCTTACCGGAACTTGCCAGCCGGTGCTTTCGGCTGGCTTTCGGCTGCGCCGCCGGCCAGCGCGTGAACCGATCCGGCGAGGAAGTTCAGGATGAATTCGTTCACCTCGTCCGGACGCTCTTGCTGCACCCAGTGACCCGCCTTCGCGATGAGATGCTTCTTCCATAGGTTGGGAACGTTGTTCTCCAGCGCGTCGTAGTCCTTCGCGGCCATTTTCACGACGCCGTCCAGCTCTCCCGCGAGAAAGAGCGTCGGTTGCATGATCCGGGCGCCGTCGAGGAAGCTGGTGAGCGCCCAGTTCCGGTCGATATTCCGATACCAGTTGATTGGCCCGCGAAACCCGCTGCGCTCGAACTGAGCGACAAAATAATGCAGATCCGTTTCGGTCAACCATGGCGGAAGCTCGTCGGGCAACGTGAGGTTGTCCACGAGTCGAGTCGATTTGGGAAAGATCGCGAAATTGGCCGGCTGTCCTTTCACCACCGGGTCTCCCGACGCCGAGTAGAGAATGCCAAGCATCGAGCGACGGACATCTTCTTCCAGTTCACGCTCGATGCGTCCCGGCAACTGAAAATAGTCCTGATAGAAGTGACACTCCTGCGTGATCTGCGCAAAGCGCACCGATGGGCGCACCGGACGTCGAGGCATGTAAGGCACGCTCAGCAGGCCGAGAACGGGAAACAGGTCGGGGCGCAGCAACGCTGCGTAAGCAGCGACAGCGGCGCCCCAGTCATGTCCGATCAGAATCGCCTGCTCTTCACCGAGCGCCTTGACGAGGCCAACGAGGTCGCCGACCAGGTTCAGAATGTCGTAAGCCTCGATCGCTTCCGGGGCGTCGGTGAGCCCATATCCGCGCTGGTCCGGCGCAACCGCGCGATAGCCCGCAGCCGCCAGCGCATCGATCTGCCAGCGCCACACGTACCAGGACTCCGGCCAGCCGTGGCAAAGCAGCACGAGCGGGCCCGTGCCTCTTTCGACGTAGTGCATGCGGATGCCGTTGACGTACGCGAACTTCTCCTGGAACCCGTTCATCATGGAGTCGACCTCGTCTCACGCGGTGGGAAAGCGCCTGGCGGTCATTGTGAATGCAGTACCGCAATGCTTCAACCACATCAGTCGTTTTGAGCGTGAGCCGGAAATCAAGGATCGACGCGTGCCGTGCGGCCCTCCCCCCCACGCAATGACGCTCAGGTAACCGGCGTGTCCATGTCGACGCACCGCACGAAATCGACGTGCAGGCGTCGATTAGCGCACCGGTCATGTCGACGACCTCCGGGGGCCGTACGGCGGCGAAACGCAGACGCTCTTTACGTCAACCGGCCAGTCTTCTTCGTCCTAGAATTCCTTTCAGGGGGGAGGCGACATGAAGCGCGAAGTGGTCACTGGGCTGTTGTGCGGCGCACTACTCGCCGGCTGCGTGACGGCCGGCGTCGAAGTCAGGCCCGAACAGATGGCGAACTTCAGGCACGGTGTGACGACGCTGCAGGACGTGATCGTCGCGCTCGGCCCGGCGTCGGTCGAGACCGCGTTGGACGACGGCTCGACGCTGCTCGTCTACACCTACGTGACGTCGCGTCCGCACCCGGAAAGCTATATCCCCTTCATCGGCTCGTTGGTCGCCGGCGCCGACACACACTCGTCGGCGGCCGTGTTTCTGTTCGATTCGCACGGTCTTCTCAAGGGCGCCAACAGCACGGGCTCGAACGTCGGCACGGGCATGACCGCGGCCCATAGCGCGGAGCCCCGAGCGCCCGTGCCGGTTTCAGACGCGCCCGTTGTTGGCAAGGGCGTCCCGCCGCCCGCCGTTCAGACCGCCCAGCCGACGCCGGAAGAAGACGCCGCGCCCGCGTCGCAAATGCCTGGCGAACCGCTGGAAATCAACGTTCAGCCGGCTCCCGTCGAATAGCCATATCCCAATGTCAAACTTGCCCTGGCTTTCGCAATATCCTGCTCGCGTTGCGGCCGACGTCGACCTCGACGACTACCCTCGATGGCAGCCCTGCTGGAACAGGCCGTCGCGCGCTTCGGCGACAGGATCGCCTTTCAAGGCGCGCGGAGTACCCGTCCAGTTCGCGATAAGTGAGATTCACGCCGAACTGATGCGGCGACAATGGCGAGACCGGTTGGTGAATGAAATCTGACTTTTCCGCCGCCGAAGAACCAAACCATTCGAAAAACGACGTTGTCTTGCCCTCCCGCGACAGCACCAGTCCGATGTCGCTTCCAGCGCGTCACCCTGTCGGCTTCGTTCTAGGAGCGACATTTCTGGTCGCATTAACTGTGCAAATCATTACCGTGCGACTTCAGCGTTAAAACCGCTCGCCTCCCATGGCTTCACCATTCGGGGTGATACGCACGTCTTATTCAACGCACAAGGGACGGCCAGATCATGAAAGCGTATCAGCCCAAAGTGGACCCAAAGACGCTTCGCAAGGTGATCGTTGCCGCTGCGGTTGGCAATTTCGTCGAATGGTTCGACTTTGCCGTTTATGGATTTCTGGCGACCCTGCTGACTCGCCAGTTCTTTCCGAATGGCGACCCGGCGATCGCGTTGATGAAGACCTTCGCGGTGTTCGCCGTCGCCTTTGCATTCAGACCGCTCGGCGGGGTCTTCTTCGGCGTGGTGGGAGACCGGGTGGGCCGCAAGAAAACGCTCGCCCTGACCATCTTGATCATGGCAGCGGCAACAACGGTCATCGGCTTCCTGCCGACCTACGCATCGGTCGGCATGCTCGCCCCCTTGCTGCTCGCAATCGTGCGCTGCGTGCAAGGTTTTTCCGCCGGCGGCGAATACGCCGGCGCCTGCGCGTATCTGATGGAACATGCGCCTAAGCACCAGCGCGCGCGATACGGGAGCTTTCTTCCGGTCTCCACGTTCCTGTCGTTCGCGAGCGCCGCAGTCGTGGCGTCGGGACTGGACGCCGTGCTGTCGCCAGAGGCGATGAGCAATTGGGGCTGGAGAATCCCGTTCATCGCCGCGGCGCCTATCGGTCTGGTCGGACTGTATCTGCGCACGCGCCTTGGTGAAACGCCATCGTTTGCTGCAGTCGAACACGATCACGACCTCGCTCATGCCCCGCTGCGCGAAACGCTAAAGACCCAGGCAGGCGCGATCGTGCGCCTGGGTGCCTTCGTGTCCGTGACTGCGCTCTCCTTCTATACGTTCACGACCTATTTCGCGACGTATATGCAGGTCGTCGGTCATCTGAGCCGGGCCAACGCGTTATTGGTCACGGTCTTCGCACTCGTCTTCGCCGCGGCCATCTGCCCGCTCGCCGGCCTCTACTCCGATGCCGTGGGAAGACGAAAAACCGTCTTCACGGCATGCGCCATCCTGATCGCCGCGGTGTACCCCTCTTTTTCGCTGGGAGGCTCAGGGGATTTTCGTTCCGCGATTGCTGGCGCATGCATGCTTGCGCTCGGCGCGGTCCTGTCGGGTGTGGTCACGGCGGCACTGCTCTCCGAAATCTTTCCGACCCGCACCCGTTACACCGCTTCGGCGATCACCTACAACCTGGCCTACACGATCTTTGGCGGCACGGCACCGCTTGTCGCCACCTGGCTGATCGAGTCGACGGGTAACAGCATCTCGCCCGCTTACTACCTCATCGCCGTCTCGCTGCTGGCACTGGTTGGCGGGTTGTCCTTGCCGGAAACGTCGCGGATTTCGCTCGACGATCCCCCGCATGAAGGTGTAACGGAACACGTTGCGGCGCGAAGTCTGCAAGACGCACCGCACAATTCAGTCTGACGTGAACCCTCCGCTGCTCAGTAGGCCGCGCGCAGGGCCTCCGTGGCCAAGGCAAGGCGCGACGCAATGACCTTCACCAGAAAGCGATGAAACTGCTGGGCGGCCACGGGGTCGTCCCGCTCGAGCGCGACGAGCGCCGCCAGCGACAGCCTGCGCACCCGCGTCGGCGCCTCGGCGAACACGTCCGCGCTGCGCGGTTGCTGCGTGTATACGGCCATTTCCCCGATGACCGTGCCCGGCAGGCAGGCGCGCACCCGCACCGACCGCCCGTTGCCGAGCGGCAGCGAAACGGCGAGCCGCCCGCGCTCGATGAGGTACAGCGCGTCGCCCGGGTCCCCGCGAAGAAACAGCGCCTGGCCCGCCTGCAGATCCTTCGCTTCGAGCCGCGTGGAGAGCGTGTTCAGCGCGCTGGCCGTGAAATGCGGCGCGAGCAGTGAATTGAGGTCGTCACCGGGTTTCGGCGCGAGCGCACTCGACGCGAGCAGCTGGTCTTCGACCCATTCCAGGCCCGCATCGAGCGTGTCGAATTCGCGAATACGCAGATTGAGCGTGCCGGTTTTCGTCAGCAGATCGCGCGAGCGCGACGGCAGCGCGGTCAGGATCAGGTCCGCGTCCGTCGCCGCGCAGAGCTGCCGCAGCTTGACGAAGCTGATCGACACCGACGCGTCGATGCCCTGGGTCGCCGCGAAATCAAGTACAACGAATCGAACCCGCACCGGAGTGCGCGCGGCGAGGCGCTCCCGTATGCGCTGGAGGATCGAATTGGCCGTGCCGAAAAAGAGAAACCCTTGCAGGCACATGCCGCACACCTGCGCGCCGAGCCCGCGCAACGCTTCGGTCTCCTCGATGTTGCGCTCGACATTCGAGGTCCGGGTGCGCAGGTCGAACGCCATGCGAATGCAGCTCACGCGGCCGTAGAGCAGCGTGAACATCACGCACGCGGCAATCACGCCCGCGCCCACGCCGATGAGCACGCCCCAGCCCGCGATCGTGCAGAGAATGACGGGCACGAGCAGATACTCGTACCAGGCGAGCTTCGCCCAGGCGCCGACCACCCATTGCACGATGAGGCGCAGCCCCATGAAAAGCTGGAGGCCGACGAGCACCGGCACGGGAAAGAGCGCGACAAAACCGGGCGACGCGGCCAGCACGACGAGGCATGCGAGCGAGGCGAACACGCCCGCCAGCCGGCTCGTCGCGCCCACGCGCGCGTTGAGCATCGAGCGATTGAACGACTGATAACCGACCATGCCGCCCAACAGACCGCTCGCGAGATTGGCGAGGCCCGCGGCCCGCAGCTCGCGATTGAGGTCGACTTCCTCGCCCGTCGCCGCGCCGATCGCCGTCGAATTCATCAGGATCGTGACGGCCGAAACCGAGGTGACCACGAGGCTCTCCGGAAGGTGTGCGGTGATCGCCGTCCAGTCGATGCCGCCCTGCCCGAGCTGCGCGCGCAGGTGCAGCTCCGGTAGCCCGGTGAGCCGCAGCGCCGCGCGCGGCAGCAGCAGGCCCATGGCGCGCGCGTCGTCGATCGACAGGCCCGCGGCACGCAGCAAAACGTAGAAGAGCACGATGCCGAAGGCCAGCGTGAGCGGCAGCGCGGCAACGTGCTTCCAGCTGCGCATCAGGATCGTGGCCAGCACGCCGACGACGAGCGCGGGCAACCATGCGAGCCAGTGGAGATGCGTCAGCAACGCGAGCGTGCGCCATTGCAGCGACTCGCCCGTCATGACGCGAAACGCGCCGGCGAGCAGCAGATAGCCCGTGCCGGCGAGGAAACCGCCGAGGACCGGGTAAGGCAGGAACTGCAGCGAGCGGCTGCGCTTCGACGACCCGATTGCGTAGAGCACGACGCCGGTCACGAGCGAGCAAAGCGCGATGGCAATCAGCACGGTGAGCAGCAGCGTTTGCGGCGAACCGCCGTCCGCCCGCACGCTGCTCGCGACGCCTGCCGCCACGCCCGCAAGAAACGCCGCCGCGTTGCTGTCGGGGCCGCCGATGTTCAGGCGCATCGAACTCGTCAAGGCGATCACGAGCGCGGTGACGACACAGCTGACGAGCGCGGTGGGCACGCCGAGCATGGCGTAGCGGGCGAGATCGGCGCTGAAGATCAGCGTGCCGAGGCTCATCGCGTAGCACAGCATGACGAGCGCCGATACCGCACCGGCCGCCAGATCGCCGGGCAGCGCCGCGATGGGCGAGCGCGGCGGGACGTCGGCGACAGTAACGGTCTTGCCCGGCTTCACGTGAATTCCCGGTGGAATGCGCGAGGCGCGATGGGGAGCGATCCAGTATCCGTCCGCGCCGGAAAGCCTGTCAAACGCCGTACGCGGCCCGTGGCGCGCGCCTACACTGGAAATTCACCGGCACGATCCCCCGACGGGCTCGGGGCGGTTCGCATCAGGCAACCGGCATCGCATCCAGGCGGCGAACATGGATATTGAGCAATGGCTGCACGCCCTGGGACTCGAGCAGTACGCGCAAGCGTTCGCGGCTAACGATATCGATCTCTCGCTGCTCGCGCAGCTGACCGACGCGGATCTGCGGGAACTCGGCGTGCAGTCGCTCGGCCACCGCAAGCGCATCCTCGCTGCCGCCGCGCCGAACCCGCCAGCCGCGGCTTTGCCCGTGGCGCAAACGGCGGTCGCCCCCCACGCGCTGGAGATCCCCGCGGACGAACGCCGGCAGGTCACCGTCCTGTTTGCCGATCTCTGCGGCTTCACCGCGCTTTCGCGTACGCTCGATCCCGAGGAGGTGCGCGCGTTGATCGGCCGCTTCACGGCGCTCGTCGACGGCATCGTGCTCGCCTGGGGCGGGACGACGGACAGGCATATCGGCGACGCGGTGATGGCGCTGTTCGGCGCGCCGCGCGCGCACGAGACGGACACGCTGCGCGCCGCGCGCGCGGCGCTCGAGATCCATGAGGCGCTGACGCCATTGAGCCTGCAGGCGGCACGCACGTTGCAGGCCCATATCGGCATCGCGAGCGGCGAAGTCGTCGCCGGCGCGCTCGGCTGCGTCGACGCGCGCGACTACACCGTCACCGGCAGTCCGGTGAACCTGGCCGCGCGCCTGCAGGTCGCAGCGGCGGCCGGCGAGACCTGGCTCTCCGATGACGTGGCGCGCGCGCTTGGCGACGCCGCCGTCTGCGACGCGCTCGGCGAGCAGTGCTTCAAGGGCATCGACACGCCAGTGCGCGCATGGCGGCTGCGCGCGATTTCGAGCGACCCGGCGAGCGAATCGGCGAAGACGGGTCAGAGCCTTTTCGTCGGACGCGAGGCCGAGCTCGAGCAGTTTCACGGTATCGTCCGCGCGTGCGTCGCGAGGCGGGCCGGCCACATCGTCCATGTGCGCGGCGAAGCGGGCATCGGCAAGACGCGTCTCGTCGACGAGATGCGCCGCCATGCGCAGTCGCAAGGCTTCGAGATCCATCGGGGCCTCGTGCTCGATTTCGGCGTGGGCAAGGGGCAGGATCCCGTGCACACGATCGCCGCCAGTCTGTTCGGTCTGCCGGCCGGCGCATCGAGCGACGCGCGGCGCGCCGCCGCCGCGCGGTTCGCCGCTGAAGGCAGCCTCGAGGCCGGGCAGCATGCGTTCCTCCACGACCTTCTCGACCTGCCGCTCGCGGACGAATGGCGAACCGTCTACGACGCCATGGACCACGGCGCGCGCAAGCGCGGCAAGCAGGCGCTCGCCGCGAGACTGACCGGCGACGCCTGCAGGCGGGCCGCCACGCTGATCGTCGTAGAAGACCTCCATTGGGCCGAGCCCGAAATGCTCGACTATCTCTCGGCCTTCGCCTCGGGCATCGCGAACGGCCCGGGCCTGCTCGTGACGACCTCGCGCGTGGAAGGCGACCCGATCGATGCGGCGTGGCGCGCGCGCTGCCGCGACATCCCGTTCGCGACGATCGACCTCGGGCCCTTGCGCCAGGACGAGGCACTGAGCCTCGCAGGCAACTTCATCGACGCGACGCAACGGGTCGCGCTCGCCTGCATCGAGCGCGCGGGCGGCAACCCGCTGTTCCTCGAGCAGCTCTTGCGCAACGCCGAGGAAGGCAGCGGCAACGCCGTGCCAGGTTCGATCCGCAGCCTCGTGCTCGCGCGGATGGACCGGCTCGCGCCGCGCGACCGTCTGGCGTTCCAGGCGGCTGCCGTGATCGGGCAGCGGTTCGGCATCGCGTTGTTGCGGCGGCTCATCGACGACCCCGGCTACGTCTGCGACGGCCTGCTCGCCAATGCGCTCGTGCTGCCGGAGGGCGAAGAGTTTCTGTTCGCCCACGCGCTGATCCAGGAGAGCGCCTATTCGACGCTGCTGCGTGCGCGCCGACGCGAGTTGCACCGCTGCGCGGCCGACTGGTTCGCGCACGGCGACCCCACGCTGCACGCCCAGCATCTCGACCGCGCCGAGGACGAACGCGCGCCGCAAGCCTACCTGGCCGCCGCGCTCGCGCAGCGCACGGCGCACCTGCTCGAGGCCGCGCTGCGCCTCGCCGAGCGGGGCCTCGAGATTGCGCAGAGCGAGACGGACCGCCACAGCCTGAGCTGCTGCAAGGGCGAACTGCAGCGCGACCTCGGCGACATCGCGGGATCGATCGCGACCTGGCGCGCGGCGCTCGCAGCCGCCCCCGACGACGCCAGTCTGTGCCGCTGCCAGCTAGGACTCGCCGAAGGCCTGCGTGTGAGCGAAGGCCTCGACGAAGCGCTGGACCTGATCGAGGCTGCGCAGCGGATCGCGGAGCGCGATGACCGGGTGGCCGAACTCGCGAGCCTTCACTATCTGCGCGGCAACATCTACTTTCCGCTCGGCAAGATCGATGCCTGCAGCACCGAACACGAGCGCGGGCTCGACTATGCGCGGCGCCTCGGCCTGCCGGAGGCCGAGGCCCGCGCGCTCGGCGGCCTCGCCGATGCCGCCTACGCGCAAGGGCGGATGCGGACCGCGTTCCGCCATTTCAGCGATTGCGTGGCGTTGAGCCGCGAGCACGGGTGCGGCCGGATCGAAGTCGCCAATCTGTCGATGCAGGGCTTCAGCCGCATCTACCTGAACGAGCCGCGGCAGGCGCGCGAAGACGCCGTTGCCGCCGTGCGCGCCGCCGCGTTGATCGGGCAGCCGCGCGCGCAATTGCTGGGCGAGACGCTCGGCGTGTTCGCCTGCTACGAGCTAGGCGATATGCCGGCTACGCAGGTCCATCTGGAGCAGGAAAAGCGCGTGATCCGGCAATTGGGCGCGCGCCGGTTCGAAGCGCAGAACCTGGAAATGCAGGGACGTGTCTGGCTCGCCGATGGACGCCGCGGCGAAGCCGTCGATGCGCTGCGCGAGGCGCTTGCGATCTCGCGCGAGGTCGGCACGCAATTCTCCGCGCCGAAGAATCTGAGCGCCCTCGCCCGCGCGGTCGACGAGCATGACGAGCGCACGCGCCTGCTCGCAGAAGGCGCGGACCTGCTGCGCCTCGGCACGGTCGGCCACAACCATCTCTGGTTCTACCGCGACGCGATCGAGGCGATGCTGGCGGCCCGCGATCCGGCCGGCGTGCTGCGCTACGCGAGCGCATTGGAGGACTACACGCGGCACGAACCGCTGCCCTGGGCCGAACTGTTCGCGGCACGCGCACGCGCGCTAGCGCGTCCTGCAGGCACCCGCCGACGATGGCGTGCGTGGCGAGCTCGCGCGCGTGCGCACCGTGCTGCTGCAGACCGGCTTCCAGCAATACCTGGCTGCCGTCGATGCAGCGCTTGCTGCTTGAGGCATGCATCCGGCCGAACACGCTTCGCCCAGGGCGTTCATTCCTTGTGCTCTTTGCGGAACGCAGCCTCGCCTGCATCCGATACCTCGACCCACTTCTTGTCGGGCGGCGTGTCTGCGGTGTAGCTGTCGTGCCAGTTCCACCACTTGTAGGTTGGGGTCTGGGGATAGCCCTCGGGCGAGTCCTCCCAGAGCTCCTGGCGACCCAGCGGCGTCATGTCGAGGTAGTTCCAGGTGCCCCCCATCTGTTCATCGCCGCGATTGTTGATGAAGTACGTACGGAATACGCGCTCGCCATCGCGGTAGAACACGTTCGTGCCGTGCCACTCGTCGACACCGAAGTCGGCGTCGAAGCTGTCCGTAATGGTGAACCATGGCATCTGCCAGCCCATGTGCGCCTTCAGTCGCGCGATGTCGGCCTGAGGCGCACGCGAGACGAAGACGAGCGTCGTGTCGCGGGCGTTCAGGTGAGCGACGTGGGCGACCTGATCCGCCACCATCGAGCAGCCCCGGCAGGCATGCTCGGGCCACCCGAACACGCCCGGTTCGAAGAAAGCGCGGTAGACGATCAGTTGACGCCGGCCGTCGAACAGATCCCGCAGACTGAGCTTGCCCGCGGGACCTTCGAATGCGTAGGCCTTCTCCACCGCCATCCAGGGCATTCGCCGGCGCTCGGCGGCCAGGGCGTCTCGAGCCCGGGTCAGCGCCTTTTCCTTTACTAACAACTGCTGGCGCGCTGCTTCCCACGCTTGCGATGAGACGACCGGTGGAGTGGCCATGGCGGGCTGGCCGCCTTTCCTTCCGTTTTCGGCTGATGAACTCATGGCTTTTGCGACCTCCTGAATAGGCAAATTCCTGCGGCGCGATTGCGTCCGCTACGCGTCGCTCATTGGGTGACGTGAGTAGTTTGCTACCGGGAATCGGAAGTTGGGAGTAACAAGTGTGGCGGTATTTCGAGGGCGTGCTGAGTGCGGTCGCCGGGCCGGGTCCAGGTTGCCTCAATCCAGGGTCGATTACCTCGGCTCGAATACCGGGTACGAGGCCGTATCGATCAGCGACAGGGTATCGTCGCGCGAAAGCAGCCCGGATTCGTCGAGAATCTGCACGAGTGGCCGACCTTGCGCAACCGACTGTCGCGCCAGCTTGCTGACACGAGCATATCCAAGCTTCGGCACGAGCGCTGTGGCCACAGCCATCGAGTCCATCAGGTGTCGCTCATTGCATGCACCGTCGGCGGTGATGCCGGCGATACACTTCTGCGTGAATCTCTCGATGCCGTTGGTCAGCAGCATGATGCTGTCGAACACACGGGAGGCCACTACGGGCTCGAAGTGATTGATTTCCAGTTCTCCATACTGAACCGCCTGAGCCACAGCGACATCATTGCCGATAACGGCAAAGCTCAACTGGATCATCGCCATCGGCAGCACAGGATTCACCTTGCCCGGCATGATCGACGAGCCGGCCTGCGCCTCCGGCAAGCGCAACTCCCCAATTCCGCCCACGGGACCGGAGGAGAGCACCGTCAGGTCCGATGCGATTTTCGCAATGGACGCCGCACAGGTGCGAAGCTCACCCGAAACGCGCGAGAACACGTCCATGTTCTGCATCGCGTCGAACGAGTTTGCCGGCGCGACATAGTCGACGCCTGCGATATCCGCGAGGTGCCGGTAGACCGAAGTTCGATACCCAGCCGGTGCACCAAATCCCGTACCGATAGCCGTCCCACCGAGCGGCAGCGTACGCAGCTTGTCGCGAACCGCCATCAGCTCTTCTGCGAGACGTCGTGTGAGCGACGCGTAACCGCCGAAAAGCTGACCGAGACGCATCGGCTGCGCATCCTGCAGACAGGTACGGCCGAGGTGAAGGACGTCGGCAAACTCGATAGCCTTCCGATCGAACTGCGCAGCCAGTTTTTCCACTTCCGCAATGAGCGGTCCGAGCATTGCGTAGGTCGCAATCTTCAGCGCAGCGGGATACACGTCGTTCGTGGACTGCGAGCGGTTGACATGATCGTTGGGATGGATCACGTCGTATGAGCCCGGCGCGTGACCCAAAAGCTGCTGCGCCCGATTGGCGATCACCTCGTTAAAGTTCATGTTCGTCGACGTTCCACCCGAGCCCTCGAGCAGATCGACGATCAGTGAGTCACGAAACTTGCCTTCGATGATTTCCTGACACGCACGGCTGATTGCGTCGCATTGTTCCGGCGTGATGACATCGGTGTCCCGGTTCGCGAGCGCGGCCGCCCATTTGCACTGCGCGAAAGCCACCGCGAACGCCGGGTAGTGAGCAATGCTGAGAGGAGAAACCGTCAGATTGTCGACGCCCCTCACCGAGTTGACGCCATACAATTTCTCGACCGGAATTTCGACTTCACCAACGTAATCGCGTTCGGTACGCGTTTCAGCTTTGGCTTGACTGTTCATTTGAGTTCCTGTTTCCAATATCAATCAGTTGTTCAATTTCCTGACCGAGAGCCTTTTTCACTCGCGGGAGGAACGATGTTTTGATTACTTCGGACGCCGTGTCGCATGCATCTTCGAAAAACGCGCTGTATTCGTCGCGCCGCGCTACCAGATACAGCGACCGTTCGAGGCCCAGTCTGTCGACAACGTGGCGAGTCACTCCATCCGCGTAAGCCGCACCCTGAAGCAGACACATCGGCGAGGTCACGGCCCAGCCGATGCCTTCGGCCACCATCGATGTCAGCGCGTCGGCGTTGTCGAGCTCGAGCCTCGTCGGCGTACGCACTTCAATTCGACGCAGATAGCGCTCGATCTGCATGCCGACCTGCGATTTGCGGTTAAAGCGCACGATGGGCAATGCGTCCGCCAGGGCCCGGATGTCCTCCACGGTGCGGACCGACTTGCGGAAATCCCGCGGCGTGATGACAAAGTACTTCTCGGAGAGGAGCCGGAAGCGCACTACGTCATTGGCGTCGATCAACGCGTCGCTCGTGACGATGAGGTCCAGGTCGCGCCGCAGCAGCGCCTCGCCTTGCTGCGGGCTCAATCCCGTACGGATCGACAGTTGCGATACCTTCTCCAGCAGCCGCTTCGTAAGAGCCGAGCCGCAGGTAGCCGCGAACGAGTCGACAAACCCGATGCGAAGATCAGGCTTGATGCCACGCCCCGCTTCGACGACCTGGGCCTTCAGATTGGCGATCTCCTCGCTGAGTACCGCTCCGCGGTTCCTCAATGCGATGCCGTATGGCGTCAACGCGAGCGGACGGGTCGTGCGATTGACCAGCACGACCCCCAGTTCGTCCTCCAGCTGGCGGACGATCTGCGAGACACCCGATTGGGAAACGCCCATGCGTGCGGCCGCCCCGGACATGCTGCCTTCCTCCGCCACTGCGACGAAGACCTGCACCGCATACATATCGATCGGCTTGTTGAGCGACACGATGGACTCTCCCATAGTTACTGTCAGCAGACGTTGCCACGAGTGCGCCAACGTGGGAGCGTCACACGCCAGGCCTTCAGTGGCGATGTCCCGCTGTATGCAGGCTCACGTTCGGTGCGCCGTCCACCGCCGGCTCGTTGCTGCCCTGACCAGAACCCATATCCGAAAGACTCTCTTTGCCGGTTTCCGGTGCGAACAAATGACAGAACACGCCGCCGAACACCAATACGGCCACGCACACGCCGAGCGCTGCGTGAATGCCAACCTGTTGCACGGCCACGGGCAGGAGAAACGTACTGATCGCGGAACCGAACCGGCTGGAGGCAACGGCCAGCCCGACGCCTGACGCGCGCAGGTGGGTCGGGAAAAGCTCTGGCGGATAGACGAATTCGAGGTTCGCGGCGGCCGAGAGAATACAGGCGAAAATGCCAAATGCGAGGATTGTGCCGAGCGGACCGAATCCGGCGTAGGCGAGCACCGCCAGTCCGATCGCTGCGAGATAGAAGCTACCAATGAGAAACGCGCGGCGCGAGAGTCTGTCGACGATTAGCAATCCAAAGATTGATCCGGCGAACAGCAGCACGTTATAAACGAGTCCACCGACAAAGCCGTCCTTGACCTGCAAGGCTTGCAGTACCTTCGGCGAAAAGGTACCGAGCGCAAAGTATGGAATGACCTGGCACGTGTAGAAAACGCAGCCGACCAGGGTGTTCTTTCTCCAACGGGCCGAGAGCAGTTCCGACCACGCACCACGACGTTGCTCGGGCGCGGCTGTCGGTGCGGGCAGAATGGTCTCCGCACCGAACTTTGCACGGATGATCTTCAGTGCCTCGTCCTTCCGGCCGCGCTTCATCAGCCACATGGGCGACTCGGGTACGCCGAGCCGGAACGGGAGAATGAGCAGTGCCGGCAGTCCACTCGCAGCCAGCATGATCCGCCAGGCGTCGGGGCCGATATCGCGAATGGCAAAGCCCGCGAGATACGCGCAGACGTAACCCGCTGCCCAGGCTGCTGCGAGCACACTCAGGAGACGGCCGCGATAGCGGCGTGGGGAAAACTCCGTGACGAGCGATTTGCTTACGACGTAGTCGGCGCCGAGAATGAAACCAAGCAGCACGCGCAACACCAGCAGCTGGGTCGGCGACGTCACAAAGAATTGCGCTGCAGAAATCGCCGCAAACAGCAGCATGTCGAAGGCGAAAATGGTGCGCCGACCATATCTGTCCGCCACGGGCCCGGCAAACATGCTGCCAAAAAACAAGCCGGCAAGGGACGCCGCACCGAGTGCGCCCATCCAGAGCGCGTTCAGGTGCAGCGCTCCCGCCGCCATGCTCACCGCGATGCCGATGATGCCCAGCACGAAACCGTCGCTGAACTGTCCGCCTGTGCCGCTGAACGCCACGCGCAAGTGGAAACCGCGCAGCGGAACGTCCTCCATCAATATCGGCTTGCTCACTTTCGTCTCCTGGACTCTGGTTGTCAGCGAGGCGCCTGCCTGCGCCTTCTGAAACCAGTGTAGGGACTCGGATTCAAGAAAACAGCATATCCGGTGTCAGTATCAGCAACTCTAATACTATGTCACGCGGAGGTTGAAGTGGAGCAGTTCAACGTACGCCAACCGGTCGAGGCTCGAACCGGGGCCGGCTTCGGGCCTCATGGAACGACATGCGGCGCGGCGGTGTGCTTTGGCAGCACCGTCGCGCCTGAACGAATCATCTTCACCGGCCACTAAGCCGGCAAAAGCGATTCAAAACTCGTGGAGCATTGCCTGGATACTCGCCGGATCTTTGGTCGTCGTCAGCGCGAGCATCAGCAGAATGCGGGCCTTTTGGGGGTTCAGATCGTCACCGAGAAGACCCACATAGGCCGGATCTTCCGGTATGAATCCGCCCCCTGTGCGGGAAGAGCGGACCACAATCACTCCCTGGGCGATCGCCTTCTTGATGGACGGAAGAGTGAGAAGCGATTCGCTGCCTGCTCCAACGCCTGCGACGACGATGCCCTTTGCTCCGTGCGCGACTGCGGCGTCGTAGATGTAGCCGCCGTCATTCTGATAGCCGTAGACAATATCGACTTCCGGCAGAGAATCGAGTTTCGACACGTCAAATGGCGTTGCAGTGGTATTGCGTTTCAGCACGGACGTCTCGAAGTGGGGAACCTCGTCCACCAGCGTGCCCAGGTAGCCGGCGTCGTTTCCCTTGAACGTATCCGGTGTCGTGCCGTTGGTCTTCGTGGTGTAGCGAGCCGAGCCGATCCGGTCGTTCAGCACGATCATGACGCCGTGGCCGCGCGCCTCCGGCGAGGCCGCAACCGTGACTGCCTGCAGGAGGTTGCTCGGACCATCGGCGCTGATGGCCGTCGACGGACGCATCGATCCGGTGACTACCACGGGCTTGTCGCTCTTGACGACGAGATCGAGAAAATAGGCCGTTTCCTCGAGGGTATCGGTGCCGTGAGTCACCACGACACCTGCGATGTCCGGCTGAGCGAGAAGCTGATTCACGCGCTTCGCCAGTTTCAGGAGGATATCGTTGGTGATGTTCTCACTCCCGACATTCGAAATCTGTTCGCCGGACACCTGTGCAATCTTGCCCAGTGACGGGACTGATTTGAGAAGCGCATCGGCCGTCAGGACGCCGGGCTTGTAGCCCGTCGTCTGCGTCTCACTGCCCGCGGTACCTGCGATCGTGCCGCCGGTTGCCAGCACCGCTACGTGGGGCAGTTTATCGGGGGATGTGGATTGCGCCATGGCCGGGGCCACTGAGAACAGGCAGAGTGCAAGCCCGGCTAGAAGCCGGCCTAAGTCGTTGCTCATATGAGCGCGGTTGTGTTTCACGGGATGTCTCCAGATTGGAAGAGTGAAACTCTGGATAGCCATCGAGATTGGCGTATCGCTGAAGACGAGTGTAGTGACACATTCAGGAAATCAAATCAGGCGCGGGCTATCATTAAGGAAACTGATAGTGCGGTGCACGGAAGATGAAGATGTGCGCATTCCCCGCGCTGCTCGCGGATGCGTAGTCTCGACGCACAAAAAACAGCTGCGTTGCGTCCAAGCGGTCGTTGAAGCCCTCGTGCGATCCCCTGATGTCCAGGAGAAACGTATTTTCTCGAACGCTAAAGCAATCGCCCCACTGGAGATGACATCGAAAGGCGGTGGATGATCGCGTCGACGGCCTGCTCGACAGAAACGTTAGCTGTGTCGACAACGAGATGCTCAGATTCCCATGCGTCATATTGGCGTTCAAGCACGCTCTTCCACGTCGGCAGCTTGTGGCCCGGAATATCGGCTCGCCGTCCCTCGACCCTCAAACGGTGCGCCGTCGTATCAGAACAAACCAACTCAATCTCGAAGATTTGAACACCGGCTTCGAGCGCGACACTTCTCCAGGCGCTGCGCGTCATATGCAACGCGTTGACCGAGTCGGCGACGACGGTCAAACCAAGGCGCAAATTATCTTTCGCAACTCCATATCCGGCCAGATATCCGGCAGGTCCGATATCCGCCGCTGCGCCCGCGGCCTCGATGAATGCCTGTTCCAACGTATCGATGCGCAGATAGACCGCGGCCAGTTTGCGAGCAAGTGTTTGCGCTATGGTTGTTTTTCCGGTGCCCGGTAGTCCCCCGAAGGCAATCAGCATTTTCGACGCTCTCAATATTCGAATATTGGCTGATTGTCGCAGGATTTCTGTCGCGACTTCCAGTGTCCGCTCCTTGCGGATCTCCGCTGCCCGCCGCAGCTCAGGCGTGACGGTCGTCGTGCGGCACACCCGCGGCCGTGGGCCCCGACAATTTGCAGACAGAGTCAGGACTATCCGTGACGCGGAGGTAATACCTTGCGAGCGGTCGTTGAGAGGCCGAGCAAGCGAGGGGCCGGAGTCTGTCGGGACAGTGCCATCGCTCCCCGCCCGCTTTCAAAGTGTCGGTACCCGCGGTGTTGAATCAGTTGTCGTCGCTTCTGGACGGGAGATGCTCGTGAGGCTCGGGCTCTGCCGCGTCGGCGTCAGGAAGGTCGTCTGGGGCCGGATTTTTCAGGCCCTTTGGATCGGGCTGCCGTGTTGTGCCGGCGGAGGTTGGCGCGGGGTTGAGGGGGGTGCCGGTCGGCTCACTGGATGGATTCGACGTCATGATGTGCTCCTGCGCTGATGAATACATCTCCCGATCATGATAGTACGCCTGGTGGCCTTAAGCCGATGCCCCGATTCCGGTTGGACTTACTGGCTTTGCCAATCTTTGGCCATCGTTCCGACGAATGAGCGGCGGCACAGAGTCGCTCAGCGACCGTTGCACTGCATGCTCGATGGAATTGCCAGATCGAGTGAGACGATTCCTGCGACCTCAGCGTGCCACCGGGGACAGCGTGTTGGCGTCGCGGGCCAGAAGCCAGCGGCCATCGGGCTGTTTGCGGTACAGGGTCATCCGATGACCGGCCAGCTCCGTTGCTTCTCCGCCGGCGCGCGGTGTCACAGATAACGAGTCCCGGCACAGTGTGTAGGCGACTTCGCCGACGATCACGACCTCTTCCAACTCGCTGATGCAGCGGATCCGAGATTGTTGGTGGGCGGCCGAGAAGCCGACGTGGAATCGCTCCCGACCGATGGGCGCTCGACCCGGATTCAAAAACACGACATCGTCCGCCATCAAGGTGAGCAAGCGGACAAGATCGCCCGCGTTGACTGCATCAATCCAGGTTGTGTGCATCTCACGAATAGCGCGTTCATCGGATCCCATCTGGAACCTCCATTGCCAAAACAGTTCGATTACGACGACCATCAGGGCGTCGGTCAGCATCGATCGCCATCCAGGTCGGGAGCGCTGCATTATCCGAGGCTGTCGAACTTCCCGGTCTGAGGATAAATGGTTTCGCCGCGATTCAGCATGCCGATGAACTGCTCGATCTTGCCCACCGGTGTTGTGGGCTTTTTGGCATTCCGCATCCGAAACAGGATAGCGTAGGGGTTGCAGGCGACGAGGACGCCTGCTTGCCCGGTCACCATCAACTTCCGGGCGAGCCTGCCGTTATAACGGTGCAGCAAACCGAAGGGCACGGCCCCTTCTTCTTTCAGGGTCATGTCGACGCACTCAAGCGTCAGCCAGCAGCCAGTACGGCTCGCGCAAGAAACGGGGCCGGACGTGAGTAAACCGCAGACAATCATCAGCAGTGTTGAGCCGGCATGGCTTCATACTTTCGCGCCGCGCGGGCTCCCACTCCCGAGCATCCTGATGGCCACAAAGTCGAGCCCCGTTCTAATTCGCCCGACCTCGGAAGAAGACTGGCAAATCTTGAAGACGGTCCTCCTTGCCGCGCTGCTTGACAGCCCAACGGCGTTCGGTCTGAATTACGCCACCGCGGCTGCGTATAGCGAGCAGCAATGGCGCGAATGCGCTTCAGGTCAGACGCAGCCGCAATATCTGGTAGCCATGGTGCAAGGGCAAGCAGTCGGTCTTATCGGCGATGCGATAAGCCGCACGCGCGAATACAACCTGATTGCCATGTGGGTTCATTCGAAGTGCCGGGGTTTGGGAATTGCAAGTCGCCTGGTCAACGCAATCCAGGCGCGCGCGATTGAACGCGGACAGCGAAGAGTCGTGTTGAGAGTCTCGCCAGACAACGCCCGCGCTGTAGGTCTCTATCGCCGACATGGTTTCCAGTTCTTGCCCGAACGAGAAGCGCTAGCCAATCAGCCCGGCATCAGCGTGCAGAAAATGGAATGGAATAGCGGTGGCTGACTGTCGGTGCGATATCTCACCGAGAGGGTCCAGACAGGCAAAACCGGGGATGGAAACGCCCTTGCTGGATTCGCGGCTCATCGGGTCAGCCGGCGTGCAGATGACTCGATCCTTGCGCTAGTATGGAAGGGCAAAAAGATGGATCGAAGACAGCGCGCCGGCCCGGTGCTGACGTCACCTGCCCGCTTTGCCCTGCTATTCAGCCGCTAGCATCGCCGCGTTCAGACGGAGGTCGACATGAACGAACAATCCGTGCTCGGTATCATCCATGCGCAGGAACTACTGATGGTGTCCCTCATCCGCGTACTCCCGCCCGACGAGCGGCGCAAAGTTTCCGAGGAGTTCCACCGCCAGGTCGAGCTAGCCGAAGCGCCGCATCTGAGTGACGGCCATCACCGCGAGATGACCGAAGCGTTCAAGGCGCATATCCGCAAGCTGTCGATCTTGCTGGCATCGTTGAGTTGATCGGGCCGACGTTCGCGCCACCGTCAACAGCCACGAAACGCGCCCGTCATGCACTGACCGTCGCCGCGTTCGCCCGGGCGTGGCCAACCACGCCCGATCCAATGCGCCACGCCCCGTGGTTGTATCATTCACTAGCTCTTCTGGTCTCCCCATTGGCAATCGGACTACGTCGCTAGCTTTTTCAACGCGACAAGCTGCCTGAAACATCCACCGAACCAGCTGAGGTACCGCCGTGAAATGCAACCTGCTATTTCTGCTCCTCGCCCTTGCCGCATGCTCGCAAATACCCGACGCGCAAAGCCCGGCGCCTTCAACGAGCGCGTCGACTGCTGCCGGCGCGAGCGCGGTACCGGCGATCGAACCTGGGATCCTCAGTCAGTATCACTGGCAACTCGGCGACGCGTTTGACAGCAAAGGCATGCGCATTGATGCGTTGTTTGCCCGTGCAGAAAAGCCCGTGCAACTGGACTTCAGCGCCGACCGGCTAAACGTAGTCAATAGCTGCAACAATATGGGCGCCAGTTACAGTGTCAAGAAAGGACGGCTGCAGATTGGCCAGATGGTGAGCACCATGATGGCTTGCCCTGACGCCGCTCGCGCCGCCCTCGACGACGCCATTGCCAGGCGCCTGCATGGCAGCCTCGACGTGAGCCTGCTGGCCCGTGGCGATACCCCCCGCATGCAACTGGTTACGGATAGCGGCGACACGCTGACATTTATCGGCGTGCCCACTGCTCAGACCCGTTTCGGCGGACCGGGTGAAACGACCTTCCTCGAAGTGGCCGCGCAATCGGTGCAGTGCCACCATCCGCTCATTCCGGACAAGCAATGTCTGCTGGTGCGTGAGCGCCACTTCGACGAGCACGGTTTGCCAACCGGAACACCTGGCGCATGGCAACCGCTGTATCAGGATATCGAGGGCTATACCCATACGCCTGGAATGCGCGATGTACTGCGCGTCAAGCGCTATACCATCAAGAACCCGCCCGCCGACGGACCAGCGATTGCGTACGTGCTGGACATAGTGGTTGAATCGGAAAAGGTGGAGAACTAGCTTTCCCGACCTGTCAGTTTCAGCACTCGGCCTTTCGCCACCAGCACGCCACCCGGATCAGTCGGGCTAGTCCTGCGCAATCCACCACAACCGCGCAGGCAAGTTCGACGATGGTGACGTGGCCTACCGCTCCCGGGTGCTGCAACGCGTGATCGCCAGGGGCATCCTCCCCAACGGCACCGACCTGTGCCCGCTGAATTCTCTTCCCCCAGGTGTTGCGAATCCGGCGGATTACAGGGCACTCAGTGGAGCGGCACGGTGAGGCGGTCGATGACCGCGGCCGTCAACGGTCGCACGCCGCGCCACCATGCAAAGGCTTCGGCCGCCTGTTCGACCAGCATGCCCACGCCGTCGGCGACACCGTGTACGCCGGCGTTGCGCGCGAGCCGCAGGAACGGCGTGAGCCGCTTTCCGTACGCAAGTTCGTAGGCAGTGCCCTCCGGGCTGAACACGCCCGGAGGGACGGGTGGCAGGTCGCCCGTCAAGCTTGCGGACGTCGCGTTGACCACAAGGTCGAAGCGGCCTCGCGTCGCGAAATCACCATAGCCGCAGGCGCGTAAGCCCGTACCGCGCGAGCCGACCTGGGCGACCAGCGCGCAGCCTTTGGACACATCGCGGTTGGCGACGACCAGTTCGGCGGGCCCCGCGGCGAGAAACGGCAGCAGCGCGCCGCGCGCTGCGCCGCCCGCGCCGAGCATCAGCACGCGTTTGCCGGCAAGCGGGACGCCAAGATTGACTTCGATATCGCGCAACAAGCCAATGCCGTCGAAATTCTCGGCAACGATCCGGCCGCTCTCGAACTTGAGCGCATTGGCGGCACCCGCCAGTGTCGCGCGCTCGCTGCGCGCGTCGGCGAGCGCGAAGGCCTTGAGCTTGAACGGTGCGGTGACGTTCATGCCCTTGCCGCCATCCGCAGCGAACTGGCGCACGGCCCTCGCGAAGCCATCGTCAGGGTCGAGCGGACCTTCGATTGCGACGTAGGACATCGCCTGTTGCGTCGCTTCGGCAAACAGGCGGTGAATCAAGGGTGATTTCGTGTGTCCGATCGGGTGGCCGATCACTGCATACGGGTCAGTCATGGTGTCTCACTTCGCGTAGAGAACGCCTTCGCATTGCATCGCGTCGATCTCGGCAGCGGAAAAGCCGAGCGATTGCGCGACCTCCGTGTTGTGCTGCCCGAGATCCGGCGCGACGTCGCGAATGGTCGTGTCGCAATCAGAAAAGCGGAAAGGCAGGTTGGGCAAACGCAGCGTTCCATAGCGCGGGTGATGCTGCTCGACCACCATGCCGCGCGCCTGGATCTGCGGATCGTCGAGCACCTCGTCGATGCGCTGCACCTTTGCGCAAGGCACATCGATGCCATCCATCAGTTCGAGCACCTGCGCGACGGGCCTCGCGGCGACCCACGGCTGCACGACAGACAGAATCGCCTGCCGGTGCGTGTTGCGGCCGACGCTATCGTAGAAGCGCATATCGCTGCCGAATCCGGCGGGCCCGCCGTGCGTTTCGATCAGCGCGGCGAAGCGCTTCCACGCGTCGTCCACCTGTGCCGCGATCACGAGGTCGCCGTCCGCGGCGCGAAACACGCCATAGAGCGTCGAGGTCGGCATGTCGTGCCCCGTCTGCTCCGGCAGCACGCCTCGAAGCGTGTAGCACTGCACCGCGTATTCGTGCATCGAGACGAGCGTGTCGTAGAGCGCCATGTCGATGTGCTGGCCGCGGCCGCTCTTCGCGCGTCCGAGCAGCGCCGCGTTGATCGCCGCCACCGCGTGAATGCCCGTGTACATGTCGCCGAGCGAAATGCGCAGCAACGGCGGCGGCTCGCCCGGCGTGCCCACCATCTGCATGATGCCGCTCTTCGCCTCCGCGATCAGCCCGAATCCGGCGCGATGCGCGTCGGGGCCCGTATGGCCGTATGCCGAGATCGAGCAATAGACGAGGCGCGGATTGCGTGCGGATAACTCTGCATAGCCCAGTCCGAGCTTGTCCAGCGCGCCGGGACGGTAGTTCTCGACGAACACATCCGCCGAATCGCACAAGCGGCGCATGAACTCCTTGCCGCGCGCATCTTTCATGTTGACGCTGACGCCGCGCTTGCCCATGTTCAATTGCAGGAAATAGCCGCTTTGCTGGCCGTCCAGCACGGTCGCGTGCTGGCGTCCTGGGTCACCGCTGCCCGGACGCTCGACCTTGATGACTTCGGCGCCGAGCGCAGCGAGACAGCGGCCGACGTAGGGACCGGCGAGGAAGTGGCTGTAGTCGACCACGCGAATGCCTTCGAGAGGACGGCCCTGCATCAGTACGCTCCCGGCCGACGCGGCACCATCAGACGATGTTCGCCGCGCTGAACCACCTGGTCGTCCTGATTGATCAGTTCGGAGGGCAGCACGACGATGCCCCAGCCAGGGCGGCTGTTGCTCGGCCGCATGGCGCCGACGCAAAATTTCACGTGCAACACATCGTCGACCTTGATTGGCAGCAGAAAATCCCACGTCCACCCGAGCGACATACCGGGCAGAAAGCGATAGTCGCTCTGTGTCTTGAGGCCGTCGGCAATCGACAGACCGAAAAGCCCATGCGCGACCAGGCAGCCGAAGTGGCTCGCTTTGGCGTATGCCTCGTTCACATGCACGGGCGTATGGTCGCCCGTGAGGTCGGCGTAGGCGAGGATGCGTTCCTTCGTCACGGTGTAGCTCGGGCTCACGCACTCGTCGCCTTCGCGGGCGTCGTCCCAGTACTTCTCGATGATCGTCATGCTTACGCCTCCGCGCGCGGGTTGATGGTCAGCGCCTGCGCGACACAGGACGCGGGTTTGGCTTGAATCAGTTCGACGGCGAGGCCGCCGGGCAGACGCAGCCAGTTGCGCCCTTGCGGCATTTCGCTGACGTCAAAGGCATGGGCCGCGGCCAAAGCGGCTTCGAGGTCTTCGCACATGACGCCCAGATGCGCGAGGCGCCCTTCGGGGCCATCGTGTTGCGGCGTATGAATGAACTGAAGACCGCCGAGCGTCCAATACTGGCGCGGCGCGTCGACGGTGCCGTCGACTTCGCGCATGGTCATGCCGAGCACGTCTTCGAAGAAGCGGATATGCCAACGGATGTCGTTCACCCAGATCGCGACATGCTCCAGGTAAGCCTTCGAGCCGCTCATGCCGTCGTCTCCTTGCGCGCTTCATCGGCCATCGCGCGCTCGATGCCCTTGATGCAGGCCACCAGCGTCGCGTTGACGGGCGTCGGCACGCCGAGCCGTTGTCCCCAGCGCACCACCGAACCGTTGATGAAATCGATCTCGGTGACCGAGGCTTTTTCGAGGCTTTGCAGCATCGACGTCTTGAACGCCGGAGACAGACCTGCGGCCGCGAGTGTCCAGGCCTGCTCGGGGTCCGTCGTCGAGAGCCTGATGCCGGCCGCCTGTGCCGCCGCGATTGCCTCGGATACGGCCGCGAGGGCCGTCGCTTTCAGCAGCGGCTCGTCATAGAGCTGGCCGTAAGTGAGGCGCGTAATGCCGGTAATCGCGCCCGTAGCGACGTTGACGAGCAGCTTGTCCCACATCGTGCCCATGATGTTGTCACTGACGATGGTCAGCAGCCCCGCTGCGTTGAAGGCCTCGGCGATCGTCTTCGCACGGCGCGTGAGTTGGCCATCCAGTTCGCCGATATACGTCGCCTTGCCGGTGACACCCGACTGGATACGCCCCGGACCGCGCAACACGCCGCCCACATACGTCTTGCCCGCCAGCACGCGCTCGCGGCCCACGATATCGGCGAGCACGTCTTCATGCCCGAGGCCGTTCTGCAGCGACAGCACGAGCGTTTCGGGCCCGATCAGCGCGAGTGCGCCGCGCATCGCCGCGTCGGTGTGGAAGGACTTGACCAGCACGATCACCACGTCGGCTGCGCCGATTTCGCTCGCCTGGGTCGCGGCGCGCACTGCGATGCGCCGCGTGCCTTTGTCGTCGTCGACCTGCAGACCGTCGCGGAGCATCGTTTCGACATGGACGGGCGAACGGTCCAGCAGCCAGGTTTCGTGGCCACCTTCCGTGAGCGCGGCGCCGATCGCGCAACCTAGTGCACCGGCGCCGAGAATTGCAATCTTCACAGGGTTTCTCCTTGAGGTATAGGCACACGATAGGAGTCGCCGCTCATATCGACAATGCAATGACTACAATGACGTCATTGCACCAGACAATAATGCGCTACGCCATGATGCCGACCGATTTGCCTGATCTGAAGCTGCTACAGCTGTTCGACCTTCTGTACGACGCGCGCAGCGTCACGCGCGTTGCCGAGCAACTGGGGCAAAGCCAACCCACCATCAGCATCTGGCTCGGGCGGCTGCGTGAGTATCTGCAGGACCCGCTTTTCATCCGCACCCCCGGCGGCATGGCGCCGACCCCGCAGGCCGATGCGCTGATCGGGCCTTGCCGCGAGATTCTCGAATCGCTCAGGCGCTTCGCCGCGTGGGAGATCACGTTCGATCCGGCGACCGCGCAGCGGCGCTTTCGCATCTGCATGACGGACGCGAGCCACATCACGCTGCTGCCGAGACTGCTCGCGCACGTACGCGCCCAGGCGCCCGGCATCCGGCTCGAGGCAGCGGGAATCGACGGCAACACGGAACGGGCGCTGGAGTCGGGCGAAGCCGATCTGGCTATCGGCTATGTGCCCTGGCTGAGCGGCGGCATCTACCAGCAACAGCTTTATCAACAGAATTGGGTGTGTCTGACGAATCGGCACCATCCGCGCGTTCGCGCGCGGCTCGGTTTGAAGCAGTACCGCTCGGAGGGACACGTCGCGATCGAATCGGGCACGGGTGCGCAATTGCTCGAACAGGCGCTGGCGCGCGAGCGGATCGAGCGTGACGTCGTGCTGCAGCTGCCCGGGTTCCTGGGGCTCGGCACGATCGTCCAGACAACCGATCTGATTGCCACGCTGCCTCGCCACATTGGCGAAACCCTGGCGCAGGCCAACGATCTGGCAGTCCATTCGTGCCCGATTCCCGTGGATGGTTTCGCCGTCCGGCAACATTGGCATGCCCGGTATCATCACGAGGCCGGGAATCGCTGGCTGCGTGGCGTGGTCCTTCAGCTGTTTGGAGTGTCGCCGTGAAAATGACACTAAGGCGCCGTCGATCCGGCAGCTCTCTCGACCCGTGACGGGACGACATCTGCGCCGACACGGCGTATCGAGGCCCGATGCGATTTCATGGCATCATCGTGCGGACCTTCACACAACCTGAGGAGCGACACGATGGCGACCTATATTGTCTTCACGAAGGAAAGCACGCAGGATCAGAGTGAGCTCGATATCTACCAAAGCAAGGTGGGTGCGACCTTCAAAGGTCATCCGGTCAAGATTCTCGCTGCCTACGGACCACAGCAGGTTCTCGAGGGCGAAGCGCCCGAGGGTGTCGTGATAGTAGAGTTTCCGTCGACTGAGGCTGCGCGTGCGTGGTACGACAGCCCGGCGTATCAGGAAGCCGCGCAGCACCGCTTCAAGGGCGCGCGCTATCGCGCCGTTCTTGTCGAAGGCGTGTGACAATCTCGACGTAACCATCGATGTGCATGCGCTCACCTGCCATCGCGATGAGCTGCCCTCGTTCGCGGATTCCGATGTAGTTGCCCGTCTCGTGCGTACGTCTGGCGAAAGGACCTCGCCCTGTATAGCGTTGCACGAGCCGCCACATTGCGGTCTCCGCGGGCTGGAGACATTCGAAATGAATTCTTCGCTGCGCCTGCCACGAAAGCGTCAATAGCCGTCGCGTAGTAAACGAGCGAAATCACGTCAGTCATTTGCCCACCCATCGCCGCCAGCACGTCGCGAATATTCTCGAGAACCTTGCGCACCTGTAACGCACCGAACGGCGACCAGACATCTGGAAGATTCACGTTGGGCGCCGCCTGCGCGGCGCCCAACGTATTCAAGGCGCTGCCGCGATACCGAACACATGCAACTTGCCTTCGCTGGACTGCCTTGGCAATGTCACGCTCGCCACCAGCTTGCCGGGTGTCAGCGGCACCGACTGCGCAAACAGATAAGTCTTGACGCCGTCGGTCGAACCGTTGCCGCCATTGCGATACCCGGTGGTCAACGCGATCGGGTCCACCGGAGCCGCGCTGCCGCCATTGAGAGTCCAGTCGTCAAAGGCGAGCGTGAACGGCGTGGTCGTCCCGTCTGTATAGGTCACGAGCGCGGCTCCCGAGCCGGGGCCGTTGTTGGCCGAACCCAGCAGAACCAGCGAGTGACCGGTCGTGCCGGGCGGCATCGCAATCGTCTGTCCTACCGCCACCGCGTTATCGAGCGGTCCATTCGACAGAACGAAGCTTGCTCCGCCGACAACGAACGGCTTGCCCGGCGCCGCGCCGGCCGCAGCCAATGCAGTCGACGAGTAGCTGAACAGAGAGCCGTCGAAATCCGAACCGAGGCCGTCGGTGTCGGTGCTGCCGTCGGCGCTGATGCCGTGGTTGTTGAAAGCATCCGCCACGTTGCGCGCGACCGGCACCCCGTAGGACGGAGGCGCATCGGCCGGGTTCGCGCCCCACTGCGAAGGTGACGAACCCATCGCAAAGTTCAGCGTCGCGCCATTGGCGAGTGCGTCAACGTCCAGCCAGGAACGATTGTGAGCGCTGCCATTGACGGTGAGCCCCTGCACATAATTCGCGCTGGGCGCGCCGGGTGCATTGATGCGCAACGTCTTGCCGTTGCCGAGATGAACGACGATCGAGGAGAATTGCGGGCTGCCGATCGCAAAGCCCCCGACGCCCGGGATCTCCGGATAAAGGCCCAGCGCGCCCCACACATACCAGCCCGACACGGCGCCCAGGTCGTCATTGCCGGGCAAACCGTTCGGCCCCGTGCCAAAGGCGCTCGCCATGATCTGCTGGACGACATTCTGCGTGCCCGATGGCGAACCCGCCCAGTTATACAACCAGGGCACCTCGAAGGTCGGCTCGTTGCCCATATAGAAGTTGGGCAGCGTCGTCCCCGCATTCAGCACGGTAAAGAACGTGTTCAGCCGCGATACCACCGGCGTATTTCCGCCCAATTGCGCGAACAAGCCAGTCGGGTTGAACGGCACCATCCATGTGTACTGCTCAGCGTTGCCCTCCACGTAGTTGTCGGTGCTGCCCTGGTTCTCCGGAATCCACGTGCCGTCGGAGTTGCGTCCGGCAATAAGAGGCGGCGTCAGGGAAGTGTTGAGCAGGTTCTGCCAGTAGCCCGAGCGGCTACGCAGCATTTTCTGGATCGCCGTGTTGCCCAGTGCTCCGGCAAACTGTGAGATCGCGAAATCGCTGCTGCCGTACTCCAGCGTGGACGAAGCCTGCCCCCATTCACCGTTCGTGATGTAGCCGAACTGTAGATAGCTGGCGCGCCCGCCGTTGGTCGTCACGCCGTTGCAGGCGGTGCCGGGAATGTTGGCCATCTGGATCATATGCCTCAAGGCGCCCGCCGTATCGAACTTGCGCGCACCGAAGGCATACGCGCCCGCCACGATAATCGAGCCGGCGTCGCCCGGCATCACGCCGTCTTCGACGTTGTCATTCACCCAATGTGGAATGGCCCCGCACTGATCCGCATCGTTGACGAGCGACTGCGCCATATCGCTCGTTTCCTCAGGAAACAGCGTGGCTTTGAGCGGTATCAGCGAACGATAGATGTCCCAACCCGAAAAGCTGGTGTACTGCGCAGCATGGCCAGCGCTGACCTGATGGACCTTCTGGTCGAAGCCGATGTATTGGCCATTCACATCGCTGAATACGCTCGGTGCCCATGATGCGTGATAGAAGGCCGTGTAGAACTTCGTCAACGCCGTGGTATCGCTACTGCTCACCTGAATGGTGTTGAGGCGCTGATTCCATATCGCATCGGCAACCTTCTTGACGCCATCAAAATCCCATGAAGGATTTTCTGCCTGGAGATTATTTTTGGCGTTTGCGACGCTCACATATGAAATGCCGATTTTCATCAATACTGTGGCGCCTTTTCCGAAATTCATCACGGCAACGCCATTGTTAAAGGATGATGTCTTTACAAATGGCTGACTGAACTCCGCATAGAAGTACACCGGAACATTCGTTGAATTACCGCAAAAGTGGCCTCCCGTGGTACTGCCCGAAATGGTTCTCGCGTCGACCTGCGCGACCGAACCGGCCACGCTCGTCTGCGTGTTTGTATACGTCGTGTTGAGCACGAGCGTCGAAGGCTGATTGTCAGGATACGTGAAGCGTCCAAAGCCGGTACGCAGGGTTGCAGTCAACTCGACCTTCACCTGGTTATCGAGCAGTACCGCATAGGCGCCCGCTACCGACTTCTCGTTGGTATGGCTAAACGTCTGCGCGAGCGGCCTGGTGGCATCGAGCGTCGGCATGACGGGGAATTCGCCGTCATTTCCCGAACAACCGGCACCGCTCATATGTGTGAGACTGAAACTCTGGATCGAGCCGATGTCGTAGTAGTAACCGGCCGGCGAACCGGGCTCCGCACTGTTCGAGGGAGCCGAGGTGGTATTCGTATCGGGTGCCCACTGCACCATGCCGTTCGGCAGGCCCGCCGCGGGTACGACACTGCCAGCCTGCCCTGCTGGCACGGGGTTGGGAGAGTTGCTGGCCAACGTGCCGATCAGGGGGTTGACATACCGCGTCAATTGCATGGTGCCATGATCGGAAACGGGAATTTGCTCGGCGGCAGCGACAGCCGCGTTCGCACTGCTGGAACCGGTACTGGAACTAACCTGAGCTGCTGCCTTAAGCTGGTCAGCCGCGACAGCGGCGGAGCCGGACTGGCCTGGACTATCTCCTCCACAACCCGCCAAAGAACCAATGATGATCGTGGCGGCCGCAAGACGGCGTAAATCTATCATGGCTGTCTCCTGAGTATCACTACGCGTATCTGGTTTTGTTTAGTTATCCTGTTTATCCATGTGGCATGTGGTATCTGGCTGGAAGTCATGCTATACGAGACATTTGAATCGCGTCAATTGATTATCCGTTGGCGTTTTGTGTTTATCAGAAATTACTAAACAAGTGATTTCATGACGCAACTTCACGTGTTAGTCGCTGCGCATAATCGGTCCAACTTGCAGGAGCATGTTCACATGCGACGACGACTGAGTTCAGGCGTGTCATATTTTCACGCAACCGCGCATTTTCGCTAAAAGTGCCCGAACGGTGGCAGGAACACTCGATGCGCGGCGTTCTCATCAACCCCAAAGGCAGGAGCGAGCGCATGATTGAACCTACTGACTTTCTGGCCATGACGACTGCACTACGCGACGGTTATCGCAATGAGGTCGTCACGACGGTCAACGATCACGACATTCACGTCAGCGCGATGGAGGTGCCGTACTTCTGGCATTTTCATCCCGACTCCGATGAGACGTTCATCGGAATCGAGGGCGTATTGCTCATTGACTTTGAAGAAGGGACAACGGAGTTGCGCGCGGGTCAGTTGCTGACCATCCCCGCAGGCGTGCGCCACCGCACGCGCCCGGCCGGTGCACGCTCGATCAACCTGACGGTGGAAAGAGCCAATGCCAAGACGATCCGCTGTGACGCACCCCGCGAAGGGTGACTTCATTGCCGTTCGAACGGCGGGGCAATCGATGCCTCAGGCCTGTCCGGCAAATCGAAGTCGCTGGTAGGACTACCAGGTAATACGCAGCGGCAATAATGGGCGCTGCACTAGCGGCAAACGCCCGTGCCATCGCGCCTCATACGCCCAGAACGTCCTGAAGCCGCTGAATCACGTCCGGCCATCCTTTGCCCATGCCCTGGAAGGCTGCCTTGCCGAGCGGCGAATCGAGGTCGAAGCCCTTGTGCTCGAGTGACAGGCGGGTACCGCTTCCTTCGGGTTCGAGCCGCCAGGTGACCGTCGTGTTCAGCGTGCCGGGTGCGAACGACTAGCACAACAGCCGCTCATGCTCGACGGCGACGACCTCGCAGGGCTGCAGGCCCCACGGTCCCATATCCAGCATGAAGCGATGCCCGACAACCGCGCGCACATCGCCAGCAGCCCGCCATCTGGCGTGAATCGCAGGGTCGGTCAGTGCAGTCCAGACCTTGGCCGGCGAGTGCGGAATGAAGCGAGTGAGCTGGATGAGTCCGGGTTCTGTCATTGCGTGTCCTTGCCGAGTATTTCAGTGAGTGCATCGAGGCGCTGCTCCCAATACTGCTCGAACGGATGCAGCCACTCTGAGTGTGCGGAAAGCCCGCCCCGTGGGCGTTACACCAGCACCATTGCAAAGGGTCAAATAGTTCTTGCGCTGCATCGCAAGAACTCACTATGCGTCCAAGTCAAGTATGGGATGTATCCGATTGGAGCCGGTTTTCGATCTCCGTCATAAACCATTGCGTCCGCAACCAGGTCCCCGACACTCTTCTAAATACCTCCACGCAATCGATTTCACCAGTCAATCGCCAATAACTATTAAAACGACAACAAACTCGATGCGCGCCGTGTGAACTGTTTCACTAGGGAGCAAAGCGCAACGCGAACGTCTCCCGTTCGCACGTTGCTCCCTTGCAGGTGCAGCTCGTATGGACTAACCATCAACAGAGTTCATGAATTCGATTCCCCGAATTCGCTCTCGTTGCTCGCTGCTAAATCTACTTCTTCGCAACCCAGCTGTCCGTATAGCTTCATCGCAGTCACCCAACCGTTGCTCCGACGCCAAGGTGACAAGCCAAGAAATGACCCGTTCAAGATAGGCCGGACGGGATTCAACCAGTCCCAAAACGCTCTCAAACGGTCTGTTCCGGCTGGATACTCGACAAAAACCTGCTCTTTCGAGAATGGCCCCTCGAGTAGCACTAATCGGGGGTTCAGTCGATATTAGTCCATGGAACGCCTCGCGAATCTGGTCGGAGGTTGGTTGCTTCAGCCGAACCGCCCCTTTCGTTCGCCCAGGTGACCGGTGGCTGCGATTAAATGTGCCGTCGGAAAAGGCCGATCTCAGCAGGGCCAGAACGCTATTGAAACTATTTTTGCGTCATGGCTTTCACGACGTCCTGCGTCGTGACGACGGCATGTGCGAGAAACGCGTAGTTGACCAGCGCGGCTCTATAACCGTCGCCCCACGTCGGATGGCGGGGCCCAGCTGTGGCATCGGCGACGACGGCTACCTCGAAACCCTGCTCGATCAGATCGCGCAGATGAGCCTCGACACACATGTTGGCCAGCATGCCGCCCAGTACGACTTTCTGCACATTGTGCTTCCGGAGTTGCAGCGTAAGGTCGTTGGTCTGTGGACCGAAAACCTTGTGTGGGCTCACGACGATAGTTTCGCCATCGTCGATGAACGGCTTGAATTCTTCCAGCCAGTCGGCACCCGATTTTTCGAACCCGCTCAGGTTTAGCGCTCCTGTGCGTGCGAACGTTCCCGTCTCGAACTCGCCCGCCTCAAGCGGGCCATTAAATTGCCATCGACGGTCAGTCGGATAGAAGTAATGGGGGGAGATGAAAACACTGAACTTTCCCGTTTTCGCCGCCTTGAAGATTGCCAGCATATTTTCGACGGTCCGGTTTTCCGTCACGCTTGTGCCCAGGACGCCCCAGTTCTTCCCGTTTGGGCTGAGTACGTCGTTTTGTGGATCGGTGAACACCACCGCGGTGTCGGCGGGATCGTAGTTCATAATGCGCACTCCAGTGAACGGATGACGGGACGCGTGCGTCAGAACGGCTTTGTCGGAGCGGAACTTCAACGTTGGGTCAACAACGCCGCCTGAGCAACCACGTCTACGTTTTAGTTCATCGCGCCTATTTTTGCGTTGGAGCCGCAGGTTGAGCGAAGGACGCCGAAAATGACGAGACTCGAGCGTTATGAAACGTCGACGTGGTTTTTTCCAGGGTCACGGCAAGCCGGCGTAGCGAGGTCGTGACGGTCGATAATGGCCGCCGCACATGAACTCAATTTGCGGACCGTCTTCGAAAGGGGCAAATGGCCGAAACGCGGCGAGTTTCTGCCACCTGTCACTGTCGGGCGAGCGTCGCTTCATGGCCCGACCGCCGCCGGCCGTGGACGGCTCAGCTCGACCCGGAAGAGACGGTCGCGTAACTACAAAACGGACGTTCAATCTGCCGCGATCAGTCGCCACACGTCCGGGTCGCAAAGGCTTACCGTATGTCGATTCTCGTACCATCCATTCACCATTGGCAGGGACGCGATGATATCGGGAATGCCTTCTTCGAATTTCACAAGGCAAATGGTTTTCCAGCCATCCGGAACCCCATCAAATGGCTTGGCATATTGCTGTGTTACTGCGGCGATCTCGCAGCGTGTTCTCGTCAGTGACTGTGGGGCGCCCGTCGGAAAGAGAAATTCGAACGTCCGACCTATCGGAAGATCGGCGTATGCAAACGACATGAGCAGAACTTCGCTGTTCGGTGGCAGTTCCGTCGGGAGCGCGCCCCGCACATGGAATAGGACTGTCGCCGACGCGCGCCCTTCAACAATAAGTACGCGCTCCCGCAAGGGAGCGTCACTCTCAGAGCGCACTAACAGACCCCTTCCGGATTAGTGATTCGGGCAATATACGGTTCGGCATTGTCGACGATCCGAGTCGTTACGTCGACCGTCCCATCCTGGCCGAACCCGCCTGATATAGCTCTGTTGCACTACACCGCGCCTTTCATTCTTCATACGGCGAAGCGTCCGCCGGGACGATGGTCCAATGGTATCGCTCGACCGGTCGCGCGACTGCGGACCGCACTCTATCGTTCCACTGCGCTTCAGCCGCCCGGATACGGACATCTTCTCGCGCTAAAGCTTCAGGCGCCCAGTAGGCTCTAACTTCGCCAACAGGCAGGTCGTCGGTCCCCGACGCGATCGCGCGGAATAATTGAAATTCCGGCTCTTCTTCGACCTTGGTCCATCGTGCTAATGGCAGCATGGCCCTCGCTGTTTCAATGACACCCAGACGACCTTCAAGAAAATCTGACGCTCTCGCGCGAATCTTTCGGCAATGCTTGCGCCAACGCTGTTCGTTCGTAATTCCTCTAGGGATCTTTATCTCACGATCAATGGTGGAAGGGCCGCTCGATTCAAGCAAGGGACTGAGGACTTGCAGGACATCAGCTATGCCGATAAGCCTTGTACCCTCCGCTACTTCAATGCGTCGACCAATCCAAAAGGTTTGAGGGTATGCCTCCGGCGACAGAAGCCACACCTCCGCGTGAGCCTGCTGTCCTGTCTCAACGCGCGAAACATCCATGAATTCGTGGTGGGCAGACGACCAGTAATCAGGCTTCACCTTGTAGATTGGTTTGTAACCAGAAATCACGTACTTCGGCGAGCCATCCGTTCTGAGCGCTGTCAGGGCGAAGTTAACAATCAGGTCAGGCGAACGAGGCGGGCGGGTCATGTCTCTGCGTCTGTTCAGTACGAGCGTCTGCCAATTGTCGCCAATCTACGACTGGCTGTCGAACGTCGCATATTGGCCGCTCTGCGTCCCACGACCGGGCACGCCGCTCGCTCCCGGCCCAAGTTTCATGCAATAGGCATAACCGACCCTGAGCGGTCGGTCACCGCTCTAGATATCTCGCAGGAAAGTGGTCGGTCGCCGATAGAGTTCACCGACTGCCGAAACGAAGCGCCAGCGCGTTTCGTAGTACCCGAAGCCAGTATTTAGGCTTAGATCCGATGGAAATTTGATACGAATACAGTCGATCTCGGATAAGGTAAGCCCCATCGAGCAAGACCATTTGACCGGCTACCAAGCGTTGGACTGGATTCCAGTGGTGAGTGAATTCGGCATGGCAGTGCGGACACTTTGGATTCGCACCTGGGCGGAATTGCCCTCCGCAGGGGCACTTCGGCAAAGTGGCTGCAATACGGTCAAGCAGCTCTTGCGTGGGCTCTGACGGATAGACAAGCTCCTTATCTCGTTCGCGGTGTACAACGTTTGAGCAGGTATCGCAATGAAAGTAAGGAAAACTTTCGCTCATGCCACTGGACTGCCACGCAGGCGTCAATCGTGTGCACGACGGACACTTCATTGAGCCTACCCAAGGCGCGTTTGCTGCGTAGTAGACAACCTTCATGACGCTGTACCGGGTTGTAGTGCTTTGGTCATTCTCATTTCCAACCGTTGGATAACTCGCTCAGCCTACCCGAAAGCCGACACTCGTGACTGGCAGAAAAAGCATATCCCGATCCGAGGCGATCCCTCATGCGCACGTCATTACCTTTGCTGAGTAACCGGTAGGTGCATCCAGCGAACTACAACTATGCAAATAAGGACGCCACCGCAGATGATGGCAACCAATGCGAACCACCCTTTCTTCGATGTAGGCAGGTCCAATCCAGGCCCTGCCGCCGCGGCGACGAGTAACAAGACAATGCTCAAGAGACCGATTATTCCCCGACCTAGCCACGAGAACAACGTGGTCGCACGATTGACCAGACTCCCTTCGCGATAGGGACTCTGCGGTCGCCGTCGAAACTCAGGTCTTTTGTTAAACAGCATTTTGACAGTGTTTTATTGATGGTCCGCTGGACGGCGCGCCTTTGTTATCGGCATTAAAAACTAGGCTGATTGCTCGGATTGTCGACGATTCACGCGCTCATCTCGAACGGCCGTCAGAGGTGGCGTCGCTTGTTCGGACAGGGTCCCGAGATTTTAAGTGGAGCGTCCGGGGCGATCATGCTGCCGATTTGATCGCTGGCAGCGTCGCGAAGTATGCCTCATCGGGCGTCTGATCCGCCAGG
>NZ_JBFRCN010000069.1:0-35538 GCF_040965835.1 Paraburkholderia sp. BR10872
ATGGTGGACAGATGCCGCTCCTGCACCGCACTCAATGCACCAAGCGTCATCGAATCGTTGGCAGCCCAAAGGATATTGGCATCCGGGTAGCGCGAGAGCAGCACGCGCGCCTTGTCGCGGCCGTCGGAAAAACTCCAGTCCCCATAGACGAGCTGATCGATGCGGTCCTGCGGCCGGCGCGCCAGCGCGGCCTGCACCCCGGCGGCGCGCTCGGCAGAGACCGGCGTGGCAGGGTCGCCGGTAATGCCGATCACGCGGGCGGGTCCGCTGCCGTTCGAACGGATCAGGTAATCCATGAGGCGAAAGCTGCCGCGTCCGGCATCGGCGGTGACGGTGCCGATCCAGTTCGCGATCCGTTCGCGCTCGTTGCCGGTCTGGGCACGCTGGGCTTCGGTCAGATCGTTGTGGATCAACAGCACTTTGGCGCTCGAGCGTGCCAGCGTTTGCAGCATCTGCGGCGCGGCCATTTTTTCGTTGACGATCACCACATAGTCGGGCGCCGCTGTGCGTGCCGCTACGGATTCGGCCTGGCGAAGCATCAGCAGGTGATCGCGCTCCGCGTAGAGCACTTCCAGCTGCATGCCAAAGCGTTTTGCAGTCGCGGCCATGAAGCGCGAGACGAGTTGCCAGTGCTGGCCCGTATCGTGTTCCACGCTTTCGCCCGGATTCAGGAATACGACGCTTGCTGGCCCACGGCTGACCGGCAACGCCATGGTCGCCCGCATCGTTATCAGGCTCGCGCCTATACCGACGCATTGCGCGATCATCTGTCTTCTGTTCATACGAAATCAGCGTATGCCATGCGCGGCATTGTGTGGAACCGAACGGTCAGTCGCGCGCAGCATAACGCGACGTAATCTCGCCGACAATCCGCTTTACTTCGGGCCAGGACGGAAATTCCCGGCAGACATTCAAGGGTGCGATTGCGCCTCGAAGTCCGCCATTCAGGATTTCCCGACACAAGATTCAGGGTTCCCCTTTACCGTTTGCAGTCGAAGACGACTGCACGCGATCATTGGCGGGCTCATCATGAGGTCAGCAAAATTCGAAGCTTGGCAGAGGCGACGCGCGATGATTTCCGAGTGGGGCGACCGTAAGGCGCGCGTGCAGGACGTGAACTCGATCTGCATGCGCCTGTTCGATACGTGGTGCGAATCCCGCAATCTCATGCCGCTGGCTTATTTGATGCACTGCTGGCCGCTGCCGGACAGCCGCGCGGGCACGATACGGCGCTTGCAGGAAAGCATGAAAGACTTGCGCCGCAACCATGCGGACAAGCTCGATCTGTATGCGTTATCGGCGCTTGGCGAACTCACACGCAGTCTCGACGAACTGATCGACCGTGCGGAAATTTCCGCGAGGCAGTCGTTCGCTACGTAAGGCACCTGGAACATAGAGGGCTAACGGGGCGCGCAATCCGTATTACCTGCATACGTGATAAAGGGTTGCCGAAGGGCCATGGCTTTGGCGACGGGGACAAAACAAAGTAACCAGGGCCGGAGCAACCGTGGGCAAGATGACTGACTCGCAGGCCACGACAACGAACCCCTGCACGATACTGGTCGCGGGCGGTACGCCGAACGAGACCCGCTTGATCGCCGACCACCTCGTATGGGAGGGCTTCGAGGTGCTCGCCGCGAACAGCGGCCTCGAGGTGCTGGAGCGTTCGTACGTCTCCCAGCCCGAACTGATTCTGCTCGATTCAGAGGCCGCCAGTGTGGGCGCCCTGGCCACCTGCCGCAGCCTGAAGTCGGATGCGCGCACGCGCGATATTCCCGTGGTGCTCATGATGCCGGCAGGCCATCATCGAAGTCTCGCCGATGGCCTCAGCGCCGGCGCAGCCGACCATGTGCGCAAGCCCGTGCTCGTCGAGGAGCTGGTGGCCAGGGTCCGCACGCACATCGCGTTGCGGTCGGCCCACCGGCAACTCGCCATGCAGCAGCGCGGGCTCAACGCGTGCGAAACGCGCTTTCGCGCGATCGTCGAATCGGGCCCGGTGGCCATGGGCATCACCTCGATGCCCGACGGCCAACTGCTCTATGCCAACGCACGGTTTCGCGAACTGCTGCGCCTCGATGAAGCGGCGCGCGCGAACGTCAATATCGTCGACTTCTACGTCGATCCGCTGGAGCGCGAAAGACTCGTGCGCTGTCTCGCGGCCCAAGGCAGCTTCAGCGACGCGGAGGTGAATCTGCGTCGGCCGGACGGGACGCAGTTCTGGGCCATGGCGACAGCACGGCTGTCGAACTACGATGGCGCACCGGCCATTTACGTCGGCCTGCACGACATTTCCGGCCGCAAGCGCGTGGAGGACGAACTCGTGCGCTCGCGCGAGCAGCAGCGGGCCCTGTCGGCTTATCTGGAGGGAATGCGCGAAGACGAGCGCAAGCGCAGCGCGCTGGAGATTCAGGACGAACTCGGCCAGTTGCTGACGGCGCTGAAAATGGACGTCTCGCTGCTGCGGATGCGGCTCACCGACGATCCGGAGGCCGTCGGCCGGGCCGACGACATGCGCGAACTGGTCGAAGGCACGATCTGGATGGTCCGCAACGTGGCAAGCCACCTGCGGCCCGCGGCGCTCAACTTCGGCCTCGTTTCGGCGCTCGAATGGCTCACCAGTCAATGGAGCCGGCACAACGCCATCCCGTGCGAACTGCACATGGCAAGCGGCGAGCCGGCCTTGTCGGACATGCAGGCCACGGCGCTCTTCCGGATCGTCGAGGCGGCGCTGACGAACGTCGCGCGCCACGCGGCGGCGCAGCGCGTCGAGCTCACGCTCAGCACCGGGCCCGGCTCGCTCGACTTGCGTGTGCGCGACGACGGCCGCGGCTTCGACGTGGCCGCCGCGTATGCAAGGTACGCATACGGTCTGCTTGGCATGACAGAGCGCGCGAGGCTGATTGGTGGTACGTTGAGCATCGACAGTCAGCCCTGCAAAGACCTGACCATCGGCATTGCGTCTGGCACCACGATTTCGATCCACGTTCCGCTCGAAGACCCCCATGATCAGAATACTCATCGCCGATGACCATGCCATCGTGCGTGGCGGACTCAAGCAGATCCTCGCGACGACTGCCGACATGGTCGTGACGGCGGAGGCCGGGCAGGGCTCGGAGGTGATCGAAAAGCTGCGGACCTGCGAAGTCGACCTGCTGCTGCTGGACATGACGATGCCGGGCATCAGCGGCGTCGATCTCATCCGCCGCGTGCGCGCCGAGGAACCTGCGTTGCCGGTGCTCGTGCTCAGCATCCACAACGAAGCCCAGGTCGCGTCGCGCGCGCTGCGGGCCGGCGCGACAGGCTACGTGACGAAGGACAGCGATCCGGAAGTGCTGCTGGCCGCGATTCGCAAGCTCGCGGACGGCGGGCGCTTTATCGACCCGAAACTCGTCGACGCCATGGTGTTCGAGAAGCATTCGGGCGATGTGCCCCCGCACGAAGTGCTCTCGGACCGCGAGTTCCAGGTGTTGCAGATGCTCGCGTCGGGCAAGAGCATCAACGATATCGCCGATGCGTGCGCGCTCAGCGCCAAGACGATCAGCACCCACAAGATGCGGCTGATGCAAAAACTCGGGCTGGGCAATAACGCGGAGGTGATCCGCTATGCGATCCGGCATGGGCTGGTGGGCGAGTAACGCGCGGTCGTGCGCGGCGAGAAGGAAATCCTGACAAACGAACCGGACAATCCCGAGGGAACTATCTACCCGTCCCGATGGCGGCCGGTTTAACGGCTGTCTACGATGATTTCACCTAAAGCGTGGGGGGCGGCGATGGCGGTGCGGCAGTCGTTAGGGGCAGCAGTCGTGAAGTGGCTGAACCCCACCAGCAGGCAGACAGTGCGGGTCGTGACGGTGCATCGTGCGCCGTCCGGGCGGATCGCGAGCGTGTTCATCGAGGCGCAGACAGCGGACGGACCGCGCGCGCTGTTTTTCTTCCGCCATCCCGACCGTGGATGGCAGGTGTTTCCACCCGATATCCTGCGTCCTTCGATGGGCGCAGCACGTGTCGCGACAAGCATATAGCGGCAGTCAGGCCGCGAGCGGAGATTGCGCATGGAAGAGATCGCGCCAGACGAATTGCCGTCACCCTATGAAACGAAGCTGCGCGAGTGGATGAGCCGGTGGTACGACCACGCCATCGCGCAAGGGCTCGTGCGTCCGCCGTTTTTGCTCGACGACGCCAAGGCCGAGCGCCTCGAAGGCTATTTCGCCGCCGGACTGACGCCATCGGAAGGTGCGCAGGCCTTCTTCGGACCGGCGCACTGACTTGCGCCTTCGTGACGGCGCGTCGAGCGCTCATGCGGCCTCGATCTGATCATCCACGTGTATTGCGTAGTGCGCTCTGTTCATCGACCTCATCGTGATTTCGACGCGCGTGTTCGCTTTCTTTCTGGTCCCGAATATTCGATCGTGTACAGCGCAGGCGCGGTTTGCCCAGAAGGCTCACTAGAGCCTGCAGTTTTCGAACTTGTAGCGCGAAGGAGACTTGCCGCTGTTCTCGAGAAAGAAACGCGAGAACGCGCAGGGAGAAGAAAAGCCGAGAAGATCGCTCACCGCGGCAACCGAATAATCGGCCAACGGCAGCAACCGCCGTGCCTCCTCGAGGCGCGCATGGGACAGGATAGCCTGGAAGTTCGTCCCTTCAACCTGCAGGCGCCGGTGCAGCGTCGAGCGTGAAATGCCAAGGCGGCCGCAGACTTCTTCCCTGGGGTTCGCAAATGGCAGACCGGCATGCGCCTCACGAATCATCTTCGTCACGAAGGCTTCGATTCTCGAAGAAAACGAATGGCCCACAACGAAGCGTCTGATATCGGCATCGGCCTGCCCGCAGAGAATGTTTTCGGTGATCTCGTTGTACCTGCAATACGGCAGGTCTGCCGCTCCGGTTTTCATCAGCATGCGGTTGCGGCTTTGCCTGAATTTCACCGTCGCGCCACACAGGTGCGAGAGCTGGGAGACGGGCGCAAACGCCTCTCCGGTCAACTCGACCTGGGTGGGATAGGGCTCGTCGTCGTTGTACTGTTCGGCGAGTCGAATGAGCAGCAGAAAATTATAGAAAGCGCTCGATGAACTTCTGCCCGCGCCGTCCAGAACGTATTCGAATTCGAATGTCTGGGCTGCCCGCTTGACCTTCACGGTATCGACATTTCCGATCAACACCCGGTAGCGCAGAAACTGGTCAAAGGCCTTCGTCAACGTCGGGCTGTTCGTGACAATGGCCAATAAGGTGCTGATCGGGGCGCGAAACGAATAACTGGAAAAGATTTCGAGCCGCTCCGAAGCCTGGTAGCCCGGCTCCAGCAGATTGAGCATGGCAATGTGCTTGTGTGCGGGGATGCGCCCGTCCGGATGGACGAGTTCCGCCTCGGTGATGCCGGTGAGGCGCGTGAAATCGTGCGGCGACATGCCGTGCTCGACGGCGGACTTGAGCGAGAGTTGGGCAAGGACGTTTGAAACGGTCTTTTGATCGGTCGTCATGGGAGACACCATGGAACGGAGAAACGTCGCCTCGGCTAACCGCTGGTAGCTGGTGACTTTAGCATCCTTGCTGCAATCCTCAAACGGCCCGATGGGGCCAGATATCGAATCCGCATGAACCACTGCGCGGGCGCTGTGAGCGGGTGCGCAGACTCGAAAACTGCCTGTAAGGTAGCGACGGAATGGCAAACGGCGCAGGGTTAAGGCAAACCCTGATGCTGCGACGCAAAGTTAAGTTCTGCGACGGCACGATAAGCGCCAACGTTTCTCCGGTGCTATCGTCATCTCGCTACGTAGGGCAATTCAACATAAAACTAGAAGAAAAATGTAGTCCGATTACGGTCCCGCAATCCTGCGGGTCATCGCTCATGCAATCGGCAAAACAGGAGAGACACCGTGAGGAATACGAAGAAAATAGCGATTGCCGTCGCCGGCGCATTGTGTGCCGGCTCTGTGGCGTACGCGGATCAAGCTGCCACCGGCAATACATGGGGAAACAGCCCATTTTCGATGGTGGCGCAGTTCTTTTCCCAGGCTTCGGGTGTATCACAGCAGCCGGCCTTTGACTGGAAAGCGAAGGGCGACCAGGCCGACAGGCGCGCGGCAGTGCTGGTATCGCAATTGACGCTCGACGAAAAGATCCAGCTGGTGCACGGCACGGGCATTCCCACCGTCGGTCTGGGTGGTCCGTTTCCATCGTGGGTGCAGGGCGCCGGTTATATCCCCGGTATCAGTCGCCTGGGCATTCCCCCGTTGGCCACCGCGGATTCGGCTGGCGGCGTGAATGTGCAGAACGCGCATGCCACGGCTTTTCCCGCACCGATCGGGCTCGCCTCGAGCTGGGATGTGGCGCTCGCGGGAGCCTACGGCTCGCGTATTGCCCGTGAGCTGCGCGTGCTCGGCTACGCGGAAGGGCTGGGTGGCGGGCTCAATCTGGCGCGTGAACCGCGCGACGGCCGCACGTTCGAGTACATGGGCGAAGATCCCGTCCTGACCGGCACGATGAGTGCGGCGCGCACCATGGGGACGCAGTCTCAGGACGTGATCGCAACGGTGAAGCACTACGCGATGAACGACCAGGAAACCAACCGGATGACGAGCAATTCCGTGGTCGACGAAAGGACGATGCGGGAAACGGAGCTGCTCGCCTTCGAGATCGCCGTGCGCGAGGGGCATCCCGGCAACGTGATGTGCTCGTACAACCTGATCAATGGCGTGTATGCCTGCCAGAACCCGGAACTCCTCACGACCATCCTGAAGAAAGAGTGGGGATTCAAGGGCAAGGTTCAGTCGGACTGGACGGCCAACCATAGCACTGTCGCGTCCGCGATGGCGGGTCTCGATGAAGAGCAGCCCGGCGATCTCGGTACGGCAGGCGCGGGCTTTGGCATTCAGTCTTATTTCAGCAGCGCGCTCAAGGCCGCGGTCCAGGCCGGTACCGTTCCGGTCGCCCGTCTCAACGACATGGTCTTTCGCAAGCTGCGCACCATGATCGCCCTCGGCGTCATGGACAACCCGCCCACCCCCGGCGGCTCGGTCGACCAGACGGCAGGCAACCGTGACGCTCTCGCGGTCGCGCACGAGTCGATCGTTCTACTGAAGAATGGCCCGGCATCGGGCAGTAACCAGCCGGTCCTTCCGCTCGCCGCTGGCGGCCTGCACTCGATCGTCGTGATCGGCGGCCATGCCGATGTCGGTGTGATGTCCGGAGGCGGGTCGGGAGGCGTGCCCGCGGCAGACGGCAATGCGGTGTCGGGATGCCAGTCCGGCAAT
The DNA here is from genome assembly GCF_040965835.1 of Paraburkholderia sp. BR10872. Lineage (NCBI taxonomy): Bacteria > Pseudomonadati > Pseudomonadota > Betaproteobacteria > Burkholderiales > Burkholderiaceae > Paraburkholderia > Paraburkholderia sp. BR10872. Next base: position 7,251 of record NZ_JBFRCN010000069.1, read on the forward strand.
CCGCTGCTTTCGAGTTGCGCGACCTGGTACAAGTCCTCGCCGTACAACGCGATCAAGGCCAAGGCGCCTCAGGCCACGGTGACGTATTTCGACGGCACGAACGCCTCCGCCGCGGCTAGCGCAGCCGCCAGCGCCGATGTCGCGATCGTGTTCGCCACGCAGTGGGAAAGCGAGGGCACGGATCTGGCGAACCTGTCCTTGCCGGACAACAAGGCGGACGCGAGCAATCAGCTTTACGACCAGAATGCGCTGATCAACGCGGTGGCTGCGAAGGCCAAACGGATCATCGTCGTGCTGGAGAATGGCAGCCCCGTCACGATGCTGTGGCTCGGCAGCGTTCACGGTGTAGTGGAAGCGTGGTATCCCGGTGTGCAAGGCGGTCAGGCGATCGCGGACATCCTGTTCGGCGACGTAAACCCGTCCGCCAAGCTGCCGATCACGTTCCCGCGCCAGGAAGCCGATCTGCCGCAGCCGACCATCGACCCGAACAACCTGAACGTCGTCTATAGCGAAGGACTCCTGATGGGGTACCGCTGGTTCGATGCGAAAAACATCGATCCGCTCTTCCCGTTTGGCTATGGCCTCTCCTATACGACTTACTCGTACTCGGGGCTCCGGACGCGTACCGATCAGGGCGGCAATGTGATCGCGACGTTCACCGTTGCCAACACGGGCTCGCGTGCCGGCGCCGAAGTCGCCCAGGTGTACGCGACGCTGCCGCCGGGACTCGGCGAGCCGCCGCAGCGCCTGGTGGGATGGACGAAGGTCGCCTTGCGGCCTGGGCAGTCGCAGCAGGTGACCGTCGTCATCCCGGCGCGGCGCCTCGCGACGTGGAACGTCACGACGCACGCGTGGCAGGTGCATGGCGGAAGCTACGAGATTCGCGCCGCGTCGTCGTCGCGCGATACGAACGCGTTGTCGGCACGCGTTGTCGTTGGCGATATGCATTGAGCTGTCTGAGGCCTGGGCGCAGCGCGCGCCCAGGCCTTGCGGACGAGCGAGGACACCCAGCGTCCAGAGAAAATCGGCGGATGCAATAATGTGCCGGCCTGCGGCACTGCCGATGCGCTGCGGGCTCCTTCAAGTGCGAGAGTCGTTGTTGCAGGTCTGCATGCGACAGATGCACCGGAGCGGCGCACGCGCGTCCTCCATTTTCGGCTGCGCAACACGTGCGCGGCATCAGCACAGACCCGGACGACCGTCTCCGCCAACTCTGTCCGGGAGACTCCGATGTCCTTGATCGACGTGCTGGAACCGCTCGTTCGCACCGCTATTGCCCCCGAAGCTCCCCAAACGGATCAGCTCGCGCGCTTTCCTCGCGCGGCCCTCGACGCACTAGGCGAGGCACGTCTGCTCGGACTCGTCAGCGCCGAAGAGGTCGGCGGCATGGGGCAGGGCGTCGCGCAGGCGTGTCAGGTGGTCGAGCGCATCGCGCGGGACTGCCCGTCCACCGCGATGGTCGTCACCATGCACTACGCCGGCGCCATCCTCATCGAAAAATACGGCCCCATCGAAGTGAGGCGCGCCATTGCGCAAGGCGGGCACCTCACCACGCTGGCATGGTCCGAGACCGGCTCGCGCAGCCATTTCTGGGCGCCGGTCGGCACCGCGCATCCCCATGGCGACGATTTCGTGCTCAACGGCAGCAAGAGCATGGTGACGTCCGCCGTCGAAGCCGACTCCTACGTCTGGTCGTCGCGACCGGCGCTGGCCGCGGATGGCGCCAGTACGCTGTGGCTCGTGGACAGCCGTGCGCAAGGGCTGCACTGTCCGCAGCCCTTCGACGGCCTCGGCTTGCGCGGCAACGCGTCCGCGCCGATCCAGGCCGAAGGTTTGCGTGTGCCGGCCAGTGCGATGCTCGGCCCTGACGGGGGCGGCGGCGACATCATGAATGGCGAAGCATTGCCGGCGTTTGCAAACCTCGTTGCGTCGACATCGATCGGCATCGCCGATGGCGCGCTGGCGCGCGCCATTCCTCACGTGACCGGCAGCCGCTTCGCGGAGAGCGGCAGTGCCCTTGCCGACCTGCCGACCATCCGCGCCTATCTCGCCCGCGCGCAGCTGCGCGTCGATCAGGCGCGCGCGCTGCGCGACGATACGCTCGCCGCGCTGGCGTCGGGCCGGCCCGACGCGATGCTGCGCGTACTCGAAGTGAAGGCGGTGGCCGCGGAAGCCGCGCTCGCCGTGACCGATACGGCGATGCGTATTTGCGGCGGCGCGGCCTTTCGCAAAGAGGTGGGCATCGAGCGACTGTTCCGCGACGCGCGCGCCGCCTCCATCATGGGACCGACCTCGGACGTCCTTTACGAGTTCGTTGGCCGCGTGCTGTGCGGCCTGCCGCTCGCCTGATGAGGAGCCACCCATCATGTCCTCAAGCGCACGAAATGCCCCCCTGATGCTCGGCGCCGTTGCGTATGCGCCCAAGGTCGTCACGATCTGGGAGGGCTTCAAGGCATGGTTTGCCGAACGCGGAGTCGCGATCGACTATCTGCTTTACTCGAACTATGAAACGCAGGTCGAGGCCCAGTTCGCAGGCGATATTGCGTTCGCGTGGAATTCCCCGCTTGCCTGGATACGCGCGAGCCGCATCGCGCAGGCGCGCGGCGAGACCGTGCTGCCGCTCGCCATGCGCGACACGGACCGCGACCTGCATTCGGTGCTCGTGGTTAGCCGTGACAGTCGCGTCCAGACACTCGCCGACCTGCGCGGCGGCACGATCGGCTTCGGTGCGATCGACTCGCCTCAGGCCACGCTGATTCCGCTGGATCATCTGCGCCACGAGGGCGGCCTCGTCGCGGGCCAGGACTACCAGGCGCGCCGCTTCGATGTGCTGGGCGGCAAGCACGGCGACCATATCGGCGGCGAACGCGATGCGGCAAGCGCCCTCGTGCGCGGCGAAATCGACGCCACGTGGATGATCGCAGGCAACTTCCGGGCGTTTGCCGACGAAGGGACGCTGCCGGCGGGCGCGTCGCGCATCGTCGCCACGACGGGCGCATTCGATCACTGCAACATGACGGTTAGCCCCGGCGTGCCGCAGGAAGCGGCGCAGCGCTTTGGCGACCTGCTGCGCTCGATGGACTGGAACGACGCGCGGGTGCGTCCGTTGCTCGAACTGGAGGGTCTCAGGTCGTGGCTGCCCGGCCGCGCCAGTGGCTACGCATTGCTCGAGTGTGCGGTAACGGAAGAGGCTTTCTATGACGACCAAGGCCGAATCGCCGAGCCCGCTTATCGATATTGAGTCGCTCGGTTTCGACGCCGGCGCTCAGTGACGAGGCCCGCCATGTCGCCCTGGGCATGTCCCATCTGCTTTACCGGCTCAACAGCGAGCCGCGCCTGCGTTCGCGTCTGGCCCACGCGGTCGAGCAACGTCATGACGCACTGGAGGGCACCGCGGGTCTCAATGAAGAGGTATTCGACGCGCTGATCCTGATCGCCGCGGGCGAGTTGACGCCGGCGGCCGTGGCGCGAGGCTACGCGCAGGTTCAAACCTTGATGCGCGAAATGGCCGATAGCCGCTACACGAGGCTGGTGCGCCTTGGCTTCGAGCCGGCTCAGGCGAAGCAGCTTGCGGCGCTGCATACGCGCAATTTCATGTAGCGGCGGCGTTACCGCCGCCTCATCAGCAACGACGTGTCAGTCGCGTCGACCACGTGAAACCCAAAGCGCTGGTAAAGGCTAATGGCCCGATTGCCCTTCAGAACACTGAGTTTGACAGGGACGCGAGCGTCGTCTGCGTGGCTTAGAAATTCACCGAGCAGATGGGCCGCGATACCGCGACCCTGATGTTCGGGCAGGATCTGGATTTGTACGATGGTCCATTCATCGAGGTCGCGAAAGAACTTGAAGAGTCCGAGTTTTTCCGACCCGCAACAGATGACATAAGCGTCGCCGTAGCGATAGCGAAGACGCTCCCAATGTGTGTGCTCGTCGGTGGATTCGCCAGCACGTTCCAGGTGCTCGGTCATCGTTGCCTTGCGCAAAGCGAACAGAAATGGCTCGTCGGCGGGCGTCGCTGCGCGAAGTGTGAATTCAGGTGGATTCATTCGTGGCGGTCGAAACTGGCAGTGGCGGGCCCGGTGATTGTTGACCATCTCAAGCACGTTGTCGACCTCGACGCCGTGGTAGCGAACGGTGCTGTCGTGCCTCCTGCACGGGCCACCGTGTCAGGTCACGCGCGCGAAGTTTGCTATCAATCGTGGACGTGCCCAAGTCCCTTACATTCCGTTATTCGGATGCCCAGGACTAGTAATTTCCCGATGAAACAAGCGGTCTCGCGAGGCGATTCTTGAACTAGACTTTGACTGTTAGTCTTACTATATTCCAGAGACTTTTCCAGGTAAGTTGAGGCGGCGAGCGATAAGCAAAGGGGAAAGTTTTATGGCTATCGTCGTACACAACATCTCTGTGGTTCATTCGAGCCGGAGCGCAGCGTGACGGCGAGCGATGCCGCGCCCGCTGCGAGCGACTGGCGGCATATCGTGCGCGCGCAGGGCATCAGCCTGTCCTACGGCAAGATACGCGCGCTTTCCGGCATCGACCTCGCCATTGGCCGCAACGAGATCGTCGGCCTGATCGGCGATAACGGCGCGGGCAAATCGACGCTCATCAAGGTGTTGACCGGTGTCGTGCGGCCGAGCACGGGCAAGCTGTTCATTCGCGACGAAGAGGTCGACTGGAGCCGCTTTTCCGTGCGCGAGGCACACCGGTTGCGCTTCGAGACGGTGTATCAGGAGAAATCGCTCGGCGAGAAGCAACCGCTGTGGCGTAACTTTTTTGTCGGCCGGCAGATCACCAATCGGCTCGGCTTCATCAATGTCGCCGAAGAACGGCGCATTGCCAACGATATTCTCAAGCAACAGCTCGGTTTTCGCGGCGTGGGGATCGACGCGGATTCGTTGATTGCGAAACTCTCCGGTGGCGAGCGCCAGGGCATCGCGATCGGACGGGCGATGTATTTCGACAGCGATCTGATCATTCTCGATGAACCCACGGTGGCACTTGCCATCAGCGAGGTGCGCAAGGTTCTCGACTTCGTGCGCTCCATTAAGGAGTCCGGGCGCGCCTGCATTTACATCGAACATAACCTCGCCCATGTGCACGAGCTAGCCGATCGGCTGGTCGTGCTCGATCGCGGCCGCATCGTCGCGGATATCAAGTCAGGCGAGATGAGCCTCGAGGATCTAACGCGGTATCTGATTTCGCTGCAGCAGAGCGGGCACGGACCGGCGCCGGTTGCGGGGACAAAGACGTGAGCGATCCGATCAAGGAAAAACGGCCGGTGCGCCCGGTGGGTTTGCGTCTGCCGGGATTTGCCCGCATGGAGGGCTTGCCGAGCCTGGTCGTATTCGCGCTGGTGGTCGGCCTGTTCATGGCAACGGCACCGCGCGTGTTTTTGGGCTGGCCAATCTACTTCTCCTTCCTGACCACTGTGCCGCCGCTCGTGGTGCTGGCGATCGGGCTGACGCTGGTGATTGCGGCGGGGGAGATCGATCTGTCCTTCCCTTCGGTGATGGCATTCTCGGGCTTTCTGTTCGCCTGGTGCGTGAATACCACCGGATCCGCGTGGCTAGCCATTGTTGCGGCGTTGGCAGGCGGCGCGCTGGTCGGCGTGGTGAATGGGGTGCTGGTCGCGGTGGTCGGGATGCCCTCGATCATCGTGACGATCGGCACGCAGTTCCTCTGGGCAGGTGTTGCTTCGATTCTTTCCGGCGGGCTCTCCTATGCGCTACAGCAGCTCGCCAGCGGTTCAGCCTATGCAGTCTTCACGGGCACGTTGTTCGGCGTCCTCCCGATGCAAGCGCTCTGGGCGCTCGGGCTCGCAATATTCATGTGGTTCATCCTCAATCGCCACCGTTTTGGCGAGCACGTGCTGTTCATCGGAGACAACCGCAACGTAGCGAAGGTCGTGGGCATCAATGTGCTGCGTGAGACGGTGAAGCTGTTCACGCTGATGGGTGTACTGGCCGGTTTCGCCACGGTTCTGCTCACGCTCGAGAACCTGAACTATTTCTCGACCCAGGGGCAAGGCTACCTGCTGCCGGCGCTGGCCGGCGTGTTCATCGGCGGAACTTCGGTGTTCGGCGGCACGGCGACGATCGTAGGGACTTTCTTCGGCACCTTCGTGATTGGCATGCTGGAGGCCGGCATCGTTGCGACAGGCATCGCCGGCTTCTGGGTACAGGCGATCGAAGGGGTGGTGTTCATCGTCGCCGTGATCCTGCATCTGTTGGTCGAGAATCCCGCCAGGCTGCGCGCGTTGCGCGAAAGATTCAGGCTTGGGAGGTGATAAAGCCGTTAAATCAGGAGATAGGAGAGAGAGATGAACAAGATCATGACGGGAGTCCTCCTGGGGGCGGGCGTGCTTGCGTTCGGCCTTTCGATGAACGCCGGCGCGACCGATCCGACCACGTCAGGGCAACTCGGCGCCGGTATGACGATGTATATGCAGATGGGCGGAAACCCCGGCGACGGCGCGACATTGCCACGTCAGACGGGGGCTGCCGATGCGGGACACGCCTTCGGCATCAAGGTGATCGAGCAGTTCTCGGCCTGGAGCCCGGAGACGATGCTTGCGCAGTTCCGCCAGGCGATGGCGGCAAAGCCGACGTGTATCGGCATCATGGGCCACCCGGGCGATCCGGCCTTCGCCCCGCTGATCAAGCAGGCGGTCGACCAGGGCATCATCGTGACCGTCGGCAATACGCCGCTGCCCGATAATCAGAAGCTCTACGACGCGAAGGGCTTCGGCTACGCTGGCGTCGAACTCTACGTTGGCGGCCAGATTACCGCTCAGGCCATGCTGAGCGCCGGGCTCAAGAAGGGCGACGAGGCGCTCGAATATGGCGTCTTCAACGAGAGTGTGCGCAGCCAGTCCGACCGCGGCCTTGCCGAGACGCTGGAAAAGGCCGGTGTGAAGGTGACCCGGCTCAATATCTCCCCTCAGGTGGATTCCGATTCATCGCTCGCCGTGCCGATCCTGGTCGCCTTTATCCAGGCGCACCCTGATCTGAAGGCCATCGGCACCCAGCACGGCGGCGTGACCGGGTTCATTCCGCAGGCGCTCCAGCAGGCCGGCAAGAAGCCGGGGCAAATCATCGTGGGCGGCATCGATCTTGCGCCTGCCACGATTTCCGGGCTGCAGAGCAAATTCATCACCGCGACGCTCGATCAGCAGCTTTATCTGCAGGGCTTTCTGCCGGTTACGCAGTGCGTGCTCTCGGCGGCTTATCACTTCGCGGGACTGACCATCAACACCGGCGCCGGTGTGCAGACACCCGCGACGATCGACTCGCTCATTCCGCTCATCAAGCGCGGGATTCGCTAAGGACGAATGGGATGAAGGTACGGGGGCACGACGCGGTGAAATTCTCATAGGTTGCGCCGGGCGCGATCGTACCCCTGGCAGGACGGTTCGGGCATGGCGTATGCGGAAACATGGAGCTTTTCACGCGTTTATTCGACGGGAGCGAACCCATGACGACCACTGTCATTGCCATGCTGAACGAGCTGATCGAAACTTCAAAGGACGGCGAGCACGAATTCACGAAAGCAGCCGACGGGGCACAGCACGCAAGCGTGAACGAAGCGCTGCTCGAAAGTGCCGTGCACTGCTCGCGTGGCGCGCGCCAGTTGCAGGAGCTCGTCGTGAAGCTTGGCGGCAAGCCGGAAAACGGCGGCAGCGTTGCGGGCGCGTTGCATCGCGGCTGGCTCAATGTGAAATCCGCGGTTGGCACCCGCACCGACGACGCCATCCTTGCAGATTGCGAAAAGGGCGAAGATACCGCGGAGAAGCGGTTTCACAGTGCGCTTGAAAGGAATTTGCCCGCTGATGTGAACGCCGTGGTGGCACGGCTATATAGCGATGTGGCCCAGGATCTCGATCGCATCCGCGAATTGCGAGTCCAGTTTGCCGAGACGAAACCCTGACTCGAGCGTGGTCGACGTGGGCGCTACTGGGTGGCGGATTCCGTAACGACCACCCGCACGTCCTGCGCGAAGGCGTCCTCGAACCGAATGCGCGCCACCGTAAGGCAATCCGCGGGCGTGCCGGCCCCGAGACGTACTGCAGCTTGTGCCGTGGCCTTCGCGGCAAGGCCAAATACAGCGACCGCCTCATCCCATGTGAGGCCGGTCGTCATCACTTCCTGAATGAGCCTGCCCGCCACCGCCTCGATCTTCGCTCTGCGTTCCCGATTCATCACACCACTCCCGGTTTTGCGCGCTGTCGCTTGACGGAAACAGCGCATATTTTGGACCCGGTGCGCAGTTGAGGGCGTGCCGGAGGCGGTTGCCTCAATTGATTCCTGGGTGCTCCGGCGCGGCCCCCTGGAGGCGTGACGCGTTTTCAATATGGAATGTTTTCACATTGAATGAATGCCTTGTGATAAGAATACTTATCTTTATAGTGATGCCGAGCGTCGATTTCTGGAGGAAACTTCGGCCACTCCTATCGGGCGGTGCGAAGCGATCATGGGCATACAAACCGTTCTGGTGTTCCGTTGCCAGCGCTACATAGATCACAGCGCGTCGGCGGATTCTGTACCCGGGTCGGGCTAGTCAGTGGCCAGTTGCAATCGAGCCGAATCGACGCGAGCTATGAGCGCCATCACCGTGTCAAGTTTTGGAGGCAAATCTGGCGATATTCCAGGAACTGAAAGCACAAACGACCCTGCTCGTGGAGCAGGCGGCTGCTGCGAGAGCGGCAGAATTCGAGGCGGTGCTTGCGGACATCAGGGCCAAAGTCACCAAATACGGGCTTACCGAGTGGAATATCTTCGCGCGCGCGGGGTGGGCGCTCGTCAAGACACGGGAGCGTGGCCGCCCCCAAATACCGCGCCCCGAAAACGGAGGCGGCGTGGTCGGGGAGGGGGCGTGTGCCAACTGGATCACGGACGCAAAGAACCGCGACAGGTAACTCATTCGTGACTGACATCAGCGCGACTCCGCCAAGTCGGCCAAATGACCCTGATCGACAAGTTGCTGCCGGCCGATGAGGTCGACCGAGGTCGACGTTTTCGCCCAGGTCCGGGCGAAAAACCACGCACTGATTCAGGGCCTGTGCGGCGCGCCGCCACACTACAATTAATCCGTAGCGTCAAATTGCCGCTATGTGATGGGGAACCTCACCCCAGGCGAAAGATTTGGTACGCTCGGCCACCTAATCGTTGCACTGCCTGTTGCAAACTGGTCGCGCTCGACCAGCCGCCGGTGAAGAGCGGCGATGGCTCGACGTTCCTCGTAAATTTTTTTACGTATCGCCGATACACGTGCTCAACCGCCACCGTCAGAAGATCGGTGCCTGGCTCGGGATGCTTGCCATCCTGCTGAGTGTGGTCGCGCCTGTGGTGTCCCAGGTGCTGCGCGGCGCGCATGGCGATGTCGCGCGTCACGAGCATCATTCCCATCACCATCACGCGGCGGTCGAGGTCGCGTTGGATGCCCATGCCGGGCACCACCATGGCTCCGATTCGTCGTCGCTGTGCGACGCGTGCCCCTATTGCGGACTGTTCGCGCACTCGCCGGCCTTGCCTGGGGTGGCCGTCGCATCGAGCGTCGCGCCGCAGCGCCCTTCCTTTCCTGCCCCCCTCGTCACCGCTGCGTTCCGCCCGTACACGGTGCTGACGCCGGCTCAGCCGCGCGCTCCGCCCGCCTCATCCTGATCTTCGCAGACGTTTTCCAGCCAATGTGGCGATTCCGGTGAGCGGCATCGCTGCGCTGGCGCACACCTGCTCTGCGCCAGCCTGCCAGGACTTCCTCGTCCACACCAGGGGCCGCGTGCGAGGGCGCCTCACCACAATTCGATCAGGATCTGGATATGCGAACCACTCTCAAACGGGGTGCCGCAGCGCTGTGCGCGCTTGCGCCGTGCCTGGTTTCAGTCGATGCGTCGGCCCACGCGGTGGTCGGCGATCGTGTATTCCCTGCCACGCTGGCGGTCGACGATCCCGGCGTGGGCGATGAATTCAACCTGGAGTACGGCCACATCAAGACGCCCAACAGCAATGGCAACGACACGAACATCAACACGGTGTCGTACGAGTGGGACAAGCTGATCACGAAGAATCTCGCGTTCAGCGTCGCGAGCAACTACGCGAGCCTGAACTCGCCGGACGGCAACGCGAAGGGCTGGGACAATTTCACGCTCGGCGTCAAATATCTCGTCTACGCAAACCCGCAGCACGAGTTCATGGCGTCTGTCGGGCTGCTTGCCACGCTTGGCGGCACCGGCGCCACATCGATCGCCAACCCGTTTTCGACCTTCACCCCGACCGTCTATTTCGGCAAGGGCTTCGGCGACCTGCCCGCGTCGCTCGGCTACCTGCGGCCGTTCGCCATCACCGGCACGATCGGCCCGAATCTGACGACCGCGTCATCGGACCAGGGGCCGAACTCGCTCGGCTGGGGCGTCACGCTGCAGTACAGCATTCCGTACCTGCAACAACAGGTGAAGGATCTCGGGCTGCCCCAGCCGTTCAGCAACCTGATTCCCGTCGTCGAATTCCCGATGAGCACCTGCACGGCAGGCGCGTGCGCCGGACAGACGACGGGCACGATCAACCCCGGCGTGATCTGGATCAATCGCTACGGGCAGTTCGGCGTCGAAGCACAGATTCCCGTCAATCGCGCGACCGGCACGCACACGGGTATCCTGGTGCAAGCCCATATCTACTTCGACGACATTTTCCCGAACTCGATCGGCAAGCCGCTGTTCTGACCTATGAGGAATCCTTCATGAAACTGCATACGACCGCGCGCGGCGCCGTTGCCGCAGTATTGATCGCCGTCTGTCAGTTCGTGCAGGCGCACGCCTACCCGACCCATCAGGCGCCGGGGGCTGGTTCGACCGTGCCAGGCTCGCAGAAGGAAGTCGCAATCGACTTCGACGATGGCCTCGAGCCCGCATTCAGCTCGATCACCGTCACGGACGCACAGGGCAAGGCCATCACGAGCGGCAAGGCCGTTGCCGACCCGTCGAACAGCAAGCACATGTCGGTCGCGCTGAACCCGCAGACGCCGGGTGTCTACACGGTCTCGTGGGTCGCTGTCGCGGCGGACGGGCACCGTACGCAGGGCCACTACATGTTCACGGTGAAGTGAGCATGGAGCCGCTCGTCGCCGCGCAGACCGCCGTGGCAGCCGTGCAGAACGTGCTGTTCGCGACGGCTGCGGGCTCCCTCGCGTGCGCCGTGATGGGGAAGCGGAGCGGTATGGGCGCGCCGGCCACACTGCGCGGTTGGCAGGCGGGCCTCGCGATCGCGTTGGCGCTCACGGGCCTCGCATACCTCTGGCTGCAGGCCGCCGTGATGAGCGGCTCGCCATTTGCCGAGGCCGGCCCCGCAGTCATGGCCGTGCTCACGGAGTCGCACTACGGTGTCGCGTGGTCGGTTGGGTTCAGCGGCGCGCTGCTGGCGACGCTGAGCCGCCTCTTCGACCGTCGCGGCCTACCTCTCTTCGCCGCGGGCCTCGTCGCGTGGGCGGCGGGCAAGGCCGCGGCCAGCCACGCAGCCGACGCGGGCGACTTCTCGGCGCGAGAAGCGATCCATGTCGTGCATCTGTGCGCGACGGCGCTCTGGGCGGGCGCCGTGATCGTCGCGGCGGCCGTGCTCCGGCGCTCGCCGACCGCTCATTTGGCGGCCGAAGAAAGGGCGATCTTCTGCGAAGCGCTCTCGCATTTGGCGACGGCTGCACTTGTCGTCGTGTTGATCACCGGCCTCTACAACGTGATGCAGGACACCGCGCAGGCAGGCGTGCCGTTCCTCAGCATGGGATGGGGCCGGATACTCACGGCGAAGCTCGTGTGCGTCGCAGCGGCCGTGGCATTGGGCGGCTGGAACCGGCTGGTGGTTCTCCCCGAGCTCCGCGGGCGGGCGCAGCAGGACGGCCCCGCTTTCATGGCCGCACAAGAACGCTTCAACGCGTGGCTGTCCATAGAAGCGGTCGCCATGTTGGCCGTTCTCGCATTCGCTGCCGTCCTGGGCCATACGCCTCCGACAGACGGTTGACAACGCCAGCCCTCGCATTTGCCTGACGTCCATCGCAGCGACGCCTCGTATTCATCCATGGTGCGTGCATTGGGTATCGTCTTGGCTCCCCTGTCCATGGCCCAGGGAACGCGCCGCGTTGGCCCATGACGGGGTCTAGTGCTGTCTGACCTCGAAGGTCCGCCGATTGAGTAGAACAGCCGTTCGAATGGCCGAGTAGCGGCGATGGCAAACGTCAGTTCCTGGCCGAATTCACGCATTCGCCCTCATAAGACGGCCACCGCGCGCGTGGCCGCCCCTTTGCTCAGCTCGCCATGCGTCGTTGCGCGCCCATCGAGCCGCCTGCTAATCGCAGACAAATGCCTGTCACGCACTTTGTCTGCGCCCAGGCCGAGAATTCTCCCAGTTAGTGCCACAATAAGCACGCATCAGTGCCAGCAATATCCCGTCACGGAGGCGGACGTGGTTCGCATCGCAAATACAGCGGTTTGCGCGACGGTGAACGGAATTAACGCATCCCGTTTCTTCCGATATTTTGCGTCGGTTCTTGTTGGTGCGATGTTGGCACCAGGTTCGGCGCAGGCTCAGTCCCTTTCGTTCGACTCATTTGCTGTGCCCTCCGGTAGCGCACCGCACGATGTCGCGCCAGAGTCTGGTGGCACCGTCTGGTACACCGCGCAGGCGCAAGGCGCAGTCGGAAGGTTGGACCCGCGCAGCGGCAAGTCCGAGCGGATCCCGCTCGGCAACGGATCGGCGCCGCACGGCGTGATCGTCGGTCCGGATGGAGCCGCATGGATCACCGACGGCGGGCTGAACGCGATCGTACGCGTCGATCCGAAGACACTCGCTGTCGCGCGCTTCCCGTTGCCTGAAGACCGACAGAATGCCAACCTGAACACGGCGGTCTTCGACAAACGGGGGCACCTTTGGTTTACCGGACAGGGCGGAATCTATGGTGAGCTTGACCCGCGCAGCGGCAGCATGCGCGTGTTCGATGCGCCGCGAGGGCCGGGCGCCTATGGCATCTGTGTCACCCCTGATGGCAGCTTGTACTTCGCTTCATTGGCTGGCAGCTACCTCGGCCGCATCGATCCGGTGAGCGGCGCGGCGGAGGTCATCGAGCCGCCAACACCGAAACAGGGAGCGCGCCGGGTATGGTCCGATTCAAAAGGACGCGTCTGGATCAGCGAGTGGAACGCAGGAAAGGTGGGAGTCTTTGACCCGGCGACGCACCGTTGGCGCGAATGGAAACTCCCGGGCTCCGATCCGCATGCGTATGCGATATTCGTTGACGACAGAGACATCGTCTGGCTCAGCGAATGGAGCACTAATGCGCTAGTGCGCTTTGACCCAAGAACCGAACGATTCGAGACGTTTGCGCTGCCGCGGCCACACGCGAACGTACGCCAGATGATGGGCCGGCCGGGAGAAGTCTGGCTGTCGGAGTCTGGCACGGATCATCTGCTGCGCTACCGGTCCAGCGCAACGATTGGCGGCAGCAAGTGAGACCACTGCAACCGTTGTTCTCTCCAGGCACCCCCAATGACAGACGATTCCGATTCCGATCCCGACAAACTGAAGGGTCCTGGTGGCATGACGCTGCGGCAGATCCACGAACAGGTACGAAAATCCGTCCAGCGGGATTGCGAAGCGCAGCCCGCGCACAACGCGCCCACGCCTAAAAGCCGATGGCATCGGTGGGTACGGTACGTATGGGGCCGCAGCGGGCGACGCTAGCTGCTGACAGGCAGCACTGTGAGTGCCACTGACCGGCGGCTCGACTGTTTCCGCCGTCATGCGCTCGCATGAATGTCTGCTACGACGCGGATTGCGGTCGTTGCGGATGCGAGCGTGTGCGTCGCCTTGTGGCCGAAACCCAGAAAGTTTGCTAACCACGCGGTGACCGCTGATAGTCGCGCGGCACGAGCTTCCGGAAACGACCCCAATGTTGCCGTTCGATTTCCCACACTGAAAACGGCCGCCTTCGAGTGCACATCGGTCGCTTGTTCCGACATGGGAGCGAGGACGCCAGGGCCCCCGGTAGTCAGACGAATCGCACCCTCGCGCCGTCTCCCACAGACTGGTGAACAGAATTTTTCTCGTTTTCACCAGCTTGAAAATTTAAATTCACATGGCCATACTACAAACGTACCTTGACCAGGACGACCCATTCCTGCCTGTGAGCGAAACCGAACTGCCCGGCGTGATCGAGCGCATCCACTATGCATCCGCAACCGCGTCGGCGGCGTTGAAGCCCGTCGCGCGATGGCTTGCCTCTCATTCGCTCGACGCCGCGACGCGCACGATCGAGGAAGTCGCCGAAGCGTGTGGAGGCTCCGCTGCCAGCGTCAACCGGTTCGCCAGGCACGCCGGATATCGCGGGTTTTCTGAGCTGAAGGCGGAACTTGCCGCAGTCGTGCGGCAAGCGCTGCAACCGGTGGAGAAACTGGAAGCGCCGACGGCCCAGGAAGGAATCGGCGCATGGCTGGCAGATCACCAACGCAACCTTGTCGCGATGGATTCGTCGCTGCAACAAGAGCGATTGGCCCAGACGGTGACGCGCATCGTTTCGAGCAACTCTGTGTATTGTCTCGGGCTAGGCCTGAGCACCTATTTGACCGGACTATTGGCGGACACGTTGATGCCGTATCACCGGCGCGTCATCTGGGCCGCGGCTGGAGGAGGCAGCGAGCAAGCCGCGCGACACATGGCGCACATTGGCACAGGCGACACGTTGATCGCGATCTCTCTGCCTCGCTATTCGCGCGACACGGTCGAACTTGCGCGATTCGCCCGCGAACGCGGCGCTTTCGTCGCCGCCCTGACCGACAACCCGACCGCGCCTCTCGCCGCTACGGCCGACACGGTGTTGCTGGCTCCGGCTGAGCATCGGGTGCTGTCGTCAAGTGCAGTGGCCATGGTGGCGCTCATCGAAACATTGACATCAGAAGTGCTGAAAGCAACACCGCAGACAAAAGCCATGGCGGCCACTTTGTCGCAAACGGTTCTGCCGTACCTCGTGTTCGACACCACGTCGTCGACGCAGGCGAAAGCCGAAGCGGGCACGAGGCGCCGCAGCAAGACCAGGGGCATCAGCCGAAAGGGTGGCGATGGCGGTGCTGGCGGGCCTCGCAGAATTCGCAACCGATCGTGACTTTGCGATGGCCGCTTTCAATTGTCTCAGCAGGTTGAGAAGCAGAGGAGACGCAACATGACCGCTACCTCCGATAGCGCTGCCGGTTCATCGGTCCAGCAGCTCAGGGACACGACGGGGCTTGCAGGGCATCCGCGCGGGCTCACCACGCTGTTCTTCACCGAGATGTGGGAACGATTCAGCTTCTACGGCATGAGAGCCATTCTCGTGCTGTACATGGTTGCGGCTCCTGGACTCGGCGGCCTCGGCTACGACACGCCCCATGCGACGGCGATCTACGGTACGTACTCAATGGCCGCGTTTCTGCTCGCGCTTCCCGGCGGCATCATCGCCGACCAGTGGCTCGGCACGCGTCGGGCGGTGCTGATCGGCGGCATCATCATCGCATGCGGCCACTTCACCATGGCCATTCCGGCGGTCCCGACGTTCTTCGCCGGGCTGGTGCTCGTTGCATGCGGGACGGGTCTGCTCAAGCCAAATGTGAGCGCACTTGTGGGCGGCCTCTACCCACAGGATGACGAGCGCCGCGACAGCGGGTTTTCGATCTTCTACATGGGCATCAACATCGGTGCATTCCTCGCGCCGCTTGTCTGCGGCTTTCTTGCGGAAGCTGAGCCATTCAGGAATTTGCTGCGCTCGTTCGGCATCGATCCGGTCAATAGCTGGCACTTCGGTTTCGCAGCGGCAGGCGTCGGCATGTTGATCGGTCTCATCGTTTTCTGGCGGCAAAGAGGCCGTCTCGAGCATGTCGGCAATCGGTACGTGACAAAGCCTGTACCGGCGACACAGAAGCAGCAAGGCAGTCGGCTGAACACGGCGATCTATATCGCGCTCGGCGTCTTCACCGTCATCGGCACGCTGCTCGCCGGAAGCAACTGGCAGAACGTGCTTCCGTTCCTGCTGGCCTTCGATGCGCTCGTTCTCGTCGTTGTAATGGGTCTGCAGGAGCAACTGACAATTGCCGAGTGGAAGCGCCTCGCCGTAATGGGCATCTATTTCGTCGTGACGATTGCTTTCTGGGCCGCATACGAACAGAAAGGCTCGAGTCTGAGTCTCTTTGCCAAGGAACTGGTGCAGCGAAATATCGGCAGCTTCCTCGTGCCGGCAGCGTGGTTCCAGTCGCTGACCGCCTTGTACGTGATCATGCTCGCACCGGTGTTCGCGGCGCTCTGGGCGCGGCTCGGCCCTCGTCAACCCTCGAGCCTCGCGAAGCTCGCGCTGGCGCCGCTGTTGATCGGTGTTGGCTATGCCGGGTTTGCGATCATGGCCTCGTCGCTTTCTGCCGGCGCCAGGATCAATCCGCTCTGGCTTGCCGGTCTGTTCCTGTTCGAAGTGTTTGGCGAACTGTGCTTGAGCCCTGTCGGCTTGAACCTCGTCACGAAGCTCGCACCGGTGAAGCTGGTTGGATTGATGATGGGACTCTGGTTCTTCGGAAGCTCATTCGGCTACAAGCTGGCCGGTTATCTTGCGGGCTTTTACTTGCCTGTCCCGGCACGGCTGACATTGCTCTATGGGGGCATCGCCGCGGGGCTCATCGCCGTGTCTGCGCTGCTGTTCCTCTTGATGCCGATGATGAGAAAGCTCGTCGGCGAGGAATCGCCCCAAGCCGTGGCTCACGCGCATTGATCGAATACGGCAGGAGGAGTGAAATGGCACAGTACATCCTGGCAATCCATGGCGGCGCCGGAACGCTGCAGCGCGGCGTCATGTCGGCGGAACAGGAAGCCGCTCATCGGGCAGCACTCGAAGAAGCGCTCGACGCAGGCCATCAGATTCTTAAAGGCGGTGGATCGAGCGTCGAGGCTGTTGTTGCCGCCGTCGTCGCGCTGGAGAATTGCCCGCTTTTCAACGCAGGGCGCGGCTCCGTATTCACGCATGCGGGCACGCACGAAATGGACGCGGCCATCATGGAAGGCCATACCGGGCGCGCAGGCGCGGTGGCTGGCGTGTCTCGCATCAAGAATCCCGTCACCGCGGCACAGCGCGTGATGGATCGGTCCACACACGTATTGCTCTCTGGAACGGGGGCTGAGCAATTCGCCGCCGACGAAGGCCTGGCTCTCGAGAGCCCCGAATACTTCTATACCGACTTTCGCCGGCAGCAGTGGCTCGCCGTGCGCGATACCGGACGCGAATTGCTTGATCACGACGGCACGGCATTGCTTCGCAAACAAGATCCTTGCGACGCGAGCGGACTCATCAATGGCGAGCACAAGTTTGGCACGGTCGGTGCCGTCGCGCTCGATGCGCTGGGTCATCTGGCCGCGGCGACGTCCACCGGTGGCTTGACGAACAAGCGCCACGGACGAATCGGCGATTCCCCGCTGATCGGATGCGGCACGTTTGCGGACGCGCGCGTGGCCGTGTCCACGACGGGAACGGGAGAAGCGTTTATCCGCGCTGTCGCGGCCCATGACGTCGCAGCGCGAATGAGGTACGGTCATGCAACAATCGATGAAGCTGCGCGCGCGGTCGTAAACGAGGCGATCCCGCAGCAACGCGGCACGGGAGGGCTCATTGCCGTCGATGTCGAGGGGCATGTATCGATGCCGTTCAACACCGACGGGATGTATCGCGGCGTTGTTCAGAGCGATGGCAAGCGGTACATCGATATCTATCGGTAGTTGACGGCACTTCACAATGCCAGAGACCAAGGCCTTCGCCTGAGAGCCGTTCGGATGAAATCGGTGCATTTGCGATCGCCATAGTCGGAGCAACGAGCCTGCACCGGCGAAATTGCGTGCGCTTATGCCCGTCACGTCGGCGAGCTGGCGAACCATGAACTGGTCGCGAATGTTCGCCGTCAAATGCGCCTGCACTCCAGCGGCCGCTTACGAAGTGCGATCCGCCGTTTGAATGTCCGTTCATAAGGAAAGGAACGGCAGGAGTTGGCCGGCTAGCGCCCGATGGCCGAACGGGGCGATCGTCTCGGCCGTACGTTCGATGCAAAAGGCATAACCCGCCCACTCCAGCCGTTGGAGTCACCGCGAGGCGAATATCTGCTCGCAAAGGTGAAGCGGTCATTCTTGACATAATAACGGCTCGTTTCCCGACGCTTTTTCATCCACTTTGTGAGCCAACTTTCGTTCTCGGCAGAAATCGCGTCCTCGTACGGCTTGACGAAGCTGGACCACGAACGGCGCGTGCCTTTCGGAAGAAAGTGCCACTCATCGACAGGTTCTTCGAGTCGGCGTGGGTACGACCAGGGTATTGTCGAGGTGCCCGGAGCCACCGGCGATGGGTTGACAGACACGCATGAACGAGCCTCTTCTAACGTTTCTGCGGGAACACCTCTCGAAGGACGCTAAGTGAGCTCCCAAGTCCTGATGCAATTTCCATCGCGTCGCGACGGGTTTGCACCCTGATCATCGTCGGCCATGTTTTCACGCGCAATCAAACGATCGTCGGAACACGACAGGCTTGCCGCCCATTGTCTGTTTCGTCATCCATGCCGCCAGCGCCGAGTCCAGATAGTCCGCGTGACCGGGAAACCACTCGAAAAGGCGCAGGCCGAGATCTCGCGCCAGTTCTGCGCCGGCCCGCTCTTCTGCGACCGCGGCCTTCACGTCACCGACCGACTTCAGCACTGCCGCATGCTCTTCGATGTGGCAGTCGCGTGGCGGGAAGTTCGTCGTACGCATCCACTCGTCTTCCTGCTCGAAATGGCTAACGGCGTGCTGTTCGAACAGCTCTAACGCTGCTGCGGCCGTCGCGTCCGAGCACGTCACCAGGCGCAGCGCAAACGTATAGAACTCCTTGTGAACGTCGTCCATCGGCGTGAAGCCGAGTAGTCGCGCGTCGTTCCAGGCAAGACTATTGTCGCTGACCGGCGCCGGGGCTTCTGTGTCTCTCGTCGGAGTCGTTCGTGGAGAAGTTTCGTCCGTCATGTCCGATTACTCCTGCTGTTTCGGTGTGCTGCTGTGCTCTGCATACGATAAGAATGCGTCGAGCGGTGCTCGACGCATTGTTCCTCCCCGCGATACTCAAAGATCGAGAACAAGCTCCGCGGATTTCGCACGCGACACGCAGACCATGATCTGCGTTTGTTTCTCGTCGTCGCGCAGCACGAGATCCCGATGATCCGCCTCCCCTGAGCACAATACTGTCTTGCACGAGCCGCAGGTGCCGCTTTCGCACGAACTCGGCACGCGCACGTTCGCGTCGCGCAGCACCTCGAGGATCGAGCGATTGGCGGGAATGTCGAACGACGTGCCGCTGCGCGAAAGGCGCACAGTGAAAGGCGTGCTTTCGCGCGCATTCGCATTGCCTGCACCGAAGCTCTCGAAGTGAACGGTGCCCGACGGCCAGTGGCCGGTCATGTCCCGCACGGTGTCCATCAGCGCCTGCGGTCCGCAGCAGTACACGTGTTGCGCCGACTTCGACCTCTCAAATACGGGCCAGAAGTCGAATGCTTTCGACGGGTCGCCGTGATCGTGGTGAATCTTCACGTCCGAACGCCATTCGTCGCTGCTCAGTTCATCGAAGAACGCCGTGCCTTCCGGATCGCGGGAGAGATAGTACAGCTTGAACGAGCGCAGGCCTTCCGCCCGCAACTGTCGCGCCATCGACAGCATCGGCGTGATACCGATGCCGCCCGCGACGAGAATGAATGACTTTGCGCGGTCATTGAGGGGAAACTCGTTGCGGGGCAAAGAGACGTCCACGGCGTCGCCCTCGGCCGTATCATCGATGAAGCTCATCGAGCCGCCGCGTCCGTTGCTGTCACGCTTCACCGCGATGACGTAGCGATTGCGCTCCTGCGGGTCGTTGCACAGCGAATAACTGCGTCGCGAGCCGTTCGGCACCACGACGGTCAGGTTCGCGCCCGCCTCGAACGGCGGCAACGGCGCGCCCTGCGGGTCGGTCAGTTCAAAGCGCCAGATGTCACGGGCGATCTTCTCCTTGCCTGCGATCTTCAGACGAAGAAAACCGTCTTCCTGGGGGGGCGTCATTTCTGTCTCCTTCTGACCGATCCGGTTTTGTACTGTGTCAACATGAGTGCATGATATTACTAGATCTCTAATTATGCAAGTCGAGAAGCCCGCTTCTTCGCGATCGTGTTCTCGGTAAAAACCCGTGCTTGCAAGCGGCGTGAAGTCCCCGTAAGCTGAAAATTAGAGCTCTAATTATGTGGCGAGAGGAACCCTGTTCCGCCAGTATCCAGAGTGAAATTCGGAGACATTCAGTCATGGCACATTCAACGTTGCACTCCGGGGATTTATCCCTGTCTGCCGCAGCCGACTCGGCGGCGGAGGAGGCGACCTATCGCAAGATCACGTTCAGGTTAATGAGCTTTCTTTTCCTGTGCTGGGTCCTCAACTATCTCGATCGCGTGAACGTCAGCTTCGCGCAGCTGCAACTGAAGCACGATCTTGGGTTGAGCGACGCGGCGTACGGGCTCGGCGTGAGCCTGTTTTTTATCGGCTACATCCTGCTCGAAGTGCCGAGCACACTGTTGCTGCGGCGCATTGGCGCCCGCAAGACCGTCACGCGGATCATGCTGCTCTGGGGCGCCATCTCCACTGCCATGGCGTTCATGACCGCTCCATGGCAGTTCTATCTTGCCCGCACGCTCCTCGGCGCGGCTGAAGCGGGCTTTTGGCCCGGCATCATCCTCTATCTCTCGTACTGGTACCCGTCGAAGCGCCGCGCCCGGATCACGTCGCGGTTCCTGCTGGCGATCGCGGTCGCGGGGATTGTCGGCGGCCCGCTTTCCGGGTTCATCCTGCAACACTTCATGGACGTCTGGGGCTTTCGCAACTGGCAGTGGCTGTTTTTCCTTGAAGGCGTGCCCGCCGTGATTGCCGGTGTCGTTGCTTACTTCTATCTGATCGACCGGCCGCAGGATGCGAAGTGGCTGACCGACGAGCAAAAACGAATTGTCATTGGCGCTCTGGACGAGGAAGGTCGCAGCAAGCCGCATAGCTCGCCGAGCACGCTCCTTGCGGCGCTGCGCGACCCGCGCGTATACGTGATTGCCGCGGGCTGGGCCACGGTGCCCATTTGCGGAACCATCCTCAACTACTGGACGCCCACGATCATCAAACAGGCGGGCGTTTCCAACCTGTTGCAGATCGGCTTCCTGTCGGCGCTGCCTTATATCGTCGGCGCCGTTGCCATGCTCCTGATCGCACGCAGCTCGGACCTGCGGCTCGAGCGCCGCTGGCACTTCGTACTGTCGACCACAGCGGGCGCCACGGGCGCGGTGCTCCTGACGGTTCTGACGCACAACCCGGTTGCCGCTATCGCGTGCCTGAGTCTCGTTTCGGTGAGCTATTTCGCGGCCGCAGCCATTATCTGGACCATTCCGCCTAACTATCTGAAGGGCGCGGCGGCCGCCGGTGGCATCGGTGTGATCAGCAGCCTCGGTCAGGTGGGCGCTTTCTTCGCACCAATCGTCCTCGGCTGGGTGAAGAGCGTGACCGGCAGCTTTTCGGCCGGCATCCTGCTGGTCGCGGCGCTGGTTTTCATCGGCGGCATCGCGGTCTTCTTCGGCGTGCCGCGCGAGCGGCAGGCACCGCAATCCGGCGCGTGACGATGCACGCGACGGCCAGAATTTCGACAGTCAAACAGGAACAGGAATGAGCAAGCTTCAACTTTCCATCGCGGTGGGCAACTACGACCGGATGCGGCCGCTGATTGACGGCGACGTGCAGATCGATGGTGTCGATCCCGTGTTCATGCTGCAGGACCCGGAGGAAATCTTCTTTCGCGCGTTCCGGCACGCCGATTACGACATTTGCGAGCTTTCGCTCAGCAGCTATTCGGTGAAGACGGCAGCGGGCACCTCGCCCTACATCGCGGTGCCGGTCTTTCCGTCGCGCGCCTTCCGGCATAGCTCGATTTACGTGCGTTCCGACCGCGGGATCGACCGGCCCGAGGACCTGAAGGGCAAACGTATCGGCGTGCCGGAATACCAGCTCACCGCCAACGTCTGGGTGCGGCTCTTTCTCGAAGAGGAATATGGCGTAAAGGCGTCGGATATCCGCTGGGTGCGGGGCGGCTACGAGGATCCGACGCGCGTCGAGAAGATCGCGCTCAAGCTGCCTGAAGGCGTTGTGCTGGAAAGCGCACCCGAAGGGAAAACGATCTCGAATCTGCTGGCCGACGGCGAGATTGACGGCGTGATCGGACCGCGCGCGCCGTCATGCTTCGATCGTGGGCATCCGAAGGTCAAATACCTTTTCGACGATCCGCAAAAAAGCGCCGCCGAATGGTACGAGCGTAGGAAGCTCTTCCCGATCATGCACACGCTCGGCATTCGCAAGGCGCTCGCGGACCAGCACCCCTGGCTGCCCGGCGCAATCGCGAAGGCGTTCGAGCAATCGAAGGAAGTCGCGCTGGCCCGTTTGAGCGATACCTCGGCGACCAAGGTCACGCTGCCGTTCATCGAGGACCAGTTGCGCAACGCCCGGCGTCTGATGGGGCACGACTTCTGGTCGTACGGATTCGCGAACAATGAGCACGTGATCGACCGCTTCCTGGCGCAGCACCATGCCGAGGGATTGTCGAGCCGTCGCTTGCAGCCTGCCGAACTGTTCCACCCGGCCAGCCTGGAGCGGTTCAAGATCTGACCCCTCGCGGCGGTTGCTCCTGCCGTTGCGCATCCGGCAGCCGCTGGGTGCACGGCGGATGCGCGGAACGGGAAAATAAATCCAATACACTCAGTAGTCCATATTACAGATGAACATGAAGAGACACACATTCCCGCTCGCCTGCGGCGGGTTGCTGACGCTCGCCTGCACGGCGGCCCATGCGCAGAGTTCGGTCACGCTCTACGGCATCGTCGATGCGGGCGTCGAGTACGTCAACCGGGTGCACCAGGGCAGTCAGACGGGTTCGGTGATCCGTGAACAGTCGGGCAATCTGGCCGGATCGCGCTGGGGGCTAAAGGGCTCGGAAGATCTTGGCGGCGGCTACAAGGCCGTATTTACGTTGGAGGGCGGGTTCAACGTGAATACCGGCGCGCTCGGTCAGAACGGACGGCTGTTCGGCCGCAAGGCATTCGTTGGCGTCTCAACGCCGTACGGCACGCTCACGCTCGGACGTCACCAGAACCTGCTTTATGAGCTGATGTACAAGTACGACGCGCTGACGTTCAACCCCAGCTACTCGGCGCAAAGCATGGACAGCCAGTTCGTGAACCGCGCGGACAATTCGGTGCGCTATGGCGTGCAACTAGGCGGCGTCACGTTCGCGGCACTGTACAGCACCGGCTTCGACGCGACGATTCCGAACGGTGCGAGCGTGCCCGGCGCAACGAAAGTGGGTCGCGAAATGAGCGCGGCGGTCCTGTATGACCGCGGGCCGTTCAGCATCGGCTTGACGTACGACCAGTTGCAGGGCACCTCGATCGCGACGCAGAGCAATGCGCAGCAGCGCGCGCTGCTCGGCGTGTCGTACGACTTCGGGGCGGTCACGACGCTGGCGGGCCTGCGCTGGCTGAACACGCGCAATGCGGATGTGCCGCCGAGCTCGCTGCTCTATTGGGGTGGCGTGACCTGGAGGGTGAATGCGCCGCTTTCCGTCTCCGCCAGCGTCTATCACACGCAGTTTCGCAATCCGCACGGCGGCCCAACGATGGGGGCATTGCTCGTCGACTACTCGCTATCCAAACGCACCGATGTGTTTGCGGAAGGGGCGTACGTCGCCAATCGTTCATTTTCCAATGTGGGTATTCGGGGCACGGGCGTAGACATTGCGTCAGGCATGGATCAGGCGGGCGTGACCGTGGGCATTCGCCACGCCTTCTAAGCGGCTTTGGCGATGTGCTGCAGTGCCTCTCGCGCGGGCTAAAGCGCTATGATTGTCACCTGTCTGGTCACAATAACTGCGAGGAAGGCATGGCAGCAGCACGTACTTCGGGCAAGGGCAAGGGCGGGGTCGCGAGCGAGGACCCCATTCTGCGGCACTGGCGCGAGGCGGTTCCGGATGATCGTCTTGCTCACCTGGTGAAGGATGCGGGCCGCGCAATGATTCGCGGTCTGCAAATGCGCCTGGCGCAGCACGAAGTCTCGTTCGGCCACTGGGCGTATCTGCGTGTGCTATGGGTCACCGACGGGCTCACGCAGAAGGAGCTCAGCGACGAGACCGGCACCACCACGCCTACCACGTTCAGTGCGGTGTCGGCGATGGAAAAGCTCGGGTATGTCGAGCGCCGCTACGAGCCCGGCAATCGCAAGAACACGCACGTCTATCTGACGCCGCGCGGCCGGAGCCTGAAAAACAAGCTCGTCCCGCTCGCGGAAGAGGTCAACGAAATTAGCGTCAGGGGCCTGAAAACCACCGAGATCAACGTCGCGCGGAAGGTCCTGCTGACGATCATCGAGAACATGGCACGCGACGAATCCGAGTCGGACAACCCGGCGCTGCGCATCCCGTCGACGCGGGAAGTGGGTAATCTGATCGCGGCACGCGGGGAAGAAATCGATCAGGAATGAGGCGCGGCTCGGCGCTTCAGGTCATTCCAGAGTAGCATATTAATTATAGATCTAATAATATTGACGGACGTGCCAGGTCCACGACAGGCACGACGGCAGGCCACGGCATGCCGCTCTTTCGCTCAAAAAATACGGATCTGAAATGGATGGAATGACCCGCGCGGCGATGTCGCGCAACGTCCGCGATGCGCTCGCGGAAGATGTCGGCGAGGCCGACTGGACGTCGCTACTGATCGACCCCGACGCTTCAGCCGAAGCGGTCCTGACCGTACGCGAAGCCGCCCTGTTGTGCGGCAGACCGTGGTTCGATGAAACACTCCAGCAGGTCGACCCGCACATCACGATCGAATGGTTTGTCGGAGAGGGCGAACGGATGCACGAAGGGCAGAGCGTCTGCCGGATCGCTGGCCCGGCGCGCGGTATGCTCACCGCCGAGCGCACTGCGCTAAACTTCATTCAGTTGCTTTCTGGCGTGGCCACCGAGACAAGCATGATGACGCGGATCGTCGAAGGCACGACCGCGCGGATTCTCGACACGCGAAAAACGCTTCCGGGATTGCGCCTCGCGCAAAAATATGCAGTTCGTGTTGGCGGCGGCGAAAACCATCGTCGGGGGCTGTACGACGGCATTCTGATCAAGGAAAACCACATTGCGGCGGGCGGCGGCATTGCATCGACGCTTCGCGCCACTCAGGCATTGGGTGCGGGCGTGCCCGTGCAGGTCGAGGTGGAGACGCTCGATGAGTTGGAGGAAGCGTTGGCTGGGGGCGCCGCGGCGATTCTGCTCGACAATTTCTCGATTGAGACGATGCGCGAGGCTGTACGTGCCACCGCAGGGCGCGCCGAGCTGGAAGTCTCGGGCGGTGTGACCGAGCAGATGCTGCGAACCATCGCCGAAACCGGCGTGGATCGCATTTCGTTAGGGAAGCTGACGAAGAACGTCAGGGCGGTTGATTTTTCGCTGCGCTTCGCGGCGTTCGCCGGATAGCGAGATTGGGGCGCACGTGTGCGCCCCCTCGTTTTGACTGTGCATGGCTCAGCTCAAAACGGGCGCAACAGGGGCTTTCTGCGCTTACCTCGGACTATCGAAACGTTACATCTGCGCCCGTTTCGCTCGATTTCAGAATCGCGATACAGATTTCCAGCGTGCCCTTCGCCCATTCGCCATCGTGAAGGGGCGAGTGTCCGTTGACGACCGCGCCATGCAACTCGTCGATTACTTCCGCGCGCGGCACGGCGGGTGCGGGCAGCGGCAGCGTTTGGCGCTGCTCGTCGCCGTAGACGACGATCGAATCGGGCAACGGACGCAGGTCTGCGCGTTCGCACGAGACGATGAGCGGACCGAAATGCTGATGAAAGCGCGGCGGCTCGTGCGCGTCGGCCGTTGGCGGCTTGTATGCCGATCCGCCGTAAGTGCCGGCCGCCTTGAGTCTGGCCTCCTCGTCCGAGTTCGCGAGCGTCTCCAGACGGCGGCGGGCACTGCCGTACGTGTCGGGGCTCGTTCGATCGCCCATTTCGCCGATCCAGCCGCTCCATTCATCGGTGTTGAAGTGGCCATAGCCGTTGTACGAGAGCGAGGCATAGGCACCGCTCTCGAACCAGATCAGCGCAGAATACGCGCCTTCGGTCGGGCGAGACGGATCCCACCGTCCCACACTCGCGCGCAGTCGCGTCGCGCGCGAGCCGGCGAGCATTCGCACGATGTCGACCTGGTGGGCCGCCTGGCTGAAGACGGCGCCGCCACCTGCAGCCGTGGCCAGCTCCTCGGGCCGGCGCGGGCGATACAGGTAGTCGGTGTAGTTGACGGCCTGGATCATCTTCACCGCGCCGAATTCGCCGCGACTGATCAATTCGCGCGTACGCAGGTACGGCGTGTCGAAACTGTGGCAATGGCCGACAATCAGATGCACGTTCGCCGCGCGGCAGGCAGCGATCATGCGGTCGCAGTCCGCGGCGGCGAGCGCCATCGGTTTTTCGACGAGTACGTGTTTGCCTTTTGCCGCAGCAATTTCAGTGTGTTGCGCGTGGAACTGGTGCGGACTCGCAACGTAGATGATTTCGACGTTGGAGTCATCCGCCAACTGCGCCACGTCCGCATAGGTGGGCGCCGCGAAGTCGGCGGCAAACTGCCGCCGCGCTTCGTCACGCGGATCGCACGCAGCGACGAGCTGGACTCTGGGGTCGCGCAGGAAGGTCGGCAGCATCAGCGAGAATGCCCGTCCCAGTCCCGCGACCCCGATGCGCAAACGGCGCTGTTCCATGGCGGTGTGCCTCCGGTTATTGCTTGACCTGGTAGTCCGTTGCGAGCGCGGACGGCTGATCAGCGGGTTCCGGATTCTTCTTGCTGACGTAACGCGCGGCATACGTGCGCCAGTCGATTTCCTTCGGCACGACAGCCTGGTACGAGCACACTTCCCGTGAAATCGCCTTTGCGCCCGTGCCAATTGCTTCGCCATCCTCCTCGAATTCAGCGATCGCATCGATCATGCGGCGACGGAATTCGACGATGGCGAGATCGCTTGCGCCGAGACGCTCGTCCGAACGGTTCGCAATCGGGCCCATCGTGACCCACATGGCGATGTCCTGGTTCGGGAAGCCCGAAATGCCAGTGAAATTGCCGGCCTTCATCGCCTGACGGTCCTGCCAGAATCGGTTGTCGTGATTGCGCAGCGGTCGATAGTACTGATCGAGATCGACACCGACCTGCTGACGCAGGAACTTGCGCCACGTTTCGGTTTCCGGCGTCGTCTCCGGATCGCCCCAGGCGATGAAGTAGAACGCCGTGTTCGTGTCGTCCATCGGCACGTTGATGTTCGCCACGTTGTAGAGATTGTTCGGCGGAATCAGCACGGTTCCCGGCGCCACGAACACCGTGGAGCGCACGTAGTCGTGCGTGTTGGCGTTGAAGATCGGGCGGCGCAGCGCGGCGTAACGGAAACCGTAGTCGGTGCGCTCGACCTGCAGGCGCGGGGCCTTGTCGGTGGACGGGCGCAACCAGTTCTTGCCCGTCGCTTCGGCGCCGCCGACGCGTGCCGGCACGAAGTCGGACGAATGCAGGCTGGAACTGTGCGCGGAGTCGATCGCGCCTTCGAGGATTTGCGCCCAATTGCACGGCAGCAGTGCCTTGGCAATGCTCACGCGGGTGTCGGCAGTCGGCGCCCAGGCCGGCGGCACGAATTCGGGAATGGCGTCCTGCGGGCCCATATACGCCCACACCATGCCTCCCCATTCCTGCACCGGGTAGGCCCTGTGCTTGACCTTGTCGGTCATGCAGCTCGCGGCCGGCTCGGACACCATTTCAAGCACGTTGCCCGAGACGTCGAACTTCCAGCCGTGATACAGGCAGCGCAGGCCGGAGTCTTCATTGCGGCCGTAGACGAGTGATGCGCGGCGGTGCGGGCAGTACTCGTCCAGCACGCCAACGCTGCCTTCCGAATCCCGGAATACGACGAGGTCCTCGCCAAATACGCGCGCTTTGACAGGCGCGCCATCCGGCTCGCTGACTTCTTCGATGAGGCAAACCGGCGTCCAGTGCCGGCGCATCAGTTGCCCCATCGGGGCATCGGCCTCAACGCGGCACAGCAATTCGTTTTCTTGGTGGGTCAGCATGGAATGTCTCCCGGCGACAGGTCGCCTTCATCAACAGGTGTTGCTCAACTATATTAGAGATCTAGTTAAATTGGCAAGAACCTTTCGGGACGTCCGGGAAA
>NZ_JBFRCN010000070.1:0-35520 GCF_040965835.1 Paraburkholderia sp. BR10872
TGGCGCTGCTCTCGCTCGTCGGCAGCAAG
The DNA here is from genome assembly GCF_040965835.1 of Paraburkholderia sp. BR10872. Classification (NCBI taxonomy): domain Bacteria; kingdom Pseudomonadati; phylum Pseudomonadota; class Betaproteobacteria; order Burkholderiales; family Burkholderiaceae; genus Paraburkholderia; species Paraburkholderia sp. BR10872. Next base: position 30 of record NZ_JBFRCN010000070.1, read on the forward strand.
CAGTTCGGCGGCGCCGGTCTGCTTCCGTACGGCTGGGACATGCTGGTCGTCGCGCTGGTCTCGCTCGTGTTCTATTACTGGGGCGTGAATTCGGGCTATCGCTCGCCGTACCTCGCGGAACGCCAGGAGCACGACGAAGTCCTCGAGGGCATCGGCGCGCACTAAGCATCATCTAAACGTCGCGCAATACAAAAAGCCCGCCTGAAGCGATTCAGGCGGGCTTTTTTGCCTTTCGAGCAAGCGCGGAGCCGGCGTGGCGGCTCGCGGCGGCTTTATTGCACGGCGGCGCTGCCGAACACGTAGTTCGTCATCGCGAGCGCGCGCTGGTAGGTGCCAAGCGACTGCACACCGAGCGTGTAGTCGTCGTCGGCGGCGCCAAGCGCCGCGAAGACGGGCAGCAGGTGCTCGTCGGTCGGGTGCATGAGCACCGCGTGCGGGGCGCGCTGGCGGTAATCGAGCAACGCGTCGATGTCGCGCGCGGCGAGGTGATTTTCGAACCATTGCGTGAACTCGGCCACGCGCGGATCGGCGTCTTCCGGCCGCGCCGATAAGTCCGCCTCGCGCAGGTTGTGGGTGATCTGGCCCGAGCCGATCACCATCACGCCTTCGTCGCGCAGCGAGCGCAGCGCACGCCCAAGCGAGAAGTGATGGGCGGCGTCGGCGCGCGGCTGGATCGAAAGCTGGGCGACGGGCACGTTCGCGTCGGGGAACATCAGCAGCATGGGCACCCACGCGCCATGATCGAGGCCGTGCGCTTCCTCGTCGACAGGCACGCCTTGATGGCGCAGCAGCGCCGCTGCGCGCTGCGCCATCTCGGGCGCTCCGGGCGCCGGGTACTGGATCTCGTAGAGCGCGCGCGGAAAGCCGTAGAAGTCGTGGATCGTCTCAGGCTGCGTGGCGGTGCTGACCACGGGGCGCATCGTGCCCCAATGGGCCGAGAGCATGAGCACCGACTGCGGACGCGGCAAATGCTCCGAGAGCACGGTGAAGCCGCCAGAGGGCAGCGACGGGTCGATCGGCAGCGTAGGAGCGCCGTGCGAGAGGAAGAGGGTAGGCGTGCGGGTGGTCATGATCGCGGGTTGACCGCGCCAAGGCGGTCCGAAAGTATCGTATTGCGATCAATATAAGACCGTACCGTCGCGAATTAAACCGGGGGAAAGGGAATTGATTGTGTCGCCGGTATTGATAATCGGCGCACTGCGCAAATGTGCGCCCGGCACTTATTCGTCGGTGCCGCGCAGCCCCGGCCAGGCGGGCGAGAGCGCGGGCCCGAGTGCGAAGAGATCGAGCACGCGCGCGACCGTGTGATCGATCATCTCGTCGATCGAAGCCGGCTGGTTGTAGAAGGCCGGCAACGGCGGGAAGATCACGCCGCCCATTTCGGTCACGGCCGTCATGTTGCGCAGATGCGCGAGGTTGAACGGCGTTTCGCGCACGAGCAGCACGAGACGGCGGCGTTCCTTCAGCGTGACGTCGGCGGCGCGCGCGATCAGGTTGTCTGAGAGACCGTGGGCGACGCTCGCGAGCGTCTTCATCGAGCAGGGCGCGACGATCATGCCGTCGGTCGCGAACGAGCCCGAGGCGATGGTCGCGCCGACGTCGCGCACGGAATGCACGACATCGGCGCGTGCGTGCAGATCGTCCTTGCTGAGTTGCAGTTCGTGCTGGATGTTGAGCCAGCCTGCCGCCGAAACGAGCAGATGCGTTTCGACGCCGCCGAGCCGTCGCAGCATGTCGAGCGTGCGCACGCCGTAGATCGCGCCCGTGGCCCCCGTGATCGCGACGATCAGCCGGCGTTGCGGCAGTTGTGCGATAGCGGACGAGGCAGGGGAGGCGGTATTCACGTCAGGCGGGAGTCGAAGCGAAGGCGAAGCGGGTTCGAGGCGAAGGCGCCTCGTGAAAAAGTGCCGGCGTTGCACACCGGGCGCTCGGGACGGAACAGGCGCAACGTCGTGCGCCCGATGCCGCCCCGTGGCTGGCGCTTACGCCGCGGCGAAAAGCTGCTGCAGCTCGCCGTTCTGGTACATCTCCATCATGATGTCCGAGCCGCCGATGAACTCGCCCTTCACATAGAGCTGCGGGATGGTCGGCCAGTTCGAGAATTCCTTGATGCCCTGGCGGACTTCGTCGTCCTCGAGCACGTTGACGGTCTTGAACTGATCGACGCCGCAGGCTTTCAGGATCTGCACCGCGCGACCGGAGAAGCCGCACATCGGGAACTGCGCGTTGCCCTTCATGAAGAGGACGACGGCGTTTTCGTCGACGATCTGCTTGATGCGTTGTTGGGTGTCCATGACTGACCTTGCGATTGAATTGATGCTGAATACGTTGGAATGCAGGATGAAATGATAGCGGATTTCGCCCGTGCAAGCCCGGCGTCGCCGGGAGCGTGCCTGGTCGGGCGGCTACGGTAGACGGCCCCCGCTGATGCGCTCGATGCCGGCCAGATCGCGCTCGGAGCGCACGTCCTTGAAACCGGCGTCTTCCAGCAACGCCCGAACGGCGGCCGCCTGGTCGTAGCCGTGCTCCATCCAGAGCACGCCAGCCGGCGCGAGCCGGGCAGGTGCGCCCGCGACGATCGCGCGCAGGGCGGTGAGGCCGTCGGCCTCGTCGGTGAGCGCGCCGCGCGGCTCGAAGCGCAGGTCGCCTCGTTCCAGATGGGGATCGCCGCTCGCGATATACGGTGGATTGCTCACGATCGCGTCGAATCGCAGTGCCGCATCGAGCGTGTCGTACCAGCTGCCCGGCACGAACGCGAGCGGGCCGCCGGGACGCTGGGCGTCGAGTAGCTTCGCGGCGTTGCGCGCCGCCACCTCGAGCGCGGCCGCCGAACGATCGACGGCCCAGACACGCGCATCGGGGCGTGACGAGGCGAGCGCCACGGCAATCGCGCCGCTGCCGGTGCCGAGGTCGAGCACGCGCGGCAGAGCAATGCCTTCGAGCGCCGCGAGCGCCGTTTCCACGAGCAGCTCGGTATCGGGGCGCGGAATCAGCACGTCGGGCGTTACGTCGAAGTCGAGGCCGTAGAACTCGCGCGCCCCCACGAGCTGCGCGATCGGCTCGCCTTGCACGCGGCGCGCTTCTAGCGCGCGGTACGCGTCCACGCGGGCCGCGTCGAGCGTCTGATCGCCGCGCGTGATGAGTTCCGTGCGGCGCCAGCCGAGTACGTGCATCAGCAGAATGCGCGCTTCTAGCGCGGGCAGCGGCGTGGCGCGCAGCAACGCCTCGGCGGTAACGGCTTCGCTCATGTCTCTTGCGCGCTCAATCCGCGTCGCCGAGCGACGCGAGCTGCTCTGCCTGATGCTCGGAGACGAGCGCGCCGATCAGTTCGTCGAGGTCGCCGTCCATGATCGCTTCGAGGCGATAGAGCGTGAGATTGATGCGGTGATCGGTGAGCCGCCCCTGCGGGAAGTTGTAGGTGCGGATGCGCTCCGAGCGGTCGCCCGAGCCTACGAGGCTCTTGCGCGTCGCCGCTTCCTTGGCGTGCTGCTCCTGGTACTGCTTGTCCTTGATGCGCGCGGCGAGGACCTTGAGCGCGCGGTCCTTGTTCTTGTGCTGCGAGCGGTCGTCCTGGCACTCCACGACGATGCCGGTCGGAAGGTGCGTCACGCGCACGGCCGAATCGGTCTTGTTGATGTGCTGGCCCCCCGCGCCCGAGGCACGGAAGGTGTCGATGCGCAGGTCGGCGGGATTGATTTCGACTTCGCCGATTTCGTCGGCTTCCGGCATCACCGCGACCGTACAGGCCGACGTGTGGATGCGGCCCTGCGTTTCGGTGGCGGGCACGCGTTGCACGCGGTGGCCGCCCGACTCGAACTTGAGCTTCGAGTACGCCGCCTCGCCCGCAATGCGCACGATCACTTCCTTGTAGCCGCCCAGATCCGACTCGCTCGCCGACATCATCTCGATCTGCCAGCGGTTGCGCTCCGCGTAGCGCAGGTACATGCGCAGCAGGTCGCCCGCGAACAGGGCCGACTCGTCGCCGCCCGTGCCCGCGCGGATTTCGAGGAACACGTTGCGGTCGTCGTTGGGGTCCTTCGGCAGCAGCATCATCTGCAATTCGTGCTGGAGTTGCGCCATGCGCTCGCGCGACGCTTTCACCTCTTCTTCGGCGAAGTCGCGCATCGAGGCGTCGGAGAGCAGATCCTTCGCCGCGGCCTCGTCGTCTTTGGCCTGACGCCACTGTCCGTAGTGTTCGACCACGGGCCCCAGTTCCGAGTGCTCGCGTGTGAGCTTGCGGTACTGATCGCGGTTCGAGGTCACGTCGGGACGGCTCAACAGGTCGTTCAGCTCGGCCAGGCGCGTAGTCAGCTGGTCGAGCTTCGATTGCATGCTCGTTTTCATCGGGCGGTGCGGAGCGGGCTCCGGATAGGACTGCGAGAGAGAAGAGGCGGGCGCGCGGCCCGGTCGTGCAGGGCACGCATGGCGCGCGCCCGACCGCGAACGTCGCTAACGGTCCGAACTACCGGAGGAATCGGACGAATTGGACGAATCAGAAGAGCCGGCGGAGCGCGGCGAGGCGGCGACCTCCGCCGCGGGCTGCGCGACGTCGTCTGTCCGGGCCGGCTGGCCGTGGCGGTAAAAGCCGCCCATCAGCTCGATGAGCGAATCGCGCTGATCGCCGCTCGACGTGTTGAGCGCATGCGTCGGGCCGTGGATCAGCTTGTTGGTGAGCGCCTGCGACAGCGCTTCGAGCACGGCCGACGGATCGTCGCCACGTGCAAGCATCTTGCGGGCGCGTTCGAGCTCGGCGCGACGCAGCGCGTCGGCCTGGGTGTGCATGTGGCGGATGACCGGCACGATGCTGCGCGAGTCGAGCCACTGCATGAAGTTCGCCACGCGCGACTCGATGATGGTCTCGGCCTGCGCGACCGCGGCCTGGCGCGAGGCATTGCCTTCGCGCACGATCGTGCCGAGATCGTCGACGGTATAGAGGAAGACGTCTTCGAGCTGGGCGACTTCGGGCTCGATGTCGCGGGGCACCGCGAGGTCGACCATGAAAATGGGGCGGTGACGGCGCGCCTTCACGGCACGCTCCACTGCGCCGAGTCCGATGATGGGCAGCGTGGACGCCGTGCACGAGACGATGATGTCGAACTCGTGCATGCGTGCTGGCAGATCGGAGAGCGGAATGGAACGGCCGCCGAAGCGCTCCGCAACATAGCGCCCGCGCTCGGCGGTACGGTTTGCGATCACGAGTTCGCGCGGCTGCTGCGCGGCGAAGTGCGCGGCGCACAGCTCGATCATCTCGCCCGCGCCGATGAAGAGCACGCGCTGGTTGGCGATCTTGTCGAAGATGCGCTGCGCGAGGCGTACGGCGGCGGCGGCCATCGACACCGACTGCGCGCCGATCTCGGTCGTGCTGCGCACTTCCTTCGCCACGGCGAAGGTGCGCTGGAACAACTGGTTCAAATAGGTGCCGAGCGCGCCGGCCTCGGTCGCGGTGCGTACCGCGGTCTTCATCTGGCCGACGATCTGCGTCTCGCCCAGCACCATCGAATCGAGCCCCGAAGCCACCCGGAATGCATGACGTACCGCTTCGGACTGCGGCAGCGTATAGACGTGCGGCGCAAGTTCCTCTTCGCGGATGCCATGGTACTGGGAGAGCCAGCTCACGGCCTGGTCGCGCGAGCCGTGCGCGTCGGTCGCGCAGTAGAGCTCGGTGCGGTTGCAGGTGGAGAGAATGGCGGCTTCCGGCGCGCTCAGCGAACGCTTGCCGGACCACGCTTCCTTGAACAGGGCGAGTGCGGGCTTGATCTGTTCGAGCGGAAACGCCACGCGTTCGCGCAAGGCGACGGGCGCGGTGTGGTGATTGATTCCGATCGTTAGAAGCTGCATACCATGGGGGCGAGATTTAGGCGGATATTATAACTTTTCCTCGCTTCCGACATTCGCGCCGACAGAGTCCGACACTCCGGTAGGTGATAGGGGGAGCCTTTCGAGCTGGTAGCCATAGCCGTACAAAGTGGTCAAACGCCAGCCGTGCTCGGGCCCGAGCTGCAATTTGCTGCGTAGCCGGGAGGCGTGCGTGTCGAGCGTGCGCGACCGAACGTCGCGGTTCAGATTCCAGACGGTTTCGAGAATGCGCGCCCGCGAAACGGGGCGCGATGCATTGGTGAAGAGCAGCAGCGCGAAACGGTATTCCTTGGGCGTGAGCGTGACGGTGTGACCCCGAAACGACACCTCGTAGCGCCCGGAATCGAAAAGATAGTCGCCAAAGCCGTGGCGGGCGCGGTTGCGCGGCCGGCGCACGCCGGCGCGGCGCAGGAGCGCGTCGATGCGCGCGAGCATTTCAGGGCCGCGCACCGGCTTGGCGATGCAGTCATCCGCGCCGGCCTGCAAACTCGCGACGATTTCGCTTTCATGCGGCGCGAGCATCAGCGCGATCGCGGGCAAACCCGGCAGCAGCTTGCGCGCCTGGGGGATGAGGTCGTCTGCGCCGGCGTCGCCGCACCACCATGCTGTGATCAGCAGATCGAAGGTTTCCTGTTCGAGAGTTTCGAAGAGTTGTGCGCCAAGCGGGAAGTGGTGGCACGCGTGCCCGCCCGCAATGAGCAGGCGGATGAGGGTTTCGGCCTGACGGGTGTCCGGTTCGACGAGGGCGATTCGCATACGAGAGAGTGCGGCTAGGGCGGCCCGGACGCGCTTGCCTTGCGCAATCCCGCCCCCTACACTCAACCGCTACGCGGGACGCGCCGAGCCGACCGTTTTCCAGTTTCAATAGAGTCTAATCAGGCTATAAATGCTAGCTCTCGTGCTTCGGCGGTCCTATCGGACTTATCCGAAAACCTATAGGACAAGTCCTTAATGGGCTGGCCCGGTATCGTTATTCTTGGTCTGGCGGTGGGCTGTGCGGGGTGGTGGCTCCATCCCTTGCGCCGCGCCGCACGTCACGGACTCGCGCTGGCGGCTGTGGCCGGCGCGCTCGGCGCGGCGCTCGCGAACGCGGCGGGCAGTGCGACCGGCCTTTTCTACGATGGCGAATTGCTCCAGTGGCCGCTTTGCACGGCGCTCGCGCTCGTTTTCGTGGGCGTGTGCGTAGCATTGCGCGCCCGGCGCAGCTAGTCGCGCGCAGCCGGTCCTCAAACGCGCCGCCTTTGGCTAGATTCCCATCTTCCGCTTCGAATTCTTCGCAGGTGAAAACATGAACGCCCGACTCCCCGAAACCTCCTCGATTCCCGAACGCATTGCCGCCCTGCGCGCCGCGATGACGCGCGCGGGCGTCGATGCCGCCCTCGTGCCCTCCGCCGATCCCCATCTGTCCGAATACCTGCCGCGCCGCTGGCAGGGGCGCGAGTGGCTGTCGGGCTTCACCGGCTCGGTGGGCACGCTCGTGGTGACGAAGGACTTCGCGGGCGTCTGGGTGGACAGCCGCTACTGGGTGCAGGCCGAGCAGCAACTGGCCGGCACCGGCATCGAGCTCATGAAGATGATGGGCGGCCAGCAGAGCGCGCCCCACATCGACTGGCTCGCGCAGAACGTGAGTGCGGGCGGCGCGGTCGCCGTCGATGGCGCGGTGCTCGGGGTCGCCTCGGCGCGCGCGCTGGCCGAGGCACTCAACGCGCGTGACGTCGCGCTGCGCACGGACCTCGATCTGCTCGACGATGTCTGGCAAGGCCGCCCGTCGCTGCCGCTCGAGCCCGTGTACGAGCACGTCGCGCCGCACGCCGACACGAGCCGCGCCGGCAAGCTCGATCAGGTGCGCCGCGCGATGCAGGAGAAGGGCGCGCAGTGGCACTTCATCTCGACGCTCGACGACCTCGCCTGGCTCTTTAACCTGCGCGGCGCGGACGTCAACTACAACCCGGTGTTCGTCGCGCACGCGCTGATCGGGCCGGACGACGCGACGCTCTTCGTCGCCGACGGCAAGGTGAGCGAGGCGCTCGTGCAGTCGCTCGCGAAAGACAAGGTGCGCGTCGCGCCGTATGCCGAGGCCGCCGCCGCGCTCGCGGCGCTGCCCGCGAAGGCTGCGCTGCTCGTCGATCCGCGCCGCGTGACGTATGGCTTGCTGCAGGCGGTGTCGTCGGCGGTGAAGCTCGTGGAATCGGTCAATCCGAGCACGTTCTTCAAGTCGCGCAAGACCGCCGCCGAAGCCGACCACGTGCGCGCGACCATGGAGCACGACGGTGCGGCGCTTGCCGAGTTCTTCGCGTGGTTCGAGGCGGCGCTTGGCCACGAGCGGATCACCGAGCTGACCATCGACGAAAAGCTTTCCGCCGCGCGTGCGCGCCGTGCGGGCTTCAAGTCGCTGTCGTTCGCGACCATCGCGGGCTTCAACGCGAACGGCGCGATGCCGCACTATCGCGCCACGCCCGAGTCGCACAGCGTGATCGAAGGCGATGGCCTGCTGCTCATCGACTCGGGGGGCCAGTACCTCGACGGCACCACCGACATCACGCGCGTCGTGCCCGTGGGCTCGCCGAGTGCGGAGCAAAAGCGCGATTTCACGCTCGTGCTCAAGGGCATGATGGCGCTCTCGCGCGCGAAATTCCCGCGCGGCATTCGCTCGCCGATGCTCGACGCGATTGCGCGCGCGCCGATCTGGGAAGCGGGCGCGGACTACGGCCACGGCACGGGTCACGGCGTGGGCTACTTCCTGAACGTGCACGAAGGTCCGCAGGTCATTTCGCACTACGCGCCGGCCGAGCCTTGGACCGCCATGGAAGAAGGCATGATCACCTCGGTCGAGCCGGGCATCTACCGGCCGGGCAAATGGGGCGTGCGTATCGAGAATCTCGTGCTCAACCAGCGCGCCGAAACTACCGGGTTCGGCGAGTTCCTGAGCTTCGAGACGCTTACGCTCTGCCCGATCGACACGCGATGCATCGATCTCGCGCTCCTGCGTGCGGACGAGCGCGAGTGGCTCAATGCGTATCACCAGACGGTGCGCGTGCGCGTGGCGCCGCACGTGAGCGGCGATGCGCTCGCGTGGCTCGAAAAGCGCACGCAGCCGATCTGATTTCCCTGGCATCCCGACAACGATCAGATAACGATCGGATAACGATCAAGTGGAGTGAGAAGCGCATGACGATCAAGGCCGTGGTGTTCGATTTCGGCGGGGTGCTCGTGGACTGGAGTCCCGAGTATCTCTATCGCAAGCTGATTCCCAACGACGACGAGCGCCGCTGGTTTCTCACGCACGTCTGCAAGATGGACTGGGTGGTCCGCCAGGACGGCGGCGAGCCCATTGCCGTGGGCACGGAGGAACTGGTCGCGGCGTTTCCCGAGCATGAAGCGCTCATTCGCGCGTTCTACGAGCGCTGGCACGAGATGATCGGCGGCTTGCTCGCCGGCGGCGTCGCGACGTTCGAGCGCCTCGAGGCCGCGGGGATGCCGATCTTCGGTCTCACGAACTGGTCGGCCGAGACGTTTCCGTGGGCGTGGGAGCGCTTTGGCATCCTGCGGCGCTGCCGCGATATCGTCGTATCGGGCCACGTGAAGCTCGTGAAGCCCGATCCGGCGATCTTCCACGAGATGTTCCGCCGCATCGAGGCACAGTTGCCGGGCGTGAAGCCCGAGGAACTCGTTTTCATCGACGACAACGCGCACAACGCCCTGGCAGCCACGGCGCTCGGCTGGCACGGCGTGCACCATACGAGCAACGCCACCACCGACGCTAAGCTGCGCGAACTCGGCTTGCCGGTCTAAGCAGCTCATCCAGGCAGGCTAAAGCCGGCGTCCCGCGCTATTTCGAAGCGGGCGCCGGCACCGGCTGCAGCAGACTGCGCAGCGCGTCAGCGATACCCTTTGCGGTTTGCCCGGCGCCCTTCGCCACCCCTTCCGCGCTCACCCCGAGCGCCTGCGCAAACCCTGCGCGCAACTCCGTCATCAGGTTTTCGTTCAGCTTGAATTTAGGGTCGCGCAGGTTGCCGTCGAGCACGAAATGCAGCGTGATTTCCCCCTTGTGTGCCTTCAATGCGGCCACGGCGGCGCGCGTCGGGATCGACAGGAAGGTGTCCACCGCGTCGCCGCTATCCGAGAGTTGCAGGTTGTGCAGCGTGACGATGCCCGGCGCGTGCAGGTGATAGCCGCGCACGGTCGAGTTGAGATCGAGATCGAGTGTACCGCCCGTCACATTGGCCTTCGCGCCGGCCTTTTTAAGCAGATAGGGATCGATCGTGCGCACATCCACGCCACGCAGCGTCGTGCGGAGTTGCGAGTCCTTATTCGCGATTTGCATCCAGCCGTCGAAAGTGACGCGTCCTGTGTGCGCCGGGCCGACGACATTGCCCACGACCGAAACGCGGGTGGGCTCCGTAAGCGCCGGCAACTGGACATTGTCGACGCTCGCCTGCGCGCGGTTCACGGTGACGCGCCACGGCGGATTGCTCACCGAACGGTCGTAGAAGTCGAATGTGCCGTTCTCGAAGCCGATATGGTCGATGACCTTTTGCTGCGGCAGGCTGCTTTCGCCCTGCGCGCCGTTCGAGGGCGTGGCGCTTTGCGCCATCGCTTCGCGCAGATTCGGCAGGATCAGGATCGAACCGCTTTCCCGGCGCAGCACCGTCATCGTGAAATCGCTCACCGTGACGTCGCGAATATGCACGCGGTGCGAGATCAGCGCGCGCAAGTCGGGCGTGATGGTGATGCGGGCGGCGCGCAGCGTGTCGGCAGTCGGCCAGTTCGGGGGCGGCTTCAGGCGCACGTCGGTGAGCTCGACGGATGAGAGATTGAACGCCACGTTCACGCTCGCGGCCGTGCCGACGGGCGCGAGCGCGCGCTCCACGTACGCCTTTGCCTCGCGCTGCAGCGCGTAGAGCGTGCCCAGCGCCGCGAGCACGAGCAGCGCGACGACGATCGCCACGATAAGGACAACACGGTTGCGCAGCGGCGTCGCCATACGGAATTCCTCGCGGGAGCTGGGCATGATCAAGCCCCAAGTGAGCCTAAGCGTAGCGGCTTTCGAGCAACCGCCATGCCGTGTGTGCTTGAACCTGCCAGAACGACAACGGCGGCCCGCGGGCCGCCGTTGTTTGCTATCGATCGCGCCTGCTTAGCGGCTGATCGGCTTGTAGCGCAGACGCTTCGGACGTGCGGCTTCTTCACCGAGGCGCTTGATCTTGTCGGCCTCGTACTCCTGGTAGTTGCCGTCGAAGAACGTGACCTGCGAGTCGCCTTCGAACGCGAGGATGTGCGTGGCGATACGGTCGAGGAACCAGCGATCGTGCGAAATCACCATCACCGAGCCCGCGAATTCGAGCAGGGCGTCTTCGAGCGCGCGCAGCGTTTCGACGTCCAGATCGTTCGACGGTTCGTCGAGCAGCAGGACGTTGCCGCCCGAGATCAGCGTCTTGGCCAGGTGCAGACGGCCGCGCTCACCACCCGAGAGGTTGCCGACGATCTTCTGCTGATCGCCGCCCTTGAAGTTGAAGCGGCCGATGTACGCGCGCGACGGCGTTTCGTACTTGCCCACCGTGAGCACGTCCGCGCCGCCCGAGATTTCCTCGAACACGGTCTTGTTGGCGGCCAGCGCGTCGCGGCTCTGATCGACGTAGGCGAGCTTGACGGTCGGGCCTTGCACGATTTCGCCCGAATCCGGCTGCTCCTTGCCCGTGAGCATGCGGAACAGCGTCGATTTACCGGCGCCGTTCGGCCCGATGATGCCGACGATCGCGCCCGCGGGAATCTTGAAGCTCAGGTTGTCGATGAGCAGACGGTCGCCATAAGACTTGCTGACGTTCTTGAACTCGATGACTTCGTTGCCCAGACGCTCGCCCGCCGGAATGAAGATTTCCTGCGTTTCGTTGCGCTTCTGGTATTCCGAGCTCGACAGTTCCTCGAAACGCGCGATACGCGCCTTCGACTTCGCCTGGCGGCCCTTCGGGTTCTGGCGCACCCACTCCAGCTCCTTCTTGATCGCCTTCTGGCGCGCCGATTCCGACGCTTCTTCCTGCTTCAGGCGCTCTTCCTTCTGGTCGAGCCAGCTGGAGTAGTTGCCCTTCCAGGGAATGCCGTGGCCGCGGTCGAGTTCGAGAATCCACTCGGCGGCGTTGTCGAGGAAGTAGCGGTCGTGGGTCACGGCGACCACGGTGCCCGGGAAGCGCGTGAGGAACTGTTCGAGCCACTCGACCGATTCGGCGTCGAGGTGGTTGGTCGGCTCGTCGAGCAGCAGCATGTCGGGCTTTTCGAGCAGCAGCTTGCACAGCGCGACGCGGCGCTTTTCACCGCCCGAGAGGTTGCCGATCTTCGCGTCCCAGGCCGGCAGGCGCAGCGCGTCGGCGGCGATTTCGATCTGCTGTTCCGCGCTGCCGTCGGTCGTCGCGAGGATCGCTTCGTACTTCGCCTGCTCGGCGGCCAGCGCGTCGAAGTCGGCGTCCGGTTCGGCGTAGGCGGCATAGATCTCGTCGAGCTTCTTCTGCGCGTTGAACACGTCGCCCAGACCTTCCTCGACCGCTTCGCGCACGGTCTTTTCCGGATCGAGCTGCGGTTCCTGCGGCAGGTAGCCGATGTTCAGGTTGGGCATCGGCGTGGCTTCGCCTTCGATGTCCTTGTCGACGCCGGCCATGATCTTGATGAGCGTGGACTTGCCCGAGCCGTTCAGGCCGAGCAGACCGATCTTGGCGCCGGGGAAGAACGACAGCGAGATGTCCTTCAGGATCTGGCGCTTGGGCGGCACGATCTTGCCGACCCGGTTCATGGTGAAGACGTATTGGGCCATGAGAGTGTCTTTTGGAAACGGGTAGAAAAAGGTGTCGCTTATACGTTGAACAGGAAGTTCATTACGTCGCCGTCGTGCACGACATATTCCTTGCCTTCGGCGCGCATCTTGCCGGCTTCCTTAGCGCCGGTTTCGCCCTTGTACTGGACGTAGTCGTCGAACGCGATGGTCTGCGCGCGGATGAAGCCGCGCTCGAAGTCGGTGTGGATCACGCCGGCGGCTTGCGGGGCCGTATCGCCGACATGGATCGTCCACGCGCGCACTTCCTTCACGCCCGCCGTGAAGTAGGTCTGCAGGCCGAGGAGCCTGAAGCCCGCGCGGATCACGCGGTCGAGGCCCGGCTCTTCCATGCCCATATCGGCGAGGAACGCAATCTTGTCTTCGTCTTCGAGGTCGGCGATTTCCGCTTCGATCGCGGCGCACACGGCCACGACCGGCGAATTCTCGCCTTCGGCGTACTTGCGCACGGCGTCCAGATGCGGGTTGTTCTCGAACCCGTCTTCTTTCACGTTCGCGACGTACATGGTCTTCTTCGCGGTGATGAGGCAGAAGGGCTTGATCAGCGCCTGCTCGTCGTCGCTCAGTGCGAGCCCGCGCACGGGCTTTGCCTGATCGAGTTGCGCGCGCACCTTTTCGAGCACGGCCACGAGCTTCGCGGCTTCCTTGTCGTTGCCCGATTTCGCGGCCTTCGAGTAGCGCGTGAGCGCCTTCTCGACGGTGGCGAGGTCGGCGAGCGCCAGTTCGGTGTTGATGACTTCGATGTCGGCGAGCGGATCGATCTTGCCCGCCACGTGGATCACGTTTTCATCTTCGAAGCAGCGCACGACGTGCGTGATCGCATCGGTTTCGCGGATGTTCGCGAGGAACTGGTTGCCGAGGCCTTCGCCCTTGCTCGCGCCCGCGACCAGACCCGCGATGTCGACGAATTCGACCACGGCCGGCACGACGCGCTCGGGCTTGACGATTTCGGCGAGCGCCTTCAGGCGCTGATCCGGCACTTCTACCACGCCGACGTTGGGCTCGATCGTGCAGAACGGGTAGTTCTCGGCCGCGATGCCCGCCTTGGTCAGCGCGTTGAAGAGGGTGGACTTGCCGACGTTAGGCAAGCCGACGATGCCGCATTGGAGGCTCATGTAAATCTCTGCATGTCAGGGTGGTGACGTGTGGCTCGCCGCGCGCGAAGGCCCGGGGCCGGGCGTCTCGCGAAAGCGGAAGCGGCGGGCGGGGCGGCGCAGGTGGCACGTCGGGGGACGTGACGGGGAGTCACGAAAACCGTAATTGTAACCTCGTCCGGGTGAGGGTTAGCCGCGGGTGTCGCCGCGCTGGCGGGCCGTCTTCCCGCAACGTCTTGCTGCGCCGCAACACCGCGCCCGTCCCGCCCGGCCACACAAGCGCCCGCGGCTATAATGCGCGCATGACTGCAAGCAACCAGACCTTTGATGTCGCCGTGATCGGCGGCGGCCTCGTCGGCAAGTCGGCGGCGCTCGCGCTGACCCAGAGCGGCCTGCGCGTGGCGCTGCTCGCGCAGCCGTGCGCGCCGCTGCCTGCGGGAGCCGTGTTCGACGCGCGCGTGTACGCCTTTTCGCGCAGCTCGCAGGCGCTGTTCGAGCGGCTGCGGGTCTGGCAGGCCGCCGACGCCGCGCGCCTCACGCCCGTCTACGACATGCGCGTGTTCGGCGACGCCGCGGCGGAGTTGCACTTCTCGGCATATCAGGCCTCGGTTGCGCAGCTGGCCTGGATTGCCGAGTCGTCAATCGTCGAGCGTGCGCTCGACGCCGCGCTGCACTTCCAGCCCAATCTCGCGTGGATCGACACGCGTGCGCAGACGCTCGACGTGAAACCCGACGCGGCCGTGATCGGCCTCGCCAATGGTCGCACGATCGAAGCCGACCTCGCGATCGGCGCGGACGGTGCGCATTCGTGGGTGCGCGCGCAGATCGGCTCGACGGTCGAGCGGCGCGATTACCGGCAAACCGGCGTGGTCGCCAACTTCCGCGCGGAAAAGCCACACGGCGAAACGGCGTACCAGTGGTTCCGCGAGGGTGAGATCGTCGCCTTGCTGCCGCTGCCCGATCGGCACGTATCGCTCGTCTGGTCGGCGCAGACCGAACATGCCGAAGAACTCCTCAAGCTCGAACCGGCGCAGCTTGCCGCCGAAGTCGAGCGCGTCTCGCAAAGCCAGCTGGGCGCGCTCGAATGCGTCACGCCCGCGCGCGGTTTTCCGCTGTCTCTGCAAACCGTCGACCGGCTCGTGGCGCCGCGCGTCGCCCTGGTCGGCGACGCCGCGCATCTGATTCACCCGCTGGCGGGCCAGGGCGTGAACCTCGGTTTGCGCGACGTCGCCGCGCTCGTCGACGTGGTCACGAAGAAGGAGGCGTTTCGCGATCTCGGCGACATCGTGCTGCTGCGCCGCTACGAACGCGGCCGTCGTGAGGACATCCAGAAGCTCGTCGTCGCCACCGACGGCCTGCAGCGGCTTTTCTCGTTCCCGGGCACGCTCGCGCGCGCGGTGCGCAATACGGGCATGGCATTCGTGGGGGCGCAGCCGTTGCTCAAGCGCTGGCTCGTGGCCTCGGCGCTCGGCTAGTATCGAAGGGCTCGCCTGCGCAAGCAGGCATTTCGGTTGCTTGAGGCCAGTGCGGCTTAGAATGGACATATTGGCCGCGCCCGCAGCACATGCCGCCCCGGCCGTTCAACGGAACTCTGCGCGCGTCGCCCCTGCGCGGCGCGCCTGAATCAGGAATGCATCCCATGCAAACGCGTATTCGATTTGCCGCGCTCGTGATCGCGGTAGCCACCTCGGCGCTCGGCTGCTCGGCCCAGGCAGACCAGACCACCGACAAGATCAAGTCGGCGCTGCAGACGCGCCTCGGCATCGACGCCAGCGATATCAAGGGCATCACCAAGGCGCCCATGCCGGGCCTTTACGAGATCAACCTCGGCACGCAGATCGTCTACAGCGACGCCAGCGGCGATTACGTGCTCACCGGTGAACTCATCGACACCAAGGCGCACCGCAATCTCACCGAGGCGCGCCTGAACGAAATCAACAAGGTCGATTTCTCGAAGCTGCCGCTCGAGAACGCGGTCAAGGTCGTGAAGGGCGACGGCAAGCGCAAGATGGCCGTGTTCTCCGACCCGAACTGCCCGTACTGTCATCAGCTCGAAAGCACGCTCAGGTCCGTCGACAACGTGACGGTCTACACCTTCCTGTATCCGGTGCTCTCGCCGGATTCGACGGCGAAGGCCAAGCAGATCTGGTGCTCGGCCGACCGTGGCAAGGCGTGGGAATCGTGGATGGTCGACCGCAAGGCGCCCACGGCAGCCGGCACGTGCGACACGGCCGCCATCGACAGCAATCTCGCGCTCGGCCAGAAGATGAACGTGACCGGCACGCCCACCGTGATCCTCGCGGACGGCACGCGCCTGCCGGGCGCCGTCAGCGCCGACCGGCTCGAGCGCGGTCTGAACGGCGCGCACTGACGCCTCGCCTGAACCCGCCCGGCCGCTTTCGCGGCCGGTACTTTTTTGCCCGGCGCTTTTTGTCCGTTTTTGTCTGCCGGGCATACTGAATTTGCTCTGCAGCGTCTGCTGACCGAATCTCTCACCGATCCCGCCGATGAAGCCGATCCGATACACCATCGTCCCGAAGAATCCCGCCGCGCATCTGTTCGAGGTAACGCTCACCGTGGAAGACCCCGCCCCGGACGGCCAATGCTTCATGCTGCCCGTGTGGATTCCGGGCAGCTACATGGTGCGGGAGTTCGCGCGCAACATCGTCACGCTGCGCGCCTTCAACGACGCGGGCCGCAAGGTGCGCGTGACGAAGACCGACAAGCATTCGTGGCAGGCCGCGCCCGTGAAGGGCGCGCTCACGCTGCGCTACGAGGTCTACGCCTGGGACCTGTCGGTGCGCGCGGCGCATCTCGACGACACGGTGGGCTTCTTCAACGGCACGAGCGTGTTTCTCGCGGCGCTCGGCCATGAGGAGGCGCAGCACGCGGTCGATATTCAGCGTCCGGACGGGCACGCCTACCGCCACTGGCGCGTGGGCACGGCGCTCACGGAAGCGCGCGGCACCAAGCGTTACGGCTTCGGCGAGTACACGGCCACGAATTACGACGAGCTGATCGATCATCCGGTCACGCTCGGCGAGTTCACGCTCGCGAGCTTCAAGGCGCACGGCGTGCCGCACGACATCGTGATCGCGGGCCGCGTGGTCGCGCTCGACATCGAGCGTCTCGCCGCCGACCTCAAGAAGATCTGCGAGGCGCAGATCGCGCTGTTCGAGCCGCGCACGAAGCGCGCGCCGATGGAGCGCTACGTGTTCATGACGCAGGCCGTGAGCGACGGTTACGGCGGCCTCGAGCATCGCGCCTCGACGGCGCTGATCTGCAATCGCACCGACCTGCCGGTGAAGGGCAAGCCCGAGACGTCGGACGGCTATCGCACCTACCTCGGCCTGTGCAGCCATGAATATTTCCACACGTGGAACGTGAAGCGCATCAAGCCTGCGGCGTTCGTGCCGTACGACCTCACGCGCGAGGACTACACGTCGCTGCTGTGGCTGTTCGAGGGCTTCACGTCGTACTACGACGACCTCATGCTCGTGCGTAGCGGCCTCATTTCCGCAGACGAATACTTCGGCCTGCTCGGCAAGACGATCGCCGGCGTGCTGCGCGGGGCGGGGCGACTGAAGCAGAGCGTCGCGGAAAGCTCGTTCGACGCGTGGGTGAAGTATTACCGCCAGGACGAGAACGCGTCGAATGCGATCGTGAGCTACTACACCAAGGGTTCGCTCGTGGCGCTGTCGTTCGATCTCGCGATTCGCGCGCAGACGAACGGCCGCAAATCGCTCGACGACGTCATGCGCCTCTTGTGGCAGCGCTATGGGCGCGACTTCTATCGCGGCAAGCCGGTGGGCGTGGGCGAGGACGATGTCGAGGCGCTGATCGCCGAGGCGACCGGCGTGGAACTGGGCGCGCTCTTTAGCGACGCCGTGCGCGGCACGCGCGACCTGCCGCTCGCGGCGCTGTTCGAACCGTTCGGCGTGACGCTCGAAGGGGAGCCCGAACGCGGCGCGAAACCGTCGCTCGGCGCGCGGCTGCGTGGCGGCGCCGAAGCGACGCTTGCCGTCGTCTACGAAGGCGGCGCGGCCCAGAAGGCGGGGCTTTCGGCTGGCGACGCGCTCGTAGCGCTCGACGGCCTGCGTGTGACGGGTTCGAATCTCGACGCGCTGCTCTCGCGCTACCAGCCGGGCATGAAGGTCGACATCCACGCGTTCCGCCGCGACGAGCTTCGCGTGGCGCGTCTGACCCTCGATGCGCCCGAGGTCGCGCGCTACAAGCTCGCCGCCGCGGACAAGCGTGCGCCCGCGCGCGCATTGCGCGAGCGCTGGCTGGCGGCGTAAGCCGCTGGGACAGGGCGCGGCGGCACGCGGCGCCATAAGCGGCGTGGGTGACGGATCCCACGCCGTTTTTTCATGCCCGCGATTGTTCTATCGTTGCAACAATCCGTCATCGGCGGACTACTTTTTCGGAGCGCGGTAAAAAAACACAATGCCTTCACTCGCGCAACGTTGCGCAACTGAGACCCGAAGGAGCCACCATGACCACGATCCTGCAAATCAATTCCGCCGCCCGCTCGCAAGGCGCCCAGTCGACGCTGCTCGTCAACGAATTGACGGCCAGGCTGCAACAATCGAATCCGGGCGCGCAAGTCGTTACGCGCAACCTGCAAGCCGATCCGCTGCCGCACCTCGACGACGCCGTGCTCGGCGCGTTCTTCACGCCGGCCGAGCAGCGTACGCCGGAGCAGCAGGCCATCGCCGCACGCAGCGAAGCGCTGATCGCGGAACTGCAGGCAGCGGACATCATCGTGATCGGTGCGCCGATGTATAACTTCGGCGTCTCGTCGCAGCTCAAGACGTACTTCGACTGGATCGCGCGTGCCGGCATCACGTTCCGCTACACCGCGAACGGTCCCGAAGGCCTCGTGAACGGCAAGAAGGTCCATGTCGTTTCGGCACGCGGCGGCAAGTATCAAGGCACCGCGCACGACAGCCAGACGCCGTACCTGAAGTCGTTCCTCGGCTTCCTCGGCATGACCGACGTGAACTTCATCTTCGCCGAAGGCCTGAACATGGGCCCGGACGCAGCAAGCGCCGCGCTCGCAGGCGCGCGTGAGGCGATCGCTGCAGCGTAACGTTCGCGCTTGTTGCCTGTTTGACGGCTGTAAAAGCAAAAACGCCACGAGAACGATCTCGTGGCGTTTTTCATTGCGCGTCGTCGCGTTGCGAGGCCCAAGCGGCCCAAGCGGCTCAGGCGGCTCAGGCGGCTCAGGCGAGCACGAGGCCTTCCTCCGGCAAACGCCAGTCGATCGGCTGGCGGCCGTGCGCCTGCAGATACTCGTTGGCCTGCGCGAAATGCCCGCAGCCGAGAAAGCCGCGATGCGCGGAAAGCGGCGACGGATGCGGCGCTTCGAGCACGCAATGCGCACCCGAGAGCAACGCGCGCTTGTTCTGCGCGTGCGCGCCCCACAGCATGAACACGAGGTTTTCGTGGCGCGCGGCGAGTTGCTGGATCAGCGTGTCGGTGCAGCGCTCCCAGCCGCGCTTCGCATGGCTCGCGGCGCTCGCGCGCTCGACGGTGAGCACCGTGTTGAGCAGCAGCACGCCCTGGCGCGCCCAGGCGTCGAGACAGCCGTGCGTCGGCGCCTGAATGCCGAGGCTCGCTGCGATTTCCTTAAAGATGTTGCGCAGCGAAGGCGGCGGGCGCACCGAAGGCGGCACCGAGAACGCCAGGCCGTGCGCCTGCGGCGTGCCGCGATCGTCGCCGTGATACGGGTCCTGGCCGAGGATCACGACCTTCACGTCGTCGGGCGAGGTGAGGCGCAGCGCGCGGAACACGTCGGCGGGATAGACGGTCTTGCCGGCGGCGCGCTCGTCATCGACGAAGCGGCACAACGGCGCGTAGGCGTCGCTCGTGATGAACGGCGCAAGCAGCTCGCGCCAGGCGGCGGGCAGCGCGTCGAACTGGTCTTCGAGGCGCGTGGTGTCGATGGCGGCCTGCGGCGCGGTGGGGTCGTGTGGCATGGCGGGGGCGGGCATAACGGCGTGCGTGCGTTCGGGCGCCGGGAATTCGTCGGCGCCGAACAGCGAGAAGATCGTGATCTGGCGCGGGTCGATTTCGGGCAGCGGCGGCTCGTCGAGCGTGGCTTGTGCTGCGTCGGCCAGAAAGTCGTCGAACAGCGAAGCTTGCACCGGCATCGCGACGCGCGGGCGTTTCGTGGAGGTCATGGGCGGCAAGTGTCGCAGCAATTGCGCGGCGATTCAATCCGGCGCCAGCGCGGCCGGGTGCCTTCTTGCGGCATCGGCGATGATGTTGCAACTAACAGCACTGTTTCGGCGCTATCCGCTATCTACAGGTGATTGAGCGCGTTGCGCGGCGCTCCGGAGCCGCGCCGCACCGTTCTCAGCCTTCGCGCAGCTTGTATCCGCGTTGGGCCTTGCTGATGTCGTCCGGCGCAAGGCCTGGCAGCGCCCGCGCGAGTTCCGCCGCGAGTGTGTGCAATGCCGCTTCGTCGCCCGACTTCAGTTCGAGTTCGATTTCGCAGATCGGCGTGCGCCGTGTTTCGCCGTTCACGTCCGCGGTGACTTCGCCCTGATCGATGGCCGCTTCCACTTGCGCGCCGTCGACTTCGAGCGTCCACAGCGTGCGCTGGAAGTCGGTGCGAAAGAGCGGGATCAGGTTCGCGGCGGCATCCGAGAGTGCCGTCGAAACGCCGGCTTCATCGCACTCGTGCAGCAGCCTGTCGATTTCGAGCGCTTCGCCCGCCACCGGCATTTCCCACTCGTGCCGCGCGTGCAGCCCGTTTTGCGCCACACCCACGGTCTTGAACGTCTGCAGCCAGCCCTCGGGCGCGCGGCGCAGGCGCAGCGCGCTCTTTGCGCGCGCGAGCGCAAGCGCCGGCGTGTCGAAGTAGATGTTTTCGAGCCGGATGGCGCGACCCGGCTTGCCGGCGCGCGTCTCGAAGAGACGCCGCGCCCCGTCCACCTGGTCGCGCGGCAGCGCGAGCTTGATTTCGCGTTCGATACCCATGGCGTTGCGCGATCAGAAGAACATGCGAGCGAGTTCCGCGCCCGGCTGTTCGGCGCGCATGAACGCCTCGCCCACGAGGAACGTGTGCACGGAAAGCGCGCGCATTTTCTCGACGTCCGCACGCGAGAGAATGCCCGACTCGGTCACGACGATGCGGTCTTCAGGCACGTCGTCGAGCATGCCGATGGTCGTATCCAGCGTGGTTTCGAACGTGCGCAGATTGCGATTGTTGATGCCGATGAGCGGTGTCTTCAGCGTGAGCGCGTGCGTGAGTTCTGCGCGGTCGTGCACTTCGACGAGCACCGCGAGACCGAGCGAATGCGCAAGCGCTTCGAGATCGCGCATTTCACCTGGCTGGAGCGCGGCGGCGATCAGCAGGATCGCGTCGGCGCCCATCGCGCGGGCTTCGACGACCTGATACGGATCGACGATGAAGTCCTTGCGCAGCACCGGCAGGTTGCAGGCGGCGCGCGCGGCTTCGAGGTACGCGGCGCTGCCCTGGAAGAACTGTACGTCGGTCAGCACGGAGAGGCAGGCCGCGCCGCCCTCGGCGTACGAGCGCGCGATTTCGGCGGGCTGGAAGTTTTCGCGCAGCACGCCCTTCGACGGACTTGCCTTCTTCACTTCGGCGATCACGGCGGCCTGGCCGTTGTCGTGCTTCGCGCGCAAGGCGCCGACGAAATCGCGCAGGTCGCGCGTGCTTGCCTGCAGACGCAATTCTTCGAGCGGGGCGCTCTGCTCGGCGGCGCGCACTTCTTCGCGCTTGACCGAGATGATCTTTTCGAGGATGTCACTCATGATATTCGGAGGCAAAAAACGGTGCTGGATCAGCGTTTGAACTGTTGCGTGAAGCGTACCAGTTCGTCGACTTTGGCGCGCGCGCGGCCGCTTGCGAGCGTTTCGCGCGCAACCGTGATGCCTTCTGCGATCGAGTCCACCAAGTTCGCCGAATAGAGCGCCGTGCCCGCGTTCAGCGCGACGATTTCGCGCGCCGTGCCAGCCTCGTTCGAGAGCGCGCCGAGCAGCATCGCCTTCGATTCTTCGGCGTTCTCGACCTTGAGCGAACGATTCGAGACCATCTGCATACCGAAGTCTTCGGGATGGATCTCGTACTCGCGAATCTGGCCGTCCTTGAGTTCGCCGACGAGCGTGGCCGCACCGAGCGAGACTTCGTCCATGCCGTCCTTGCCGTAGACGACGCAAACGTGTTTTGCGCCAAGACGCTCCATCACGCGCACCTGAATGCCGACGAGGTCCGGATGGAACACGCCCATCAACTGATTGGGCGCGCCGGCCGGATTCGTGAGCGGCCCGAGGATGTTGAAGATCGTGCGCACGCCCAGTTCGCGGCGCACGGCAGCGATGTTCTTCATCGCCGGATGGTGGTTGGGCGCGAACATGAAGCCCATGCCCGTTTCGGCGATCGAGGCGGCCACCTGGTCCGGCTGCAGGTCGATGTTCACGCCGAGCGCTTCGAGCACGTCCGCGCTGCCCGACTTGCTGGAGACGCCCCGGTTGCCGTGCTTCGCGACCTTTGCGCCCGCTGCCGCGACCACGAACATCGAGGCCGTGGAGATATTGAAAGTATGCGAGCCATCGCCGCCGGTGCCGACGATGTCGATGAAGTTCGAGTTGTCCTTCACCTCGACGTGATTCGCGAACTCGCGCATCACCGTCGCGGCGGCCGTGATCTCGCCGATGGTTTCCTTCTTCACGCGCAGGCCGGTGAGGATGGCCGCCGATTGCACGGGCGAAAGCTCGCCGCGCATGATGAGGCGCATGAGGTGGAGCATCTCGTCGTGAAAAATCTCGCGATGCTCGATCGTGCGCTGGAGCGCTTCCTGCGGGGTAATCATGATTAGTCGCCTCCGGGTCAAGCGCTCTTGGTTTGCTTCAGGAAATTCTCGAAGAGGGCATGGCCGTGCTCCGAGAGGATCGATTCCGGATGAAACTGCACGCCTTCCACCGCAAGCTCGCGGTGACGCACGCCCATGATTTCGCCGTCGTCGGTCCAGGCCGACACTTCGAGGCAGTCGGGCAGCGACTCGCGTTCGATGGCGAGCGAGTGATAACGCGTGACGTTGAAGTGCTTCGGCAGGTCGGCGAACACGCCTTTGCAGTCGGTTTCGATCTGGCTCACCTTGCCGTGCATGATGGTCTTCGCGCGCACGACGCGGCCGCCGAACGCTTCGCCAATCGCCTGATGGCCGAGACACACACCGAGAATCGGCGTCTTGCCTGCGAATTCGCGCAGCACGTCGAGCGTGATGCCCGCGTGCTGCGGGTTGCTCGGCCCGGGCGAGAGGCAAATGCGCGCGGGGTTGAGCTTCGCGATTTCGTCGATGGTAATTTCGTCGTTGCGGTACGTGTGAACGTCTTCGCCGAGCTCGCCGAAGTACTGGACGATGTTGTAGGTAAACGAATCGTAGTTGTCGATCATGAGCAACATGGTCTTTTCTCCGCTCAGAAGTCGCTGTCGAGGCCGTCCTGCACCTGCTCGGCGGCGCGCAGCACGGCGCGCGCCTTGTTCTCGGTTTCCTGCCATTCGGACTCGGGCACCGAATCGGCAACCACGCCCGCGGCGGCCTGCACATACAGATTGCCGTTGTGGATGAGGCCGGTGCGGATCGCGATGGCCAGGTCCATCTCGCCGTTGAACGAGAGATAGCCGACCGCGCCGCCGTAGAGCCCGCGCTTCACCGGCTCCAGTTCGTCGATCAATTCCATCGCGCGAACCTTCGGCGCGCCCGATAGCGTGCCGGCCGGGAACGTGGCGCGCAGGACGTCGAAATTGTTCATGCCGGGTTTGAGCTTGCCTTCCACCGAACTCACGATGTGCTGCACGTGCGAGTACTTCTCGATGATCATCTTGTCGGTGACGGCCACCGAACCGATCTCGGCGATGCGGCCCACGTCGTTGCGCGCGAGGTCGATCAGCATGACGTGCTCGGCGATTTCCTTCGGGTCGTTGAGCAGTTCGGTCGCGAGTTCGGCGTCGCGCTCGGGCGTGTTGCCGCGCGGCCGCGTGCCCGCGAGCGGGCGAATCGTCACGATGCGGTCCTCGCCGCGCTTTTCCTGGCGCACGAGAATTTCCGGCGACGCGCCCACCACGTGGAATTCGCCGAAGTTGTAGTAGTACATGTACGGTGACGGGTTCAGCGAGCGCAGCGCACGGTACAGCGACAGCGGATTGTCGCGATACGGCTTCGTGATGCGCTGGCCCACTTGCACCTGCATCAGCTCCCCCGCGGCGATGTATTCCTTCGCCTTGCGCACGGCGGCGAGGTAATCGTCTTTCTTGAATTCGCGGAACGTTTCGGTACGCACGCTCGCCGAGGTCACCGGCGGCTGTACCGTGGTGCGCAGGCGCTGCTTGAGTTCGCGCAGGCGGTGCTTCGCCTTGGTGTAGGCCTCGGGCGTTTGCGGATCGGCGTAGACGATGAGATAGAGCTTGCCCGCGAGATTGTCGATGACCGCGACTTCTTCGGTCAGCAGCAGCTGGATGTCGGGCAGGCCGAGATCGTCGGTCGGGCAGGTATCGGCGAGCTTCTTCTCGATGTAGCGCACCGCGTCGTAGCCGAAGTAGCCCGCGAGACCGCCGCAGAAGCGCGGCAGACCCGGACGCTGCGCGACCTTGAAGCGCGCCTGGTAGTCCGCGATGAATTCGAGCGGATCTTCGTTATGCGTCTCGATCACCTGGCCGTCGCGCACGACCTCCGAAATGCCGTTGCGCGTGCGGATCAGCGAGCGCGCCGGCAGGCCGATGAACGAATAGCGCCCGAAGCGCTCGCCGCCCACCACGGACTCCAGCAGGAAAGAATTGGCGCCGCCGCGCTCGGGCTGCGCGAGCTTCAGGTACAGCGAGAGCGGCGTTTCGAGATCGGCGAGCGCTTCGGCGATCAGCGGGATGCGGTTGTAGCCCTCGTTGGCGAGGGACTGAAATTCGAGTTCGGTCATGTTCCGATCCTGTTCGTGCTGCCGGTCGCGGCGGATGCGGGCCCAGTGCGGCTCAAAACGGGGCGCGCGGTGAGCGCGAGGCGTTTGTTTTAGAGTGCTTGATGGCCGCTGGCGCTCGCTCGTGCGGCCCAGGATCGCGCTGATGATGAAGCGCTTGGCGGGCCGGCGTGCGGTACATCGACGGAAGGTAGGGCGTAGCCGCTCGCGCCCCGCGCAACTCGCCGCGAACGGCGAAACGACACGCAAGGACCACGAAAGCCAACGGCCAGACCAGCCGACGGGTTACCGCAACAGTTTAGAGTCGAGACACGCGCGAGTGCGCAGCGAAGTAAAAAACGGTGCTGAAGAAGGACGAATACGCAACTTCAGCGAACCTCGGATGAGGTTAGCGCGACCAGCGACGCCAGGGCCAGGCTCCCCGGTCGATCGTGCTCAGACTCCGTTTTTTATTCAGAAACATGAGGATAGTTGACGTTCAGTCGAGAACTTAAGTCAGGTCATTGTGCGCTGCGACCGCCTTGGCGGCGTCGAGCAGCGAGGCAACTATACCATCCGATTCAATTTTTTGTACAGGTTGGCCGTGGTTGTAGCCGTAGGGCACCGTGAGCGTGGCCATGCCGGCCGCGCGGCCCGCAATCGCATCGTTCTCCGAATCGCCGATCGCCACCGCCGCCGCGGGCTTGACGCCCAGGCGCTCGCAGGCGGTGAGCATCGGCAGCGGGTCGGGCTTCTTCTTCGCGAGGCTGTCGCCGCCGAGCACCACTTCGAAGTACTGCGCGAGGCCGTATTGCTGCAACAGCTCGACGGCGAAGCGGTGCGGCTTGTTGGTCACGCACGCGAGCTTGATGCCCTGGTCGCGCAGTGCCGCGAGGCCCGCTTCGACGTCCGGGTACAGATGCGTGTGGCGGCCGTTGATCTTCGCGTACTCGTCCTGGTAGAGCGCGAGCGCTTCGTCGAAACGCGCCTCGACGTTGTCCGCGGCAAAGCGCGGCGCGAGCACGCTGCGGATCAGGTGCTCCGAGCCCTTGCCCACGTAGCCCATCACTTCCTCGCGCGTGGTTTCATCTGCGTCGAGCTGCGCGAGCATGCCGTTCAGGCCGGCGGCGAAGTCGTCGGCGGTGTCGACCATCGTGCCGTCCAGGTCGATCAGCGCCGCTTCGATGCGTGGCGCGGTGAACTTGACGGGGGCGTTCATTTTGCGTTTGCAGCGTTGGCGACGCTCGCGAGCTGCGCGCGCATCTCGTCGATCACGGTCTTGTAGTCCGGCTTGCCGAAGATCGCCGAGCCCGCCACGAAGGTGTCCGCGCCTGCCGCCGCGATTTCGGCGATGTTGTCGACCTTCACGCCGCCGTCCACTTCGAGGTGGATTTCGCGGCCCGTGCGGGCCGTGTAGGCGTCGATCTTCGCGCGCGCCTCGCGCAGCTTGTTGAGCGCCTCGGGAATGAACGACTGACCGCCGAAGCCCGGATTCACCGACATGATGAGCACGAGGTCGAGCTTGTCCATCACGTGGTCGAGGTAGTTCAGCGGCGTGGCCGGGTTGAACACGAGGCCCGCCTTGCAGCCGTGGTCGCGGATCAGCGAGAGCGTGCGGTCGATATGGTCCGAGCCTTCCGGGTGGAAGCTGATGAGGTTCGCGCCGGCCTTGGCGAAGTCGGGCACGATGCGGTCGACCGGGCGCACCATCAGGTGCACGTCGATGGGCACGCTCACGTGCGGGCGGATCGCCTCGCACACCAGCGGACCGATGGTGAGGTTCGGCACGTAATGGTTATCCATCACGTCGAAGTGGATCCAGTCGGCGCCGGCAGCGACGACGTTGCGGACCTCTTCGCCAAGACGCGCGAAGTCGGCGGAGAGAATGCTGGGGGCGATGCGGAATTGCGTCATGGCGGCAATCGGAAAACTGTCGGAAAAACCGTATTTTACCGTCAGTGGCAGAGCGTTTCCCGGCGGGCGCCGCGGGCGGCGCCGGGTTGCGGGTGCCCGTTGCATCAAGCAGAATGCCAAACCATGTGCCGCGCCTCGCGGCGCGCCCGCGAGCGCCTTGCCGCGCGGGCGTCTCAGTCAACGGACTCAGCAGCCGCGCCAAAGCGAATGGAACAACGATGAGCCAGTACGAATTCAGCGTGACGTCGCAGGTGCGCTACCTGCCCGAAGAATCGGACCCGGAGCGCCGGCAATATGCCTTCGCGTACACGCTGACCATTCGCAATACCGGTCAGGTAAGCGCCCAGCTGATCGCGCGCCACTGGGTGATCACCGACAGCGAAAATCACGTGCAGGAAGTGAAGGGGCTGGGCGTGGTCGGCCATCAACCGCTTCTGAAGCCGGGCGAGCAGTTCGAGTACACGAGCTGGGCCGTGATCGCTACCCCGGTGGGCACCATGCGCGGCGAGTACTTCTGTGTGGCCGAGGACGCCGAGCGCTTCGAGGCGCCCGTGCCCGAGTTCGTGCTGCGCATGCCGCGCACGTTGCATTGAACCGCCGCGAGAAATCGGGGTCTGCTAGTTCTGACGCCGATCGTCGCGCGAGGCTTGCTTCTTCCTGCCCGACGCGGTCCACACAACGATGAAAATCAGCAGGAACAGCGCAAGGAGCGCTTCCAGACCAAACATGAGCATCGGGTATTCGTCGAGCAGTTCTGACATGGCGGCATCCATCGAGAGCCAGTATTGTAGGCGTGATTTTGACGTCGATTCCGGTCTCGATGTCCCGGTGATGCCGGGATTCACACAGGTGCGATATTGCGTGGGGTCGGCGCTTCGGCGTGGCGGGAGCCGCCTGGGTCTGCGGTTAGGCGGCTGGTTGGGCGCGGCTTCGCTCGCGGCTTTGCTTGCCGCATGCGGCGGCCCGAGCTACGTGCACAACGTGCCGCCCAAAGGCACGCCCACGCTGCCCTCGCAGCTCGCCGCGCAACGTCTCACGCCGGTCGCCTGGCAGCAGGTGCCGGGCTGGCAGGACGACTCGCTGATCGGCGTGACCGCGGCGCTGCGCGCGAACTGCACGCGTCTTGCGCGCGATCCTCGCTGGCAGCGCGCGTGCACTGCGGCCTCGCAGCTCGATGACCTGGACGCCTCGAGCGCACGTGCATTCTTCGAAACGTATTTCACGCCCTATCAGTTCGCCAACAACGACGGCACGCTCGACGGCCTCGTGACCGGCTACTACGAGCCGCTGCTGCACGGTTCGCGCACGCGTCACGGCATCTACCAGACCGCGCTGTATCGCTGGCCGTCCGGCTATCGTCCGGGCGCCGCGATGCCGCCGCGCGCGCAGCTCGAACGTTCTGGCGCGCTGGGCGGCAACGAACTCGTCTGGGTGGACGATCCGATCGAAGCGTTCTTCCTGCAGGTGCAGGGCTCCGGGCGCGTCGTGATGGAAGACGGCAGCGTGATGCGCGTGGGCTTCGGCGGCACCAACAACCAGCCGTACAAGTCGATCGGGCGCTGGCTGCTCGACCACGGTGAACTCACGCCCGCGCAGGCGACCATGCAGGGCATCAAGGCATGGGCACGCGCGAACCCGACGCGCGTGGACGCGCTTCTCGACACCAATCCGCGCTTCGTGTTCTTCCGCGAGATGGGCGGCTCCGAGGGCGACGCGCAGGGCGGAGCCGACGGTCCGATCGGTGCGCTCGGCGTGCCGCTCACGCCGGAACGCTCGATCGCCGTCGATCCGTCGTCGATTCCGCTTGGCACGCCGGTGTTTCTCCAGACCACGCGTCCGCTCACGAATACGCCGCTCAACCGGCTCGTGTTCGCGCAGGACACGGGCACGGCAATCAAGGGCGGCGTGCGCGCCGACTATTTCTGGGGCTTGGGCGACGACGCCGGCGATCTGGCCGGCAAGATGAAGCAGGGCGGCCGCATGTGGCTGCTGTTCCCGAACTCGTGATCGCGGTGGCGCTTGCGCCGCACTCGTGAAGCGAAAAAGCCGGCGAGCGCCGGCTTTTTCTTTTACTGCGCGTTGCGGGCCGCGGTTACTTCGGCCGCTTGTCGATGACTCGCCGGGCTTTGCCAACCGAGCGCTCGATGCCGTTCACTTCCAGCACGTTCACCTTGCACGTCACGCCGATCAGCGCCTTGATGTCGTAAGCGAGTGCCTTGCTGGCCGCGTCGAGCGCACCGTAGTCGGGCGCGGTTTCCGGGCACGGTTCGCAGTTGAGCGACATCACGTCCATCGGACCTTCCTTCGTCAGGACGATCTGATAGTGCGGTGCGAGAGCCGGCTGCTTGAGCAGCAGTTCCTCGATCTGCGTGGGGAACACGTTCACGCCGCGGATGATCAACATGTCGTCCGAGCGGCCCGTGATCTTTTCCATGCGGCGCATGGTGCGCGCCGTGCCAGGCAATAGACGCGTGAGGTCGCGCGTGCGGTAACGGACGATGGGCAGCGCTTCCTTCGTGAGCGAGGTGAAGACGAGCTCGCCCAATTCGCCGTCGGGCAGCACTTCGCCGGTTTCCGGGTCGATGATCTCGGGGTAGAAGTGATCTTCCCAGATCGTCGGGCCGTCTTTCGTCTCCGCGCATTCCGAGGCGACGCCCGGGCCCATCACTTCCGAAAGACCGTAGATGTCGACGGCCGTGATGCCCATGCGCTGCTCGATGGCCCGGCGCATGTCGTTGGTCCACGGCTCCGCGCCGAAGATGCCGATGCGCAGCGAACAGGTGGCCGGATCGATGCCCTGGCGCTCCATTTCGTCGGCGATCGCGAGCATGTAGCTCGGCGTGACCATGATGATGTCGGGACGGAAGTCCTGGATCAACTGGACCTGCTTCTCGGTCTGGCCCCCGCCGAACGGAATGACGGTGAGGCCCGCACGTTCCGCGCCGTAGTGCGCGCCCAGGCCGCCCGTAAAGAGTCCGTAGCCGTAGCTGATGTGCACCTTGTCGCCGCGCCTGGCGCCCGCTGCGCGCACCGAACGCGCGACGACGTTCGCCCACGTGTCGATGTCGCGCGCCGTGTAGGCCACCACGGTCGGCTTGCCGGTCGTGCCCGACGACGCATGGATGCGCGAAATCTGGTCTTGCGGCACCGCGAACATGCCGAAGGGATAGTTGTCGCGCAGATCCTTCTTCGTGGTGAACGGGAAGCGCGCGAGATCGGCGAGCGACTGCACCTGGGACGGATGTACGCCGGCTTCGTCGAATTTGCGGCGATAGACCGGCGAATTCTCGTAAGCGTGGTTCAGCGACCATTTAAGGCGCTCGAGCTGCAGCGCAGCAAGCTCGTCGCGGCTCGCCTTTTCGATGGGTTCGAGCGGCAGCGTGGTACTCATGGGTGTCTCCTGGATCTAAGAACTTTACTCGTGACGCGTAGGGAATCGAGAAGGGGAAACCCGCTTCACGTTGCGACTGGAATGACATTGCCGCGAATCTGCGCGGACTTGCCTCGGAAGAGCGCGACGGTTTCGCCTGCCCGATTCGTCACGCGGATGTCGTAGACCCCGTTGCGTCCCGATAGCACCTGTTCGACGGCTTCGGCGGTCAACACCTCGTCGCGCAGCACCGGACGCAGGAACTCGATCGAGCAGCCGGCCGCGACGGTGTTGATGTTGTACGAATTGCACGCGAAGGCGAACGCCGAATCCGCGAGCGAGAAAATCATCCCGCCGTGGCAGGTCTGATGGCCGTTGAGAAACTCGGGCCGCACGGCCATGGACAGGCGCGCGTAACCGGCGCGCACTTCGAGGAGTTCCATGCCGAGCGCGCGCGTGCAGCCGTCGGCTTCGTACATCGCCTGCGCGGCGGCGCGAGCGAGTTCGTCGGGCGACAGGCCGTCGTCGTCAGGCAGTTGCGAGGCTTGCGTGGACATCTCAGCGGCCCTCGAAGTGCGGTGCGCGTTTTTCGATGAAGGCTTGCACGCCTTCTGCGTAGTCATGCGACGCGCCCAGCTCGCGCTGCAGGTCGCGTTCGAGATCCAGTTGCTGGTCGAGCGTGTTCGTGGCCGATGCGCGCAGCGCTTCGCGCGTGGCGACGATGGCGCGCGTCGGTTGCTGCGCGAGGCGAGCGGCGAGCGCGCCGGCCGTTTGCGCGAGTTCCGCGTCGTCGGTCACTTGCCAGACGACGCCCCAGCTTTCCGCCTTTTCCGCGCTGAGTTTTTCGCCGGTCATGGCGAGTCCGAGCGCGCGCGCCAAGCCCACGCGTTTGGGCAGGAACCACGTGCCGCCGGAATCGGGCACGAGGCCGATCTTCACGAACGCCTGGATGAAGCTTGCGGAACGCGCTGCAAGCACGAGGTCGCAGGCGAGGGCGAGATTGGCGCCGGCGCCGGCCGCGGTGCCGTTGACGGCGGCGATCACGGGCATCGGCAGCGCCTGCAGGCGCTTGATCAGCGGATTGAAATGCTCATCGATGAGGTCGCCGAGATCGGTCATCGCACCCGGCGTGAAGTCGAGATCGGCGAGATCCTGGCCCGCGCAGAAGCCGCGGCCCGCGCCCGTCAGCACAAGGGCGCGCGCGCCGGCCGCGGCGACCTCGTCGAGCGCTGCGACGAGCTCGCGGTGCATGGCGCGCGTAAAGCTGTTGAGCTTGTCCGGGCGGTTCAGCGTGATCGTGGCCACGCGGGTGGATGCGTCGATTTCGACGCGGATCGCATCGTAGGGCATCGGTTGTCTCCTGGTCCCATGCAAAGCTGTCTGAGACCGCCGAATGCATCGCCCGGCGGCCGGTCGATACTGCGCGCGTTATGGCTCGATGCGTTCGATCGCGAGGGCGATGCCCTGGCCGACGCCGATGCACATCGTACAAAGTGCGAAGCGTCCGTTCGTGCGCTCCAGCTGATGGAGCGCCGTCGTCACGAGACGTGCGCCCGAAGCGCCGAGCGGGTGGCCCAGTGCAATCGCGCCGCCATTCGGGTTCACGCGCGGATCGTCGTCGGCAATGCCGAGTGCGCGCAGCACGGCGAGGCCTTGCGAGGCGAACGCCTCATTGAGTTCGATCACGTCGAACTGATCCAGCGTCATGCCGAGCTGCTTGAGCAGTTTTTGCGTAGCGGGCGCCGGGCCGATGCCCATGATGCGCGGCGCGACGCCGGCGGTCGCCATGCCGAGCACGCGCGCGCGGCGACGCAGGCCATACTGCTTGGCGGCCGCCTCGTTGGCGAGCAGCAGGGCGCAGGCGCCGTCGTTGACGCCCGAGGCGTTGCCCGCCGTGACCGTGCCGTCCGGCTTCACGACGCCCTTGAGCTTGCCGAGCGATTCGAGCGAAGTTTCGCGCGGGTGCTCGTCGAGCGTTACACGCACGGGGTCGCCCTTCTTTTGCGCGATCTCGACCGCGACGATTTCCTGCGCGAGCGTGCCGTCCTTCTGCGCGCGGGCCGCTTTCTGCTGGCTGCGCAACGCGAACGCGTCCTGATCGGCGCGATTGATGCCGAATTCTTCCGCGACGTTTTCCGCCGTCTCCGGCATCGAATCGACACCGTACTGCTGCTTCATCAGCTTGTTGACGAAACGCCAGCCGATGGTCGTGTCGTAGATGGCCGCTTCGCGCGAAAACGCCGAAGCCGCCTTGCCCATGACGAACGGCGCGCGCGTCATGCTTTCCACGCCGCCCGCGATCATGAGGCGCGCTTCGCCCGCCTTGATCGCGCGCGCCGCGCTGCCGACAGCGTCGAGGCCCGAGCCGCACAAGCGGTTGAGCGTGCCGCCCGGCGCGTCGGTCGGCAGGCCCGCGAGCAGCGCGGCCATGCGCGCGACGTTGCGGTTGTCTTCGCCGGCCTGGTTGGCGCAGCCGTAGAGCACGTCGTCGAGCGCGCTCCAGTCCACGCCGGGATTGCGCTCGACGAGGGCGCGGATCGGCACCGCGGCGAGGTCGTCCGCGCGGACGTCCTTGAGGGCGCCGCCATAGCGGCCGAACGGGGTGCGAATCGCGTCGCAGATATAGGCTTCGGTCATCTCGGGTTCCTGGGGCGCGAGCGCAGAAGTGCGCTCACGCCTTGCATGCTAGAGGGATGGGCAATCGGGCGCCATTCGGCTGAGCGGCGCAGGCCGATCAGCTGGCGACGGCGGGGGCCGCTTTCGGTTCGACGTGAACGCGGCTCTGAACCACGCGGAAGCGGTTCGCCACGAAGGCGGCGTCGGCGAGCGCGGCGTTCGCCGCGGGGTTCGCGCCGGTGCCGTGGAAGTCCGAGAATGCAGCCGACTGGTTCACGAACACGCCGCCCGTGAGGTTGATCGAGAGCGCCACGCCGCCGGTGATGGCGGCTTCATGTGCGGCTTCGATCACGGCGTCGTCCGTGCTGTAGACGGAAAGCGTGAGCGCGCCGTGGTCGCGCGCGGTCTCGCCGGCCAGCTTGAGCGACTGCGCAGTCGAATCCGTGGCGATCACGAACGAGATCGGGCCGAACCATTCGCGCGTGAACTGGGCGGCGTCGCGCGCTGCGTCGAGTGAGAGCACGAGCGGCGTGCGCACGCGTGCGCCGGCGAACTGCGGGTGTTCGAGCGTCTGGCTGTCGGCGAGCACGGTACCGAGCTTGCGGGCTTCGTCGATGCGAGCCGTCACGCCTTCGTTCTGGATCGCGCCGAGCACTTCGACGGCGCGCACCGGATCGGCGACGAACTTCTGCACGGCGCCGGCAATCGCCTGGGCGACGGCCTCGAAGCTCAGCCGGCCTTCAGCGGTGCGGATGCCGTCGCGCGGCACATAGATGTTCTGCGGCGCCGTGCACATCTGGCCCGAGTAAAGCGAGAGCGAGAACGCGATGTTGCGGGCGACGGCCTTCAGCTCGTCCGCGGAGTCGATCACGATCTGGTTCACGCCGGCCTTTTCCGTGTAGACCTGCGCCTGATGCGCATTGCGCTCGAGCCAGTCGCCGTTTTGCGTGCTGCCCGTGAAGTCGATCAGCTTGATCTCGGGGCGCAGTGCGAGCTGCTGCACGAGTGCGCCGTCGTTGGGGTCGGTGGCGAGCAGCGTCACGACGTTCGGATCGAAGCCGGCTTCGCGCAGCACCTCACGCGCAATGCGCACGGTGATCGCGAGCGGCAGGATCGCGCCCGGGTGCGGCTTGACGATGACCGTGTTGCCCGTCGCCAGATCGGCGAAGAGGCCGGGGTAGCCGTTCCAGGTCGGGAACGTGCAGCAGCCGAGCACGAGGCCGGTGCCGCGCGGCACGATCGTGAAGCGCTTTTGCATCGCCAGGGGCGGGTTCTTGCCCTGCGGCTTTTCCCAGTGGGCGTCGGCGGGAATGCGGCGCAGCTGGTCGTAGGCGTAGGCGACGGCTTCGAGCGCGCGATCCTGAGCGTGCGGGCCGCCGGCCTGGAAGGCCATCATGAATGCCTGGCCGGTCGTGTGCATCACGCTAAAGGCGATCTCGAAGCTCGCGCGGTTCAGGCGCTCGAGGATTTCGAGGCTCACGCCCGCCCATGCCTGCGGGCCGGCTGCGCGCCAGTCGCGCTGGGCTTGCTGCGCGGCTTCGATCAACTGGTCGGGCGTCGACTTCGGATAGCGCGCGCCGAGCGCGAAGCCGAACGGCGAGGCCTCGCTGCCGACGGTTTCGCCCGTCGACGGCTGGTCGAGTTCGAAGGCGCGATTCAGGTGGGCCTTGAACGCGCCTTCGCCATCTGCGCTGGCGGTTTCCCCGTACACTTTGGGGCTGGGCATTTCGGCGAACGGGCTCCAGTAGCCGCGGGTCTCGATGGCGGCAAGCGCTTTTTGAAGCGCGCCCTCATGCTTGGCAAACAGCGAATGTGTCATGGCTCAACGTTGATTGAGAGGTTGGACAGGGCCCGCGCCAATTAATTGACCGACCGGTTGGTTGGCCAATGTTAGCATTAGTCAAAGTTCGGCGTAAAAAATTTTTTCGGGGACTTTCTTTTGATGGAAGGAGGAGTTATGGGGTACGAAAACATCCTGGTTGAGACGCGTGGCAAGGTCGGATTGATCACGCTGAACCGGCCAAAAGCGCTCAACGCGCTAAACGATGCGCTCATGGACGAACTGGGCGCGGCACTCAAGGCGTTCGACGCCGATGAGGGCGTTGGCGCGATCGTCATCACGGGTAGCGAAAAGGCGTTCGCCGCGGGCGCCGACATCGGGATGATGGCGAGCTACACCTTCATGGATGTGTACAAAGGCGACTACATCACGCGCAACTGGGAAACGATCCGCTCGATTCGCAAGCCGATCATCGCGGCGGTCGCGGGCTTCGCGCTCGGCGGTGGCTGCGAACTAGCCATGATGTGCGACATGATCTTCGCGGCCGATACGGCGAAGTTCGGCCAGCCGGAGATCAAGCTGGGCGTGATTCCGGGGGCGGGCGGTACGCAGCGTCTGCCGCGCGCGGTGTCCAAAGCGAAGGCGATGGACCTGTGCCTGACCGCCCGGATGATGGGTGCGGAGGAGGCGGAGCGCGCCGGTCTCGTATCGCGCGTGATTCCGGCTGCGGAATTGCTGAACGAAACGCTGGCGGCGGCTACGACCATCTGCGAATTCTCGTTGCCCGCTGTGATGATGGCGAAGGAGTCGGTGAACCGCGCCTACGAGACGACGCTTGCTGAAGGCGTGCACTTCGAGCGCCGTCTATTCCATTCGCTCTTCGCTTCGGAAGACCAAAAGGAAGGGATGGCTGCGTTCGTCGAGAAGCGCAAGCCCGTGTTCAAGAACAAGTAAATGCCCGGGAGATTCGATCGCCGCGAGCGGCGATCGAAATTATTTTCGCCACCCCCTTGCACAGTGCCGGCGGGGGCGATAAGATTCGCCCCCTTCGCAGTTCGATGTCTCCGACGTCAGGGCAGCGAAGGCCGCCGCGGAAACCGGCGGACGCAGGAGTCAGCAAG
>NZ_JBFRCN010000071.1:0-33884 GCF_040965835.1 Paraburkholderia sp. BR10872
CCCCACCCCCCCCCCCTCGCCGGGGGAACGCAGGCATTATCGACGCCCGCTCGGCTTGACACGACGCAAGCCAAGCCGAACACCTTCTCCCCGCAATGTGTCGACTCGACACACGGAGCAAGTCGATGGACCCAACGTCTGGAAGCGCTCACCTCCAACAACCAACCCTCGACGAGCTGACGGCAACCGAAATCCTGGCACCGTGCACAGGGCATCGTCACAGCCCGCACACGTCCCGGCCACGACGCACCTTCCCGTGTGTCGAGTCGACACACGCTCGCCCCGCCGGACAACTGTGTGTCAACTCGACACACAACTTAACCCGCAAAAAGAAAAAGCCCGCCGAGGCGGGCTTCCATCCACATCAACAGCCTCGAGGCCCAATCAGCCTGGCTTCACATTGAACAGCTGACTGATCAGCTCCCGAATTTGCGTTTCCTGGGCATCCGACAGCACACCCGTCTTGAGCTTCACCGTAAAGCTGTTGGTGTCTTTGGTAATGCTGCCGGCGTGGCTCTTGCCCGAGAAGATCTTCTCGATGCTGCGTTCGGATACGCTTTCGGTCGATTCCCCCCGACTCGCTTGCGCTCCGATCGCCGCGGCCAGCTTGCCTTGGTCCAGCGTCCGGCCGACCACGGCCGGCCACAAGTCGCGCGCAGCCGAAAGACCCGCCGAGCCGTACTTCTTGATTGCCGAAACAACCTCGTCAGCAGCCGAGCCGCCGAGCAGTCGTGGATTCAAATCAAGATCGCGCCGGATGAAGTCCGGCAGATTTTCAAAGGCCAAAAACCGGTACAGGCCTTTGCGCGACATTCCCAACGCCTCCGCCATGCGCTTGCGCGTCGGAAACTCCCGTTCGGCGCGGCGCAGCGATTGTCCAATTTCATAATCAGTGAGGTCTTCGCGACCGACGTTTTCCACCAGCGCGAGCACCGCCATGTCCTGATCGGAGCACTCGATCACGGAGGCGCGAATATCCTGTGCCTGAATCAGGGCGTGCGCGCGAAGACGTCGTTCACCGGCGATCAGCTGATAGCCGTTCTCCGCCCGACGAACGACGATCGGCTCGACGAGCCCGACTTCGCGGATCGATTCGGCCAGCGAGGCAAGGCCCTCGTCGCTGAAAATCTTGCGCGGCTGCCACGGGTTCGGCTGAATCGCGTTCACCGGAAGCATGAGCTTGTCGCTCGTGTTCTCCAGTTCCTGGATGCGCTGCTGCGCCACCGCCAACGCGCCGAGCATGCCGGGCCCGGTCTTGAACGCGCTGCTGCGGCGCGGCGGCTCGGCCGGAGCGACGGCTGCCGGCCGTTCGGCGGCTGGCCGCTCCGACGTCGAACCGAGTTCACGGGTCTTCGCCGCCATCTTGTCGCGGAATGAACTCACTTGCCGGCCCTCCATTGTTCGACGTAAAGATCGTCGATCCACTGTACGTAATCAGTCAGCGGCTGACGCACGCGCGCGACCGTCTTGTCAGCGAGGTCTCCCTTGCTGATGTCGAACACAGTCGCCATGGCGAGTGCGCCGTTACTCATCGCGGAACTGGCCGGCACCTCGAGCGCGTTCACCCAGTCCTTGTAAGTCCGCTGCACCCACGAGCGCACAACCGGTGCAGACGATGTCTTGCCGTAGTCGACCTTCGAAAGCAGGACGGAAACGAAGTCGTATGTCTTCTCGTCACCGCGTTCCATGATCGTGTGCGCGAGGTCAGAAAACAGGCTCCAGAACGAGACCGAGCTGATGAAGTCCAGGCTTTCGGGCACGAGCGGCATGACCATCGCGTCGGCGGCCATGAGCGCATTGATCGTGAGATAAGACAGCGACGGCGCCGTATCCAGAATGATGTAGTCGTATTGCTTGCGCAGCACCTCCACCCCCTGACGCAGCAGATCCCAGAACTTGAACCCCGGGTTCTTGATCACGGTTCCGGGAATATGGAACTCCGCGGAAAACAGCGTGGGGTGCGCGGGAATGACGTCAAGTCCGTCCCAATAGGTTTCCTGCACAAAATTCAGCAGACCGCCTTCCATATGCGGGTCGTAGATGAACGGCAGGACCGTGCTATCCTCAGTCACTTCCTTTTCGGCATACAGACCGCAAAGCTCCGTGAGCGACGCCTGCGGATCCAGGTCGATCAGCAGAACCTTGCGACCACGCAAGGTCAGGCCTTGGGCGAGACACATGGTGGTGGTCGTTTTCGTCGAGCCGCCCTTGAAGTTGGCAACGAGAATCACCTTGCCGTCGGCGTCGCGCACCCCGGTATGGAGCGGTGTCTGATAAATATCGGAGACCTGCTGGACCCAGGTTCTCGCTTCCGGCAGCGTGAAGACCCGGCTGCGCCCGGAACCTTGCGCCACACCTTGCGGAAGACCCTCGCGGGTGGCGAGCAGGTTGTTCAGTTTGATGCGATCAATGCCGCACATCTCTGCGACCTGAGCGGACGTAAATGTGGGCGCCATCTTTCGCGGCCGCGGCGCCAGCATCATCTCCCGAAGCTCTTCAGATAGACGACCGGCCTCTTCGGCAAATTCAGTGATCGCGGAAAGATCCACACGTCGATCGATCGACGGCAATTCGATAGTTTTCGCCATTAATACGCTTTTTATCAGAATTTGGATAAAGCGTAGAATACAGCAAAAGCGTATGAAAACACACTAATTGAGGGCGATATGAAAAAAAATGACCCTTCAAAACGGCCCGTATTGCCCTCGTGGGACATTCCCAAGGGCAAAGTAGCAGCAAAACCGGCAACGTCGCCCAGGCCGTTGTAGGCCCTTTCGCTGCCGTCTGCCTATTTTTTGTGCAAATCGCCGGGGCCAGAGCACCTCGTTGTTGACGATGTCGGTCGAGGTTTTTGTGCAAATCCAGCTTCAGATCATTCCCCGCAGGCTTCATCGCTCCCATGCGCCCCGCACAGTCACGGTTTTTGTGCAGTTTCACCGGCTGATCCGCTTAGCCCCCTGACCTGGCGGGCGGGTAACGATTTTTGTGCTTCCAGATTTCTGCGAGCCACCCTGGCCGGTCGCGATTGCACAAAAACCGTTACCGTACGCGCAGGGAAAGCCTTGCCGCGCGCGCGCCGACCACCGTAAAGGCACAAAAACCGTTACCCGATTTCCCCTGCGCGCCCAATGCCGCTGCCATTTCGCTATCCCGAGGCAGCCCAGTTCCACCAGGACGAATCTCACCGCCAACGCTGCACAAATTTCGTTACCTCGCGCAGGCGGCAAACGACGGAATCATCACACGGCGACCGCACAATAACCGTTACCTTCCGCCCGCCTTCCAGGATGTGCACAAAAAACGTTGCTATCACGGCGTCGCTCGGCCATGCACAAATTCCGTTGCCTTCCTTCCTCCCACCGAAAAGTCACTTCTGAATAACGTCCCATCGACCACCTTTGCCGCATCCAACTTGATGTCGGCTCGCGTAAAGACGTTCTGCACATAAACCACTTCCATAGATCACTGTAACTGCACAGAAATCGTTACCTTTCCATGGGTTTCGGCGGGCGAAAAGCAAATCCAGTCCCGATGCACCGCCACCGAGAGCCTTTACGTGCGGGGCTTTGAAGGGTTATTCCTCTTGAATTCCCTCACTGCATCGCGAGACACAACACGAAAAAGTTCGCACTGAGCATCTTTTTTTGTGAGCGGTTTGTTTGTTTACTTAAAGATAAAAACCCACCAACCAACTAACGTACGCACCCATTTTCTTGCTTTTCAAGGACTTGCCTTTCAAAAGCACCGTTCTATGTGCTCGCTGCACCGTTTTATGTGCGGCCGGGTGCCGTTTTATGTGCCGCCGCTGTAGAGATATTTGTGCGATCAGGTACGTTTTTTGTGCGCGAGCCGAATCCGGTGCCTGTTTGAGGTAACGTTTATTGTGTTGACTTGTGTTTGCGTAGTGATAGAGTGCCCGCCAATGTCGACGGGGAGAGCGTGCGTATGTCGGAGGAGAGCGGGCGAAGGACTACAACACTGCAGATGTCGCTGGGTCTCTTTGAGGAGATGTCCGGCCAGCCGATCAATGAGAGCACGCGGGAGATCGGTTTTCAGCGCAACAACGTGTTCGTCGCCATCAATGGGCTTGGGCTTTCTTCGCGCCGTTTCATCGACGCCGCCTATTTCATTGCCGCCCAGGAACCCGCGCCGCGCGATATCTACGACGTCGACCTGAATTACTTCAAGTGGCTCATGCGTTATGAGAGCCGCAACGTGCGCCATTTGCAGAGCGTCATCAAGGAAGCGCAGCGCGTGCTGATCGAGGTGACCGACACGCCGCCCGACCGCGCGCCCAGCGAAGACGACCAGTGGATTTCCGAGCAACTGATGGGCAGCGTCAAGATCGGCAAGGGGCGCATCCAGTTCCGCATTCCGCCGCTCATGCTGCGCCACATCACCGGGCCCGACAAGCATCACTGGCTGAACCTGTGCATCACGGCGTCGTTCTCGCAGACCTACGCGCGCGCGATCTACGACTATGTGTTGCCCTTCGTGGCGGCCGGCTTGACCGACTGGATCGAGCTCGACGTCATGCGGCGCTGGCCCGGCAAACTCGGTACGAGCGCGTCGGAGTTCAAGCATTTCCGGCCCAAGTATCTCGATCCGGCGGTGCGCCAGATCAACGAGCTATCCGACATCGACCTCAGCTACGAAACCCGGGCCGACTCGGAAACCTCGCGCAAAATCAACAAGATCCGCTTCCGGATGAAGCGCAAGGACACGGTCGCCGCGCTTCTCTCACGGCAGCCCGACGCGCACGACCTGCTGCTCACGCTCAAGGAGGAGTTCGGCCTCTCCAACAAGCAGTTCGACGTGATCGCGGAGCATCGCATGAGCTGGACCGACGAGCGCATCCAGCAGGCCATCGAATACACGCGTTTCCGGCTCAACCAGGGCAAGGTGACCAAGAGCCCTGCGGGCTATCTGATGAAGGCGTTGAGCCACAACTGGCAGGTCTCGGAGGCCGAGCGCAAGATGGTGGCGATCCAGGGCGAGCTGGCCGTGGCTGCGACGGCTCAGGAGACCGCCAGGACGGTCGCGACCACGGCGGTGAAGCAGAGCATCGCGGCGCGCGACGAAGAGGCGCGCTCGCAGCGCAACGAGGAGGTCAAGCAAGGCCGCGAGCACTTCGAATCGGCCGACGAGAAGACCCGCAAGGAGCTGGTGCGGCTCTACATCGCCTCGCAGGCCGGCAAGCTCATGCTGCGCCGCCTGAAGCTCGAGGCGGGGGCGCTCTCCGACGGGAACATCCTCAACCACTCCGATCTGTCGTGGTATTTCGGGCAATTCGTCTACGGGAAGATGAAGCAACTTGCCGCGCAGTGAGTGTCTTCAATACGCTCGACGGCTGATATGTCGGTGGGCGTATTGCGGCCTGGCCTGGCAGTCCGTCACTGCCTTCCGCGCTCACGCAGCGGAAAACATCCAGTCGATCAACGAGTTAGGGCACTCGTCCCAGGTGTTCTCCACAAGCTTGCCAACAAAATCTGTGGGTAACTCGAACGCCAGTCGCAAACCCGCGCAGACATAAAAAAAGGGAAGGCCCAGTGCCTTCCCTTTCTCCCTTGAGCGACGACGCCTTACTTCTTCTCGTCGTTCAGCTGCGGCAGCGTATAAGCCGCACCCGGTGCGAGCAGACCGACCTTCGAGTACACACGCAGCTTCTCGCGCGTGTCGGTGATGTCGAGGTTGCGCATCGTCAGCTGGCCGATACGGTCGCGCGGCGAGAACGTCGAGGCGACCTTCTCCATCGACAGACGCTCCGGCTGATACGTGAGGTTGTCCGACTTCGTGCTGAGGATCGAGTAGTCGTTGCCGCGGCGCAGTTCGATCTTCACTTCGCCGGTGATGGCGCGCGCCACCCAGTGCTGGGCCGTCTCGCGCAGCATGATGGCCTGCGGGTCGAACCAGCGGCCCTGGTACAGCAGGCGGCCCAGGCGGCGGCCGTTTTCGCGGTACTGCTCGATGGTGTCTTCGTTGTGGATGCCCGTCACGAGGCGCTCATACGCGATGTGAAGCAGCGCCAGACCCGGGGCTTCGTAGATGCCGCGGCTCTTCGCCTCGATGATGCGGTTTTCGATCTGGTCGCTCATGCCCAGACCGTGACGGCCGCCGATGCGGTTCGCCTCGAGCAGCAGTTCCACGGCGTTCGGGAAAGTCTGGCCGTTCAGCGCGACCGGCTGGCCTTCCTCGAAGCGGATCGTCACTTCTTCGCGGTCGATCTTGACGTCGTCGCGCCAGAACGCCACGCCCATGATCGGGTTCACGATCTTGATGCCGCTTTCCAGGCTTTCGAGGTCCTTCGCTTCGTGCGTTGCGCCGAGCAGATTCGAGTCCGTCGAATAGGCCTTCTCGGCCGACATCTTGTATTCGAAGCCCGACTGGCGCATGAACTCCGACATTTCGGAGCGGCCGCCCAGTTCGTCGATGAACTGCTGGTCGAGCCACGGCTTGTAGATCTTCAGGTCCGGATTGACGAGCAGGCCATAGCGGTAGAAGCGCTCGATGTCGTTGCCCTTGTAGGTCGAACCGTCGCCCCAGATGTTGACGCCGTCTTCCTTCATCGCCGCCACGAGCATCGTGCCCGTCACAGCGCGGCCGATCGGGGTCGTATTGAAGTACGTGACGCCGGCCGTCGAGATGTGGAACGCGCCGCATTGCAGGGCGGCGATGCCTTCCGCCACGAGCTGCGCGCGGCAGTCGATCAGGCGTGCACCGGCGGCGCCGTATTCGGTCGCGCGGCGCGGGATCGAATCGTAGTCGTCTTCGTCGGGCTGGCCCAGGTTCGCCGTATAGGCGTAAGGCACGGCGCCCTTGAGCTTCATCCAGTGCAGCGCGGCGCTG
This sequence comes from Paraburkholderia sp. BR10872, assembly GCF_040965835.1. Taxonomy (NCBI): domain Bacteria; kingdom Pseudomonadati; phylum Pseudomonadota; class Betaproteobacteria; order Burkholderiales; family Burkholderiaceae; genus Paraburkholderia; species Paraburkholderia sp. BR10872. The sequence goes on from NZ_JBFRCN010000071.1 coordinate 6,847, forward strand.
GTGTCGAGGCCGCCGGAGAAGGCGATACCGACCTTTTGGCCGGTCGGAAGGCTTTCAAGAATTGTGCTCATGATGAGAAAGAACCCGGTAGAACGAGAATGCGGAAGGAATTCGGTCGAATCGTCAAGTATGTTGTATCCCCGGCCTTTCGGCAAGCCTGGCGGGGAGGGCGGCAGGCCCCGTTCGCCGCGGTGTCCGCGTTAATAAAAAAGGGGCGCAGCGAGGGCGCTTGCTCAGCGCAGGCGGCGGGCGGCGGCGCGGCGACCAGTCGACGAGGCCTTCGCGCGTGAGCGCGAAAAGCGCCTCACGCACGGGCGTAGGGCTCACACCGAAGCGTTTGGCGAGATCGACCGAATTCGGGTCGTCGCCGGGACGAGCCGGCGTTCGATGATGCCGCGCGCCACTCGGTCGACAATCCCGGCGACGCTCGACTGCTCGCCCGTTTCCAGGGCGGCCAGTACGCCGACGTCTTCATCCATGCGCTTTCTTTCCCCCGGGGCGCCGCGGAGTGTAACAAATCCGCCGCCCGCTTCGCTCTCGAAATCGCAGGGCGGTTACGGAGATGTCAACACGGTCGCGAGAAGGTCTCGGAGAAAGGCGGGAATTCGCCATATGCTGAATCCAACTGTCGACACTAAAAGGCAATCCAATCGACTACCGGTCCGGCAAGGAGACGCCATGTACAGGTGCGCTCGCCAACGCCATGTGCGCGTATTCCAACGAGACGGACGACTGCGAGCCCGTCACGAAAGGTGCACCCCAGACCTGCAGCCCCGTTCACGGCGTGATGCGTTCGCTACGGCATGCGCGTTCGGGACGTATCCACGACCTGCTCGTCCTTCATGCCTAACAGGGCGACGGGCTCCGCGCCGGGCCGCCGCGTGGCTTTCCAGATCATCAGCAGGTGGTAGTAGAGTCGCGGGCTGAAGCCGAAGCGGTACGCGTAGAGATTGCAGAGTGCGAGCTGCAACCCGGCGCGCGCCTCGCGATTGCGCGCGAGCAGCGAGACCACGATCGGCACGAGCCGGCGCATGGCGAGCTTGCGCGCCGGTTCGAGTTCGGGCGGCAACGTGAGGCTGTTGAGAAAACGCCACGCCGAGATCGACGAGGCATTGATGCTCGTGCGCGTCGCCTGGGATACCGAAACGTCTGTGATGCGATAGCACGAAACGTATTCGTTCACGTAGCACACCCGTTTTGCCGCGAGGCACAGGCGCGTGCCGAACACGTAATCGCAGCAGGTGCCGTAGCGGTCGTCGTAGCCGATGCGCTTGACGAGCGCCGCATTGGCAAGCCAGCCGTTGTTGGGGAACATCTGCACGATGCCCACGCGGCCCGGCGGGTGTTGCAGTCCCGCGGCGCTGGCCGTACGGTGATACGCGATGTTCATGCGTTCGCTGGCCGCGTGCATGATGCGCCCGTCGTGATCGGTTTCGTATTGATCGCCGAACGCGACTTCCAGATCCGGATAACGCTCCCACTGCGCAAGCAGCTTCTCGATGCAGCGCACGAGCAGATAGTCGTCGTCGTGGATCAGGAGGATCTTGTCTCCGCTCGCCCGCTCGAAAAGGCTGGCCACGTTGGGCGCCTGGCCGAGCGCCGGCACGTTGCGCCGGTAGGCGATGCGCGGGTCGTCTCCGTAACGCGAGGCGATCAGCTGCTGCGTGCGATCGTCGCTCGAGTCGTCGCCGATCACGATCTCGATGTTCGCATGCGTTTGCATGAGGCACGATTCGATGCAGCGAACCAGCAGTTCAGGCCGGTTGTACGTCGGCAGGCAAATGGAGACCTTCGTTGTTGTCGTCATGGGCAGACCCCAGTGCTTGAGGGATGCGGAGACGTTCGCAAAAGTGGGTTCGTAATGCGAACTTCATCCGTTGCACATGACGGTAAAGGAACAAAACGCGAAAGAAATTGAAAATAATTCGCAAGGAATGCGCCTTGCGCAGCGCCGCCCGCAAAGCCAACACTGGCCGGCATCCGCACAAAGTGCCGACGTTTGGTCTTACAAATCGGAAAAAAATCCGGGTGGAAAAATCCTCCGGAATCGTCTGAGGTGGACTGAGTGCCGGAACAGTCGCGTCAATCGCGTTAACATTGGCGCTCCGCCTGAAACGACCGACGGCATCCATGGCCACCATCTCCTACGCCCACAAACCGCTCACGCCGTTTCGCCGTGCGCTCGCACGCTTTTCCCTCTCCGAACTCGCGAAATACACGAAACTCACGCTCGGTATGTGGATCGGATTCGGCGTGCCGTACGCGTGCGGGTATCCCGAGGCGGCAGTCGCGCTTTCCGGCTCGGCGATGCTCACACTCGCGCTCGGCAGTTCCATCTCGGCGGCGCGCGGATACTTCCACAAGCGCGTGATGTCGAATCTCGTCGCGATGCCGATCGGCACGCTGCTGATCTGGCTGACCGCGCCGCATTTGTGGCTGGGCGTGATCCTGCTGCCGCTCGTGATCTTCACGATCGTGCGCATGCGGCCTTCGGTGTTCCAGATGACGAGCATCACCGTGCCGATGACGCTCGTGCTCTACACGGGCGAGCACATACCGCTGCTGGAGCAGCGCCTGATCGGCGTGGTGCTCGGCATGCTGCTCGGTTTCATCATCCAGCAGGTTGCCTTTCCGCCCGATCACGGCTTCTGGGCGAATACGCTCGTGAACGACGGCAACGCACAGGCCGAAGCCTTGCTCACCGAGGTTGCAACGAAAACGCTGGACCGCGCGAAACTGAAATCGGCGACGGCTGCGCTGCGGGTGTCGAGCAGCAATCTGAAGCAGGCGCACGATCTCCTCAAGTCCGATCTCGAGCAGTCGTGGGTGTCGGCGCATTTGAAGCGCAATCGGGATCGCCTGCCGCTGTTCGCGTGCTACCACGAGTTGTTCGATTCGATCGTCGGCTTCCTTGAAACGCTCGATACGTTCAACGCGCAATACGAGGCGCTCGATACGCAATGGAAAGAGGCATACCGGCTCGGCCTCGCGCGCCTCGTGGACGTGCACCGGCAACTGGCTTCGCAGGCCGACCTTCGGGTGGAGCGCCCAGGTCTACTCGTGGAGCCGCTGACTCGCGGTGAACTGCATGCGCTTGTCGAGGCGCTGCCCGCAACGGGCGTGTTCACGAGCGTCTATCTCGGGCATTTGACCGGCTACGGCATCCTGCTGAGCCGTCTGAGCGACATGCATACCGAGCACTTGCGCAAAGCGTGAGCGCCGCACTCATTCCTCGCGGATCTTCCCCGCAATCCGCGCGGCGGCGGCCTGCAGATCGCTCGGGCCCGGGCAACTCATGCGCTGAAAGCCTACCGCCCGGCGCGCCAGCGAGCGTCTACCCGTAATTGTCCTGGGGTGGGCGCGCCGCGATGCAACGCGTGGCGCGCCCCGCTCGCAGCGTCCCGTCTGCCGTGCCCGGCGGCCTTGCGCGCCCGATTGTTCGCGATCCGCGAATGACGTATTCGGGCGTTATCCGGTACTGATCACGCTGCGCTTGCGACTATCTTTGCGTCGTCGATGTCGATGGCGTCCCGCGCAGTGGCGCACGTCGCGTCGCACACCCGTTTTCGACCATGAACGAGTGGCGCGGCATCCGGCCGGCCCAAGGAGACAGAGATGAAACCGAACACATGGGACACGGCCTACGAATGGAAAGCCGTGACGCTGCTGGCACTGGGCTTCGGCCTGGTGGGCCTCGACCGCTGGCTGATCGCGCCGTTGTTCCCGTCCATCATGAAGGACCTCAACCTCAATGCGCAGGATGTCGGCAATTGCATCGGTATCCTGGGCCTTTCGTGGGGCGTGTTCGCGGCGGTCATGGGCGGCATGTCCGACAAGGTGGGGCGGCGCAAGGTGCTGATCCCGGCGATCATCGCGTTCTCGCTGCTCTCGGGCTTCTCGGGCCTCGCAGGCGGCTTCGCGAGCCTGCTGGCCGTGCGCGCGCTGATGGGCGTGGCGGAGGGTTCTTTCTGCCCGACCAGCTTCGCCGCCACCGCCGATGCCTCGCATCCGAAGCGCCGCGGCTTCAATCTCGGACTCCAGCAAAGCGGCTTCGCGCTGTTCGGGCTCGCGCTTTCGCCGATCATCGCGACGCAGTTGCTGGGCGTGATGAGCTGGCGCTGGGTGTTCGCACTCGTGTCGGTGCCGGGCCTCATTCTCGGCTTGCTGATGTACCGCGTGATCCGTGAGCCGCAAGGCGCGCCTGCGCCTGATTCGGGCGCATCCGCGGCGAAGGCCGAACGCGGGCACTGGCGTGACGTGATTCGCAGCCGCAACATTCCCGTGGCGATGGTCGCGCTCTTCTGCGCCATGACGGGCGTGTTCGTGCTCGGCGCCATGCTGCCGCTCTATCTCACGCAGTACCTTTCGCTCGACACCCAGCGCATGGGCGTGGTGGCCTCGGCAATTGGCTTTGGCGGTTTCGTCGGACAGTTCGGCTTGCCGGGGCTTTCGGATCTGTTGGGCCGGCGCCTCGCGAGCGTCGTCGGCTTTGTGGGCACTGCTGTCATGCTGATCGTGTTTCGCGGTCTCGGCGCGCAGCCGTTCGCGCTCTTCGCGGTGCTGTTCGCGGCGTCTTTCTTCACGCTCGGCCTTGTTTCGCTGCTCTCGGGGCCGGTTGCCACAGAAGCCGCGCCAGCCGGCATGGTCTCGACTTCGATCGGACTCGTGGTGGGCGCGGGCGAAATCTTTGGCGGCGGCGTGGCGCCCGCGCTCGCCGGATTCGTGGCAGCGCATTTCGGTATCCAGAACATTTTGTGGCTGCCGATCGGCGCGGTCTTCCTCGGCGTTCTGGTGAGCCTCTTCCTCAAGGAAACCGCGCCCGCCAAGCTGCGGCGCAGCGAGGCTGCCGCCCCCGTTGCCCCCGGCGCGCCCTTGCCTGCAGCGGGGCAGGCCGAGTAGCGTGCGCGCCGCCCGTGCAGAGCGGCGCGAGCGCCCGGAGGCGGGCCCTATACTTGAAGGGCCCGAACCCGAGAAGAAGAGAGGAGCATGGACCGATTCCTGAGCATCGAGGCGTTTGTGCGCGTGGCGGAAACGAGCAGTTTCGCGGAGGCGGCCCGGCAACTCGGCGTGACCAGTTCGGTCGTGACGAACCGCATCCAGCAACTGGAGAAGTTCGTCAACGCCCCGCTCTTTCATCGCAGCACGCGGCACGTGCGCCTCTCCGAAGTCGGCGAGGCGTTTTATCGTGAGTGCGCGGAGGTGGTGGGGCGTGTGAACGAGCTGACCGACCAGATGCGCGAGCTGCGCGCCACGCCCACTGGCAGGCTGCGCATCCAGATGTTGCCGGGCTTCGCGCTGGGCCATTTCGGCGCGCCGCTCGCCGAGTTCAACCGCCGCTATCCCGGCATCCAGCTCGACGTGATCGTCAACGACCGCGTGGTCGATCCGATCGAAGAAGGCTTCGACGTCGCTTTCCAGATCTTCCCGCCGATTTCCGATTCGCTGATCGAGCGGCGGCTCTTTTCGGTGCGGCGGCTCTTTTGCGCCACGCCCGCTTATCTGGAGGAGCATGGCGCGCCGCAGCATCCGCGCGAATTGCTGCAGCACACCACGGCGCTCTATTCGGGCTATCCCTCGCGCAACCGCTGGACGATGACTCGCGGCGACGAAGTCGTGGAGATGGAGTTGCCCGGCATGATCCGCTCGAACTCCGTGCATTTGCTGCGCGATTACGCGCTCACGGGAGGCGGCGTGGTGTGCCTGCCTACGCTCGTGGCGAGCGAGGCGCTCCTAAACGGTTCGCTCGTGCCGATCCTCACCGACTACCACCTATCGGCATTGAGTTTTGCCGCCGTATATCCCTCCACGCAGCGCCAGGCCCTGAAAGTGAAGGCGCTGGTGGAGTTTCTGGCCGAGTATCTGGGCCCCGAGCCCGCCTGGGACGTGCCGCTGATCGAGCGCGGCTGGGTGCGCTAGCGCCTGCGACGATCGCCTGCCGCGATTATTTGCGAAACGCGAATGCCGTAGTTGCCTGGCCACCGGTTGTTACCGCCGCGCAGCGCTCCTAAAGTGGATTCCAACGAACCTTCCAAAACAGGAGACAGCCATGACCGATTCGTCATTCCACACCGCCTTCGGCTCGCTCGAGCAGTATCGCAAGGGCGAGATCGAAATCACGAGCGGCGACGCCCGCCACTATGTTTTCTCCAATGTCTTCGAAGTCGCCGCAAGCTCTGCGCCCTACGAGAAAGTCGTGGTCGGCAAGAACCTCGACTACGTGATCGAGGTGCTGCGCACGGAAGGGCAATCGCGCTGGTTCGCCTGCGTACACGATGAGTTCGCGATCCTGATGGATGGCGAAGTGCGCATCGACTTCATCAAGCTCGATACGCCGCCCAAGGGCGGTACGGGCACGGTCGACGCGGGCGAGCAGCCCGCGGGCCGCAAGATGGGCCACGTGGTGTTGCGCCGCGGCCATCAAGCGCTGCTGCCGGCCGGCTGCGCGTATCGCTTCAGCGCGCAAAAGGCTGGCGTGGCACTCGTGCAGACCATGGCCGGTGAACTGTCCGTGCAGAAGTGGGCGGATATCTGCCTGCACTGACAACACGCGCTATCCGAACACTCGACTACTGGAGACACGACATGGCCACCCTCGATACCCTCGACCATTCCGCAGGCTTCGCCGCCGACACCGTGCGCGCGAGCGAGCCCGACGCCGTGACCGGCTATCGCCGCTACACGCTCGGCGCGTTCGAATTCACGCGCGACGAGTACTTCGTGAAAGTGCTGTGGCCCGCGAAAGGGCAGACGCGCACGCACGCCATCCCCGCCGACGCCTTCCTGCGCGCCATGATGCGCGACGTGGCCTGGGGCTTCTTCTACGGCTGGGTGAACTTCGATCACGTGTTCGGCACGCGCAACCACTACGGCAAGGTGGACGTGTATGCGGGCTCGTTCAACGGCATCATGAAGGACGCCGGCGTGGACTATATCGAGACATTCGAAACGCCCACCATCATGGCGACCTTCAAGGCGATCCTGCACGACTGGACCAACGAAGGCTTCGACCCGTTCGCCGCGCCCGAGGAAACCGGTACCGCATTCGGCCGCAAGCATGGCGAGAACGACGCCGCGATCGAGCGTACGCGCATCGCCACGCGCCGCATGCCGGGCCTCGAAGGCGACTCGCCGCTGCGCGACGACCTCCCGGTGAACCGCGCCTTCGCCGACGTGCCTCAGGACAACCCCGAAGTGCACGCCGAGCCCGGCTTCGAAGGCGAGCTGCACGCGTTCAACCTCTTCAAGTACCTCTCGCGCTCGGACGTGACATGGAACCCATCGGTCACTTCGGTGTGCGGCCAGAGCCTGTTCTGCCCGACCACCGAGGAATACATCCTGCCGGTTTTCCACGGCAACGACCGCGTGGAGTGGTTCCTGCAGCTCTCCGACGAGATCGTCTGGGACATCGGCGACAAGAACACCGGCGCGCCGCGCGCACGCATCACCATGCGCGCGGGCGACATTTGCGCCATGCCCGCCGATATCCGCCACCAGGGCTATTCGACCAAGCGCTCGATGCTGCTCGTGTGGGAGAACGCGACCGCAGGTTTGCCCAAGCGCTACGAGAGCGGCGAACTCAAGCCGTATCCGGTCGAGTTTTGAACGAGCTTCGCAGCTACACAGCAAGCCTTAAGCATCAACCGAGGAATGACTCATGCAAACGCAATTGTTCATCGCCGGCCGCTTCGTCGACGCCGTCGAGGGCGGCACCATCGACGTGCTCAATCCGCATGACGGCTCGCTGATCACGAAGATCGCCGCCGCCACCGCCGCCGACATCGATCTGGCCGTGGCCGCCGCTACGCGCGCCTTCCCGCAATGGTCGGCGATGCCGGCTGCCGAACGCGGCCGCCTGCTGCTGCGTCTTGCCGACGCCATCGAAGCGAACGGCGAAGAACTCGCGCAACTGGAATCGCTCGACACGGGGCACCCGATCCGCGATTCGCGCGCGCTGGACGTGCCGCGCACGGCGGCGTGCTTCCGCTACTTCGGCGGCATGGCCGACAAGCTGCAAGGCTCGGTCATTCCGGTCGAAACGGGCTTTCTCAACTACGTGCAGCGCGCGCCCATTGGCGTGGTGGGCCAGATCGTGCCGTGGAATTTCCCGCTCATGTTCACGAGCTGGAAGATGGGCCCGGCGCTCGCGGCCGGCAACACGGTGGTGCTGAAGCCCTCGGAAATCACGCCGCTTTCCACGCTGCGCATCGTCGAGCTGATGGCGGAAGTGGGCTTTCCCGCGGGTGTCGTCAACATCGTGCCGGGCTACGGACATACGGCCGGCCAGCGGCTTGCGGAACACGAGGGCGTGGGCAAGATCGCCTTCACCGGTTCGACGGCGACGGGGCGGCGCATCGTGGAGGCCTCGAAGGGCAACCTGAAGCGCGTGCAGCTCGAACTGGGCGGCAAGGGCGCCAATATCGTGTTCGACGACGCCAATCTCGACGCCGCCATCAACGGCGCGGCCTGGGCGATCTTCCACAACCAGGGGCAGGCGTGCATTGCGGGTTCGCGTCTGGTGCTGCACGAGCGCATCGCAGACGAATTTCTCGAACGCTTTGCGGCGCTCGCTGCTTCGATTCGTGTCGGTAATCCTTTGGACCCCGAAACAGAAATGGGGCCGCTCACTTCGCTGCAGCATCTGGAGCGCGTGAAGGCCTTCATGGACGTGGCGCGCGAGCAGGGCGGGCGCGTCCTCACGGGCGGCACCGCGCCGCAGGACCCTGCGCTCGCCAACGGCTACTACGTGCGCCCCACGGTGATCGAGGCGAAGACGCCGGACGATCGTATCGCGCAGGAAGAGGTGTTCGGCCCGTTCGTGACCGTGCTGCGCTTCAACTCCGACGAAGAAGCGCTCGCGATTGCCAACGGCACCGACTACGGTCTCGGCAGCGGCCTGTGGACGCGCGACCTCTCGCGCGCGCACAGCATCGCGGGCAAGATTCACGCGGGCATGTGCTGGGTGAACTGCTACAAGCGCGTGAATCCGGGCAGCCCGTTCGGCGGCGTCGGTCAATCGGGCTACGGTCGCGAAATGGGCTTCGAGGCGATGCACGACTACACGGAGGCCCGCTCGGTGTGGGTCAACGTGGACGCCCAGGTGCCGCCCCACTTCAAGCGTTGAGGCACGTATGGATCGCTTCGTTTATCAGGGCTTGCCGTCGCGCGTGGTGTTCGGCTGGGGCAACCTCGCGCGGTTGCCTGAAGAAGTGGACCGGCTGGGCGCGCGCCGCGCGTTGATCCTCTCGACACCCGAGCAGCGGCCGCTCGCTGAAGAAGTCGCGCGCCTGCTCGGCGAGCGCGCCGCGGGCATCCATGCCGAAGCGGTCATGCACGTGCCCGTGGAGGTCGCGCGGGCCGCACGAGAGAAAGCGGCGGCGCTGGACGCGCAGTGCTGCGTGGCCGTGGGCGGCGGCTCGACCATCGGCCTTGGCAAGGCCATCGCGCTCGAATCGGCGCTGCCGATCGTCGCCGTGCCCACGACCTATGCGGGCTCGGAGATGACGCCCATCTACGGTCTCACCGAAGGGCGTCTGAAAAAGACCGGGCGCGACCTGCGCGTGCTGCCGCGCACCGTGATCTACGATCCGTCGCTCACGGTCTCGCTGCCGGCCGGCATTTCGGCGGCTTCGGGCATAAACGCAATGGCGCACGCGGTCGAGGCGCTCTACGCAGAGGACGCGAACCCGGTGATCAGCCTGATGGCCGAAGAATCGATTCGCGCGTTGGGCGAGGCGCTGCCCGGTGTCGTGCGTCGCCCCGACGACGCGGCGATGCGCAGTCGCGCGCTGTATGGCGCATGGCTCGCGGGCACTTCCCTGGGCGCGGTGAGCATGGCGCTGCATCACAAGCTCTGCCACACGCTCGGCGGCACGTTCAACCTGCCGCACGCGCAAACGCATGCGGTCATGCTGCCGCATACGGCGCACTACAACCACGCGGCCGCGCCACACGCGCTCGAGCGTGTGGCGCGTGCGCTCGGCGGCGCGCAGGCGGACGAAGCCGGGCCACGGCTCTACGCGTTGAACGAGTCGCTTGGCATTCCCATGTCGCTCGCGGAGATCGGTATGCCCGAAGCGGGCCTCGACGAAGCGGCCGATCTCGCGTGTACGAATGCCTATCCCAATCCGCGACCGTTGGAGCGCGCGGCGATCCGCGCATTGCTGCAACGCGCGTGGGAAGGCTTGGCGCCGCGCTAGCCGGGCCGTGCCACGCCGCGAGCATGGCGCGCAAAACGAAGGAAAGGAGACAACCATGTCGATGCATGACACCGAGGCCGAACGCGCCTTGACGGAACAGGTCGTGGGCCGCTTCGCGAACACACCCGACGCGCGCCTGCGCACGCTGATGCAAAGCCTCGTGCGGCACCTGCACGCCTACGTGCGCGAAGTCGAGCCGACAGAGGCGGAGTGGTTCGCCGCGATCCGCTTCTTGACTGAGACGGGCCAGATGTGCGACGACGTCGTGCGCCAGGAATTCATCCTGCTTTCCGACACGCTGGGCGTGTCGATGCTCGTCGACGCGATCAACCACCGCTACGCTTCCGGCGCGACCGATACGACCGTGTTCGGCCCGTTCTATATCGAAGGCATGCCGGAACGCGCCTATGGCGAGAGCATGGCGTTCACGCCGGGTACGCCGGCCCTCGTGCATGGCCGCGTGCTGACGACCGACGGCAAGCCAATCGCGAACGCCTTGCTCGACGTGTGGCAGACGGCGGACAACGGCATGTACTCGGGGCAGGACACCGAGCAACCGCACGGCAACCTGCGCGGCCGCTATCGCACCGACGCCGAAGGCCGCTATGCGATCCGCACCATCGTGCCCGTGTGCTATCCCATTCCGACCGACGGCCCGGTGGGCCGCATGCTCGACGCCACGGGGCGGCATCCGTGGCGGCCCGCCCATCTGCACTTCATGATCACGGCGCCGGGCCACAGCACGCTCGTGACGCACCTGTTCAACCAGAACGACCCGTATCTGGATTCGGATGCTGTGTTCGGCGTAAAGCCCTCGCTGCTCGTCGACTATCGCGAGCACGCGGCGGGCGAGGCGGCCGCGCAGCAGTTCGGCTTCGAGGGCGGCTTTCGCGAGGCGCGCTACGACTTCGTGCTGGAGCGCGCATGAGACCGCACACGCGCTACTACGCCGTATTCGCCACCGACAAGCCCGGCATGCGCGACGTTCGCGAGCGCGTGCGCGCGGTGCATCGCACCTATCTGCGCTCGGCCGCGCAGCGTGGGGTGTTCGTGCGGTTGGGCGGCTCGACGCTCGCGCCGCATTGCGACGCGCTCAACGGCACGCTCCTCGTGATCGAGGCGGAAGGATACGACGACGTGATGCGCTTCGTGCGCGACGATCCCTATACGTTGGCGGGGTTGTTCGAGCACGTAGAGATTCGTCCATGGGACTGGAATCTTGGCAATCCTGAGCAAAGAGTGTGAACCATGCAGACCGTGTGCCTGTGTTGCCTTGACGATGTGCCCGACGGGGGCGCGCGCGTGATCGACGCCGCGCTCGCGGGGCGGCCGGTCGTCGTCGTGCGGCGTGCCGGCGAAGTATGGGCGTACGCGAACCGCTGCCCGCACTTCTCGGTGCCGCTCGACTACGAGCCCGGCCATGTGCCAACGTATCGCGCCCAGGTGATCATGTGCGCGCATCACAGCGCATTGTTTCGCTTCGAAGACGGGCAGTGCTTCGAAGGCCCGTGCGCGGGAGCGAAGCTCGATGCCATTCCCGTCTGGCTCGATGCGCAGTCCAACGTCGTGGCGCATTGCGGCGGCGCCTGACCGTCTTCCACGCATAGGGCGTCGATGCTCGCACTGAGTCCGGCATGCGAATGCGAATGGCGCAGGAACAGTGCGAGCAGTTCAGGCCGCAGCCCGTCGCCGCGTTGAGCCGCGAGCGCGTGAAGGGCGAGGAGCGGAGCAAGCTGTGACATGATTCGACTCCCTATGTGAGACCTTCCGTTCGCCGCGCTATCAGACCCGCTTGATGAGCCCGAGCTGCGTGAGCGCCGTTACGCCGTCGTCGAGTCCGATCTCCTCGACGATCTTGCCGTCTTTCAGGCGCAACACCGTCGTGCCGGTGAAATGCATCTTGCGGCCACTCGCCGCCGGCAACGATCCCGCGAGAAAGTCTCCGAACGCCCGGCCCGAATGCGTGCCGCCGCCTTCCCATTGACCCACCACGTACTCGCCTTCGGCGATCAAGTCGGCCGCGCCCCAGAAGTTCAGATTAGGAAACGCCGCGCGAAAGCCGGTCATGAATGCCTTGATGTCCTCGCGGCCGCGGCGCGGCTCGTGCAGCGAATACTTGAGCAGCATGTCCGGCGCGGCCAGCTCGTCGACGACGCCGAGGTCGCAGGTTTCGCCCCAGAAGCGCGTGAACCAGCGGCCAACGATCGCCTTGTTGTCCTCTTCCATCGACATGTTCGACTCCTTGCTGATCTCGATTCATGGCGAAGCAGGATTGCTGCGCCTGAAATGAACGATATCGACAGGCAAACCTCGTCAATACCCGTTTCTTGCCGTGACATTCGCATGGCATTCACGCCGTGGCGCGCGCCGAATTAGAGCGCAACATTCGGATCGGAACGCGCGGAGCGTAGGCGTATCGTTGGTCTGTATGGGAGATCGGCGAAAATGCCGCTTGCGAGAGGAGGGATACACGCGATGAAAACCGGGGCCATGCGGGCAGGGAAGCCGGAATCCGCAACGTACGACTGGGTCGAGATCGAGCGATCGCTCGACGCGCGCGGCTATGCCGTCCTGCCCCGCGTGCTCAGGCCCGAACAATGCGCGCAACTCGCCGCCCTCTACGCGAGGGACGATGGCTTTCGCTCGCGCATCGTCATGGCGCGTCACAATTTCGGGCGCGGGGAATACAAGTACTTCGCGTATCCGCTGCCGTCGCTGCTTCAGCGGTTGCGGCATGCGCTCTATCCGTCCCTCGCGCCTATCGCGAACCGCTGGAACGAGCAGCTGGGGATCGACACGCAGTACCCGGCCGATCTCGACGCGTTTCTCGATCAATGTCACCGCGCGGGGCAAACGCGCCCGACGCCGCTCATCCTCGAATACGGCCCGGGCGACTATAACTGCCTGCATCAGGACTTGTACGGCGAGCAGGTGTTTCCGCTGCAGGTGGCGATGCTGCTCTCACGGCCCGGCGTCGACTTCGAAGGCGGCGAGTTCGTGATGACGCAGAGCGCGTCGAACGGTCAATGCGCCGAAGTGATTCCGCTGGACCAGGGCGACGCGGTGCTGTTCACCGTCAACCAGCGGCCGGCTGCGAACCGGCGCGGCGGCACGCGCAGGGTCGCGATGCGGCACGGCGTGAGCGTCGTGCGCAGCGGCAAGCGTCATACCGTCGGCTTGATTTTTCACGATTCACGTTAGCGCGCGCACGACGCGAAGGAACGCATCATGCAACTGTTTCTCAGCCATATCGAGTCGCCGCCCGGCGACCTCATGCTGGTGAGCGACGCGCAGCATCGGCTGTATGCGCTCGAATTCTCCGATCACCGCGCGCGTCTGCATCGCGGTCTGCGCGATCGTTACGGGGGTGCCGAATTGATCGACGCCGCCGCGCCGGCGTCGATTGCCGACGCCATGACGCGCTATTTCTCGGGCGAATTGAACGCGCTCGATGCTCTCCCGGTCGTCATGGCGGGCTCGGACCTGGAAGAAAAGGTCTGGGCGGCGTTGCGTCACATTCCGGCCGGCACCACCACCAGCTACGGCAAGCTCGCAAAAGCGCTGGGATTCGAAGACCCGCGCGCGGCGATCGACATCGGCGCGGCCAACGGCGCGAATCCCATCGCTATCGTCGTGCCGTGCCATCGCGTGATTGCCAGCAACGGCGAGTTGAAGGGCTACGCGTGGGGCCTGCATCGCAAGCGCTGGCTGCTCGAACACGAGAAGGCAATTGCGGCCGCGCGCGAGGTTCCGCAGACGGCAACGCTCCCGGGATTTTGAAACGAATATGTCCTTGTCTATGAGTTCAGCCGCCAACACATTCGATAAGCTCGATTGGAGCGCAATCGCCGCGCAACTGGACAGCGAAGGGTATGCGGTACTGCCTCGGCTTGCTGGCGCGGCCGAGGCCCGCATGCTCGCGCGCGAGGCCGGCAGATTGACCGCGTTGCGCCGCGTTCCGCTCGACTCGCTCGATCTCGGTCGTGGCGATCTACTGTATTTCGGCGCCGCGCTGCCGCAGCCGTGGGCGCAATGGCGTGCGGACCTCTACCGCCAGTTGGCGCCCATCGCCAATCGATGGAACGAGATGCTTGGCATGCCTTATCGATACCCTGCAGCGCTGGATGCATTTCTGGAGCGCAACCGTCGAGCGGGGCAAACGCAGGCGCAGTCGCATCTGAACCAGCTCCGCACCGACGACTATCTGGCGCTGCATCAACGCAGTGAAGGGGAGCATGTATTTCCGCTGCAAATGGTCGCCTTGCTCTCGGCGCCGGGGAAAGACTTCACGGGCGGCGAACTCGTGCTGACCGAGCAGCGTCCGCGCATGCAGTCGCGCCCGACGGTCGTTCCGCTCGGCTTGGGCGACGCGGCGATCATCGCCACGGCCCAGCGGCCATTCAAAGGCAGCAGCGCTTACTACCGCGTGAACCTCCGGCACGCCATCAGCCGCGTGCGCAGCGGCGAGCGCATTGGCGCCGAGTTGTCGTTTCACGACGCGCCGAAGGCGGCGAACGATCAACGCGCATTCGATCTCTGAATCCTGGTGAACAGGGATTCCAGTCCGTCGCGGCGATTGCAACTAACTGCCAAGCCCGCCAACCCCAGCCATACGCCGCGCCCCAGCGCGGCGGCATTGATTTCATGCCATGCCCATCGCCCAGGGACTTCCCTTACAAAGACTTTATCGACTATTTATCGATAAATTGTCGTGATAGATTTCTCACCACGCTGCTGATGTACGCCTTCGTTTTCCGGTTCTGATGAGCTCACGATGACCACACACCTCACCGCCGCCCATGCCTCGAAGTTCGCCTCGCTTGCGCTTGCCCACCTCACGCGCGAGTACCCGAACAAGCTGACCCACTCGCTTGACGGCCCCCAGGACGTGCAGAGCCCGCGCGCGCTGCACCCGGCCTTTTACGGCAGCTACGACTGGCATTCGTGCGTGCACGGCTACTGGCTCGTGCTGCATCTGCTCGAGCGCTTTCCCGACTTGCCCGAGGGGCCGCAGATCGTCGCCGTGGTTGACGAACACTTCACGCCGGAGAAGATGGCCGGCGAGATGGCCTACCTCACGCTCGCGCACAATCGCGGTTTCGAGCGCCCTTATGGCTGGGCATGGCTGCTCGCGCTCGCGGCGCAAGTCGACGCGCTGGTCGAGTCGATGAAGCTGCCGCAGGCCGCGCGCTGGCAGGCGGCGCTCGCGCCGCTCACCGACTGGTTCGTCGAGCGCTTCGAGGAATTCCTGCCGAAGGCGACCTATCCGCTGCGAGTGGGCACTCACTTCAATACGGCGTTCGCGCTCACGCTCGCGTACGACTTCGCAAAAGCCACAGCGCGCCCTGCGCTGGCGACGCTGATCGAAGACACGGCCACGCGCTGGCACGCGAACGACGCGGGCTGCCAGGCATGGGAGCCGGGCGGCGACGAATTCCTCTCGCCCGCGCTGAGCGTGGCCCTGCTGATGAGCCGAGTGTTGCGCGCACAGGATTTCGAGCCGTGGTTCACGCGCTTCTTGCCCAGCCTCGCGGTGCAAGAGCCGGTCACGCTCTTCACGCCGGCCACCGTGACCGACCGCAGTGACGGCAAGATCGCCCACCTTGACGGCCTCAACCTGAGCCGCGCGTGGTGTCAGCGCTCACTTGCACGCGCACTGCCGGCCGGCGACGCACGCGTGGCCGTCCTCAACGATGCCGCGCAATTGCATCTGGCCCGCGCGCTCGACCACGTGGCTGGTGACTACATGGGCGAGCACTGGCTCGCCACCTTCGCGACGCTCGCGCTCGAAGCATGACGAAGGCATGAAACGTGTGGGGCGTGCCGTTCGCGCGCGCCTCACGCCGCTTTCCAGACTGAAGATTGACGCGTCTGCGGTCGATATAACGGGCTGAAGCCCCGAGCCGCAGCCGGAATCGGCCGCGCATCGTCCGGCTCGGGACGTCGAACCCATTCAGGTCTGGAAGGTATGCAAGTAGAGAAATTCATGACGAGCCGTGTCGTCACCATTGGCTTCGATGACACGCTCGCGACCGTGCGCGAGATTTTCGCCGAAGCGAGCTTTCATCATCTGCTCGTGGTCGAAGACGGCAAGCTGCAAGGCGTCGTCTCCGATCGCGACCTGTTGCGCGCGATCAGCCCGTTCATCGACAGCGTGGTCGAATCCGCGCGCGATCTCGGCACGCTCAACAAGCGCGTGCACCAGATCATGAGCCGCAAGCCCCTCACGCTGCGGCCCGAGTCGAGCCTCTCCGACGCCGTGGCCCTCTTTTTGTCCAACAAGATTTCGTGCATCCCGATTGTGGATGCCGAATATCGTCCCGTTGGCATCGTGAGCTGGCGCGACGTGCTGCGCTATCTCGTGCCGATGGACGAGGGCGAGGCGGGTGCGGAGCCAGCCAGCGCGTGATGCGGATTGATTCGTACGCGTCCCATATATTGGTCTGTATTACGAAGCGTTGCTAACGGTCGTACTTCTTTGCAGCAAACCATAAAGTTCGCAAGCTCTCCTGCCGTTGTTATGTACTGGGCGCTTAATCAGCCTGAACGCCCGGGCTGCACTGGACAAGCGCACCGGAACAATCAATGAAAAACGACTGGGCCACGCGCGGCCTCCAGAGCCGCGCGCCCCACGGAAGAGAGACCAGGAATGCTTCACAAGCTGTCGATACGCGCGAGCCTGACCCTGATGATCGCCTTCTTCGGCATCGTCCTGATCGTCGGCGCCGCCACAGGACTCCTGTCGATGCGAGCGGGCAACGAGTCGCTGCGCACCATGTACACCGTCAATACGCCGGCCGTCGCCGACCTCGAAGGCAGCGCCGGCCAATTGCTGCGTCTGCGCCTCGCGCTCGCCACCAACGCATCGCTCTCCGATCTCGGCGACCACGATGCCGCGGACGCGGTGCTCAAGCGCTACGACCAGTACCTGAAGAACTCGAACGAGCGTCTGGACCACTATCTGTCGATTGCGAGCGGAGAAGGCGAGGCGCAGGATCTGATCGCCGACATGCAGGCCAGGCGCAACAGCTTCCTGCACGATGGCCTCGAGCCGGCGCTGGCGGCGCTCAAGGCCGGCGACAAGACCGCATTCCAGGAACTGCAGGGCCACAAGCTGCCGTCGCTCTACAGCAACTACGAAAAGGCGATGCTCGTACTCGAGAAGCGCCAGATCGACCTCGGTGCGCAGCGCTACCAGGAAGCGCAGGACCGCTTCAACGCAGTGAGCGTCGCGGTGGGCGTGGGCATGGTGCTCTCGCTGCTGTTCGCGTGGATTGGCCGCGCCGCGCTCATGCGCGCGATCGTGCATCCCGTGGACGCGGCCATCGCCCAGTTCCAGCGTATCGCCGCGGGCGACCTGAGCGGCACAGTGCAGACGACGAGCAACAACGAAATGGGCCGCCTGCAGGCCGCGCTGCGGCAGATGCAGGATGCACTCATCAAGACGGTCAGCAGCGTGCGTGAAGGCGCGCTGTCGATCGACAAGGGCGTGAGCGAGATCGCGGCGGGCAATACGGACCTTTCGCAGCGCACCGAGGAGCAGGCTGCCTCGCTCGAGGAAACGGCGGCGAGCATCGAAGAGCTGACCTCCACCGTCAAGCAGACCGCCGAAAACGCACGCCAGGCCAGCACGCTCGCCGAGGGCGCTTCCGGCCTCGCCGCGCAGGGCGGCGCGCTTTCGCGCGAAGTGGTCGGCACGATGCAGGACATCGTGGGCGACTCGCGGCGCGTGGGCGAGATCGTCGGCGTGATCGAGGGCATTGCGTTCCAGACCAACATCCTCGCGCTCAACGCGGCGGTGGAAGCGGCGCGCGCGGGCGAGGAAGGGCGCGGCTTCGCGGTGGTGGCGAGCGAAGTGCGCTCGCTCGCGCAGCGCAGCGCCGCGGCGGCCAAGGAGATCAAGGAACTGATCGAGTCGTCGACCTCGCGCGTGGAAACGGGCGCGGGCCTCGTCGAGCGCTCGGGCTCGACCATGAGCGAAATCGTCGAAGCGATCGCGCGCGTGAGTGCGATCATGAACGAGATCGCATCGGCGGCGGCGGAGCAGAGCACGGGCATCGATCAGGTCAACGTCGCCGTGGGACAGATGGACCTCGTGACCCAGCAGAATGCGGCACTCGTTGAGCAGGCAACGGCTGCCGCGTCGTCGCTCGAAAACGAAGCGCACCGGCTGAACGCCGCGGTTTCGGTGTTCCGCGTCGGCCGCACCGGGTAACGCAAACGCTGCAGGGTGTGATCCGCCGGTTATAGTCGTGTATTCACGACTGCGGAGTGCCAGCACCATGCAGCTTCTCGATCACGTTTCGATCGGCGTGCCCGATCTCGACGCTGCGCGTCCCTTCTACGATGCGATCATGAATGCGTTGGGTGCGCTCAAGGTCTACGACCGCCCCAACGCGCTCGGCTACGGCGAGCGTTGCGACGCCGCCGAAACGCAGTCGTCGTATCTTTCCATCTACCTGGACGCCAGCGCCATCGAGCCGAACAAGCGGCACTGGTGCTTCAAGGCCGCTACACGCTCGCAGGTCGATGCGTTCCATGCAGCCGGTCTCGCTGCGGGCGGCCGCTCGGATGGCGATCCAGGCTTGCGGCCGCATTATCACGCCGACTATTACGCCGCCTTTCTCATCGATCCTGCCGGAAACCGGGTCGAGGCCGTGTGCCATACTGCCTCGGCCTGAAGTTGCGCCTCACGCGAGGCGCGGGAGATGGGGACATGCCGGGCACTGGCAAATACTGGTTTCGAGCCAAACGCTATGGCTGGGGGTGGGGACTTCCGCTCACCTGGCAGGGGTGGGTGGTGCTCGTGGCGTATGTCTTGTCGATTGCCTTGAGCGCGGTACTTTTTGAACCGCACGGGCAGCCGTACGCATTCGCGGCATTCGTGATACTCGCCACGCTCGCGCTTTCGGCGGTCTGCTGGCTCAAGGGTGAGCCGCCTCGCTGGCGCTGGGGCAAGGACCGCGAGTGAGCGTCTCCTCCCCTGATGCGTTCAGCGAGCGCGAACGTGCGCGAGGTGCTGCGCGCATCGTTCGCAGCCGCGCGGGCAAGCGCGTTTTCTTGCCGCTTTGCACCATGAAATCAGCACGTTATCCGTATGTTACCTGTCATCGTTTTTCCCGATTGAGCGTGCAAAGGCGGGTGATACTGTTGGGGGCACATTCTTCAAAGCAGCTTTGAAGCGGGCAGATGTTCTTCAACGATCCAGGCGAATCGGAGATGCATGATGTCCTGTAACGGCGTGTGGCGAAACCTTCATCGCGTAGCGGCGACGGGTATGGTGGCGGCAGGGCTGGGCCTCGCGGCCGGCGCGCATGCCGCGGGCGACCCGATCAAGATCGGCGTGATCAGCGAGGAGTCCGCGGTGGCGGGCGCCTCGATCAGCAAGGCGGCGCAGCTCGCCGCGGACGAGATCAACGCGAGCGGCGGCGTAGATGGCCGGCCCATCCAGATCATCGCCTACGACGACCACTCGTCGGCCTCGGACGGCGTGCGCGCGTTCCAGCGCGCCGCGACCCAGGACAAGGTCGTCGCCGTGATCGGCAGCTATATCAGCGAAGTGGCGCTCGCCATGGAACCCTGGTCGGCGCGGCTGAAAATGCCCTTTATTACGCCGGGCGCGGCGAGCAACGATATTTCGAAGCACGTTCACGACGACTACGACCACTACAAATACACGTTCCACGGCTGGATGACGTCGGCATTCATCGCGCAGTCGATCTGCGATTTTTCGCACGATATTCTCGTCGGCCAGTTCAAGATGAAGTCGACGGTCGTGATGAGCGAGGACGCGGCATGGACCAAGCCGCTCGACGAGCGCTTCATGGAATGCCTGCCCAAGGCCGGTCTTCAGGTGCTGGATCATATCCGCTTCAATCCGGATACTTCGGACTTCACACCAATTTTCAACCAGATCGAGGCCAAACACCCCGATACGATCACCACGGGCATCAGCCACGTGGGCGTGCAGCCGACGGTGCAATGGCACGATCAGCAGGTGCCGATCCCGATGTCGGGCCAGAGTTCGCAGGCCACGACCACGAGCTTCTGGAAGGACACGAACGGCGCGACGGAGGGCGTGATCACGGCTTCCGCCGCGGCACCGGGCGTGGCGATCACGCCGAAGACGGTGCCCTTCGCGGATGCGTACCAGAAGAAGTTCGGCGTATCGCCAGCGTATTGCGGCTTCTCGACCTATGACCTCGTGTACATCCTCGCGGATGCGATCAAGCGCAACAAGGGCTCGACCGATCCGGACCAGATGGTCGCCGCGCTCGAGAAGACGGATTACGTCGGCACGATCGGGCGCTGGGAATTCTACGGCAAGAACGACACGTTCACGCACGCGCTCAAGTACGGCCCGGGCTACATCACCGGCATCAACCTGCAGTGGCAGGACGGCAAGCAGATCGCGATCTGGCCCAAGTCCGTTGCAAACGGCAAGGTCAAGTTCCCGACCTTCATCAAGCTCCAGCAGGCTAGCGCAAACTAGCTTCGCGTAGTGCGTCGCGCGGTGCGGCCCTTCGTCTGACGATGGGCCGCATGGCGCATGTTGCGACACGCCAATCCACCTGAAAGGCCGGGCATGCTGCTCTTGCAGATCCTCATCGACGGCTTTGCCATCAGTTCGCTCTACGCGCTGGGCGCCATCGGCTTCACGCTGATTTTCGGCGTCTCCGGCATATTGAATCTCGCGCATGGCGGTGTGATGCTCGTCGCCGCGCTGATGGGCTGGATGCTCGCGGGGGAGGCAGGGCTCGGCACCTATCTCGGCACGCTGCTTGGCGTGGTCGCCGGTCTCATCGCGGCCTATGTTACCTACCTGATGGTGGTGCGGCCTATCCAGCGTTCCGCCGCGATTCCGGCCGAAGAGAAGGAAATCTTCGTGCTCACCGGCACCTTGCTGTGGGGCATCATGATCCAGCAGGGCATGGCCTGGCTCTTCACCGACAACCCGGTGACGATGCGCCCGCTCATCGGTGGCGTGGCGATGATCGGCAGCGTGCGCGTGCCGTTCAACGAGATCATGATCGCCGTGGTCTGCTGGGCCGTGATCGGCCTCCTGTGGCTCTTCGTGAATCGTACGCGCGCGGGCAAGGCGCTGCTCGCCGCCTCGATGAATCCGCGCGGCCTCACGCTGCTCGGTTTCGAACTCTCGCGCATCTATCTGCTCGCGTGGACCATTTACGGCGTGCTGGCGGGCATTGCGGGCGTGCTGCTGGCGTCGTTCCTCGGCGTGAGTACGAACAACGCCGGGCAACTCACGGCGAGCGCGTTCTCCATTGTCGTGCTGGGCGGGCTCGGCAGCGTTTCCGGATCGTTGATGGCCGCGTATGTGGTCGGCTATCTGGAGACCGTCACCGCGTATCTCGTTGCGCCGACGCTGCGGCCGCTGCCGGCGCTGCTGCTGCTGGTGCTCGTCGTCTATGTGCGGCCCCAGGGCTTCCTGGGCCGACGCTAACCGAGCGAAGGGAGCACATCGACATGTCCGGTCTTCTTCGTTCGCGCGGGCTGTGGGTGGCCGTGTTGCTCGCCGTTGCGGCGGCCACGCTGCCGTGGTGGATGTCGGGGTACATCCTCGGCGTGCTCACGGTCGCGTATTACTTCGGCGTGTTCGCGATGTCGTGGGACCTGCTGTTCGGTTTTGCCGGCGAGGTGAATTTCGGCCCGACGTTCCTGATCGGCCTCGGCGCCTATTCGGCGGCGATCATCGACGCCCATTGGGGGCTGCCGATTCCTGTCTGCGTGATCGCGGGCGGCCTCTTCGCGCTGGTCGGCGGCCTGCTGCTCGCGGTGCCCGCGCTGCGGCTGCGCGGCCCGTACTTCGGCCTCGTCACGCTCGTGGCCGTGCTGCTGCTGCAGAACGCCATCGTGATTTTCGCGGGCGTGACGGGCGGCGAGATCGGCATGATGGTGCCCGACGTGATGTCCGTCGACGCCAACCACAACTACTGGATCGCGCTGGCGTTTCTGGTCGTCTGCGCGATCCTGCTGTTCGGTCTCTCCCGCTCGGCAATCGGCCTCATCTTGCAGGCGAGCGGCCAGGACGCGACCGGTGCGCAGGCGCTGGGCTTCAACGTCACGCGGCACAAGCTCGTGGCCTTTTGCATCAGCGCCGTGTTTTCGGGCGTGGCCGGCGCGATGCTCGTGTTCTATCAAGGCACGGCTTCGGTGAGCACGGTGGTGGACCTGAGCGTCGGCGTGCAGATCATCATCGCGGCCGTGCTCGGCGGGCGCCGCACGATACTCGGCGCCGTGCTCGGATCGATCTTCCTGATCGTGGCCGGCGAATTCCTGCGCCCACTTGGCCAACTCAACACGTTCGTCGTCGCGGCCGTCGCGCTCGCGGCGCTGCTGTTCTTTCCGGACGGCCTGCTCGGCAACTTGCTGCGTACGAGGGCCCGCCAATGAACGACACGCCGCTGCTCTCGGTACGCGGGCTGACCAAGCGCTTTGGCGGTCTCGTCGCGGTGAAGGACATCGGCTTCGACATCCGGCCCGGCGAGATCCTGGGCCTGATCGGCCCCAACGGGTCCGGCAAGTCGACGGTGATGAAGCTCATCATGGGCATCGAGCGCCCCAACGCGGGCTCGGTCAAGGTGAACGGCGTGGAGATGGCCGGCTGGGCGCCGCACCGCATTGCGCGCGCCGGTGTGGGCATCGTGTTTCAGCATTCGCGCCCGCTGCATCGGCAAACGGTGCTGGAGCACATCAAGCTCGCACTGCTGCCCGACTCGCTCGTCAAGCTCGCGGCAGAGCCGCATGTGCATCAGCGCGCGCAGGAGATTGCCGCGCGCGTGGGTCTGGCCGCCGTCATGCACCGGCACCCTGCCACGCTGCCGTTCGCGGACCTGCGCCGCATGGAGATGGCGAAGGCGATAGCACGCGACCCGCAGGTCGTGCTCGTCGACGAGCCCTTCGCAGGACTCACGGTTGCGGAATCGGAGGCATTCTCCGAGCTGATTCGCGGTTTTCGCGCGGAGGGGCGCGCGGTGCTGCTGGTCGATCACAACGTCAAAAGCCTTTCAGCGCTCGCCGACCGCGTGCTCGCGATGTACCTCGGCGAGCACGTTGCCGAAGGCACGGCGGAAGAGGTGATGCAAAACGAAACGGTGCGCCGCGTGTATCTGGGCAGCAAGCTGGAGCTGCGTCAGCGCTCGAGCGTCGCGGGCGAGGCGAAGCGCGCCATCCTCGAGGTTTCGGACTTGCGCGTGCTGTACGGCAAGGCATGCGCGCTCGACGGCGTGAGCCTCCACGTGCGCGAGGGCGAGTTCGTTTCGGTGGTCGGCCTCAACGGCGCGGGCAAGACCACGCTCTTCAACGCGCTCTCGGGCCTCTTGCCGTACGAGGGGACGATCCGCTTCGACGGGCGCGATCTGAAGGGCATGAGCGGGGCGGCCGTCTCGCGCGCGGGCCTCGTGCAATGCCCGGAAACGCGCGAGCTGTTCGGCGACATGACGGTGCGCGAGAATCTCGAACTCGGCGGCTATCATCTCTCGGACGACGTGCGCAAGAAGCAACTCACCTGGCTCTACGACCTCTTTCCGATCCTCAAGTCGCGCCAGAGCCAAACCGCGCGTACGCTTTCGGGCGGCGAGCAGCAAATGCTGGCCATTGCGCGTGCGCTCATGCCTCAGCCCAGGCTGCTGATACTCGACGAGCCGACGCTCGGGCTCGCACCCGTGATCCTCGAACAGCTTTCGAAGGCGCTGGACGCGCTGCAGCAGTCCACGCCCATTACGGTGCTGCTGGGCGAGCAGAACGTTCGCTTCGCCCTGCCGCACGCAGACCGCGTTTATGTGCTGGAACATGCGCGCATCGTCTGGGAGGGGAGCGCTTCGCGCTTCGAGACGGAGATGGGGCGCGGCTTTCTCGAAGCGGTGCCCACGACCGTTCCTCATGCACTGACCTCGGGCGCGCCGCGTTGAAGGCCACGCGCGGCATGCGCGCGCCGCGTCTTCACGCCTGAGCTTCTGCCTCGGTCTCGGCCACGGCCTCTGCGCTTTCAGGCTCCAGCACTTTCACGTCGTGCAGCCACCGCGTGGCCTTGGCGATGGCCCGGGAAAGCCGCGCCACCTCGTTCAACTGCTCGATCACGTCGTTGGCGAAGCGGAAAAGGAACGCCGCGCCCTCGTTGCGCAACTGCAGTGCGGACATGATGCGCTGGCGCGCCGAGTCGGACTGCGCTTCGATTTCCGGCTTGGCGTTGACGATGCCCGTCACGACGTCGGCCTCCGGGTGCGCGATCATCTGCACGGCAAGCGTGAAACGCTCGATGACGGACCGGGCGAATTGCACCAGCTCAGGGTTGTTCGCCAACACGGTCACGTCCGCGCTTTGCGCGGCGCGCCTCTGACTCAGCGCGAGCATGCTCGTGGTGGCCACTTCCCGGATGGCGTCGAGGCAGGTGGCAATTCGCGCGAGATCCACCAGTT
Source organism: Paraburkholderia sp. BR10872 (assembly GCF_040965835.1). NCBI lineage: Bacteria > Pseudomonadati > Pseudomonadota > Betaproteobacteria > Burkholderiales > Burkholderiaceae > Paraburkholderia > Paraburkholderia sp. BR10872. The sequence goes on from NZ_JBFRCN010000071.1 coordinate 31,478, forward strand.
GCCGGCCTTCGTCGTCGCTTTGCACGGCATCCGAGAGCTTGCCGATATAGGTGAGTATGGCAGTGCTGAGCGAGTCCGCCGCCTTGTCTTCGTTCGACACCGTGGAAAGCGCCTGTGTGGAGCTTTCGACCAGCAGCGTGGCGCTATGCTCGACGAGAATCTGCACGAGCTTGCCGAGCGAAGCCAGTTCGAGTTGCACGCGGGCAATGGCGAGCGCCGGCATTTCGACCAGCGTTTCATCGAGGTAACGCGGCACGCCGGGGTCCTGCCACCCTTCGCGGCGCGCCGGGGCCAGGCGTTCGGCGAGTTTCGCAATGGGCCCCGTGAACCAGATCAGCACGAGGGTGCTGAACACGCTGAACACCGTGTGTGCATTGGCGGCCTGCCGCGGCGTTTCCGCCGCGAGGCGCGCAGCGCCGGTCAGCTCGGGCGCGGAAGGCGAGATCATGCGCACGAAATCGGCGAACTGCGGAATGACGAAGGCGAAGAACAGCACGCCAAGCACGTTGAAGATCAGGTGGACGATACCGACTTGCGCCGCCTCCGCCGACTTGCCGATTGAAGCGAGCAGCGCCGTGCCACAGGTGCCCACATTGGCGCCGAGTATCAGCGCAATGCCCGACTCGAGCGGAATGAGCCCCTGGCTGCCTAGCGCGATCACGATCGCGAGCGTGGCCGCCGAGCTTTGCACGATGGCCGTGAACACCGCGCCGATCACGATGCCGATGAGCGGATTGCGCATGTTCTGCATCGCGTCGATGAACGGCTGGTAATCGCGCAGGGGCCGGGTCGCGTTGCCCATCATTTCGATGCCGAGAAACAGCAGGCCGAGGCCGAGCAGCGCGCCACCCAGTTCGCGCAGCGTTTCGCGCTTCGCGAAGCCATAGAGCAGGAAGCCGCCGCCGAGCATGAACGGCGTGAGCGCGGAGATATTGAACGCGATGATCTGCGCGGTGAGCGTCGAGCCGATATTGGCGCCCATGATCATCGGGATGGACTGCATCAGCGTCATGAGCCGCGCGGAAACGAAGCCCACCAGCAGTACCGTGGTGATAGTCGACGAATTCAGCAGCGCCGTGATGCCGGCGCCCGCAAGCACGCCGCGAAAGCGGTTGGCGGTGAGCGAACCCAGCAGCGATTGCAGGCGCGCGCCGGCGATCGTTTTGAGCGCGCCCGTCATCAGATCCAGCCCAAACAGGAACAGGGCGAGCCCGCCCACCAGCAGTCCGGTCACCTCGACCAGGTTCAGGTTCGCACCAGGCAGCATGGCATTGGGCCCTCGCTCTCGGGACGGGACGAAACGATTCTACGCGTCATGGTACTGCCTTGTTGGCGCGCCGCGCGGTTGCGGGCTCACGGACTTCTTCAGCGCCGGTATCGAACGAATGACGAGCTTCTCCAGCTCCACCACGAGGAAGAAGAGGATCGCACCCGCCACGAGCCAGAGCCAGGTCGAGAGCGGCAGGGACTCGGTATTGAACACCGCGTGAAAGGGCAGCGTATAGGTGAAAAGAATCTGCAGCACGACGACAGCACCGATGCCGTACCAGAGATACGGATTGCCCATGTGCGCCCGCACCGACAGCGCTGAATTGAGCAGCGAACGGCTATTGAGCAGATAGAAGACTTGTCCCAGCGTAATGGCGTTGACGGCGGCCGTGCGCGCCATCGAATCCGCCACGCCCTGCGACTTCATCCAGAAGAATGCCGCGAGCGTATAGAGCACGAGCGTGGCGCCGACAAAGAGAATGCGCCACACGCCGAATGGTGTGACGATAGGACGGTCGATCGAGCGCGGCGGCCGCTGCATCACGTCGTTCTCGTGAGGCTCGAAGGAAATGACGAGGCCGAGCGCGACGGACGTGACCATGTTCACCCACAGCACCTGCGGCGCGGTGATCGGCAGCACGAAGCCGAACAGGATCGCGATGGCAATGACGGCGCCCTGGGCGATATTGGTGGGCAGCATGAAGAGCATGGCCTTTTCGATGTTGTTGTAGACCGTGCGCCCCTCCTTTACCGCCGCCGAGATCGAGGCGAAATTGTCGTCGGCGAGGATCATGCCCGCGGCTTCCTTCGTGACTTCCGTGCCCTTGATGCCCATCGCCACGCCGATGTCGGCCTTCTTGAGCGCGGGCGCGTCGTTCACGCCGTCGCCCGTCATGGCGACCACCTGCCGGTTGGCCTGGATCGCCTTCACGAGCCGCAGCTTGTGCTCGGGGCTCGCGCGCGCGAACACATCCACGTCGCGCACACATTCCTGCAGCGCGGCGTCGTTCATCGCCTCGATCTCGGTGCCCGCCACGGCCGTCTTGCCGTCGCCGATGCCGAGCATGCCCGCGATCGCAGCGGCCGTGACCTTGTGGTCGCCCGTGATCATCGTCACGCGGATGCCGCCGCCGTGGCA
>NZ_JBFRCN010000072.1:0-33883 GCF_040965835.1 Paraburkholderia sp. BR10872
GCTCAAGGCCGACGAACTTACGCACTGGAAGCGCGAGCAGGAGCGCGGCGAGATCGACCGCGCGGCGCTCGCGCGTCTCGCCGCCTCGCGCGGCTACCGTACGCCGTTTTGCGTGGCGCGTCATGCGAGCGGGCGCGACACGGTCGTCACGCTGCTGCTCGACCTGAGCGGCTCGATGGCGGGCCGCAAGATCGAGTTGGCGCGCCTGTGCGCGGCGGCGCTCGCCGACGCGCTCACGCAGCTCGCCTTCGATTCGGAAGTGCTCGGTTACAGCTCGATCGAAGCGCCGGAACTGCGCGCGCGCTATGAGCGCGAGCGCGCGGCCGGCGCCGATCTGCGGGGGTATAACCGCTTTGTCGAGCGGCTGGATCTGCGCGTGTTCAAGCGCTTCGACTCACGCGGCCTGAGCGGGCTCGCGGCCATCGAGTGCGGCCACGAGAACCCCGACGGCGAAGCGCTCGCCTGGGCGGCGGCGCGGCTCGCCCAGCGCAAGGCGCGCCGTCGGCTGCTTTTGGTCCTCTCGGACGGCTATCCTTCGACGAGCGACGGCGACCCGGCTGTGTTGCGCAGCGACCTGCTCGCGCGCGTGCAGGCGGTCAGGGAGCAGGGCATCGAGCTGGTCGGCATCGGCATACTGGACGACGCCGTCGAGGCGTTCTATCCGGATGCCGTGGTCGTGCGCAAGCTGCACGAGCTCCCCGCCACCGCGTTTGCGACGTTGAGCCGCCTGCTCGGGGGCCGGCCGCGCTGAAACGGTGCGGGCAACGGCTGCGGCGCTTTCCTTGCCGGACTGGGCGCATTGCGCTAACTTGAGTGGGCAGGCGTCGCGCCGCCTGCCAACCCATCCACTGACGAACAGATACAGGTCATGCCAGGCCGCGATTACCGACCCGTGGATTACGACCGCCTCTACTACCGGCTCGATCTGGAGCCGGGGGCGAGCGAGGCGGACATCAAGCATCACTATCGCCATCTCGCGCAGATCCTGCATCCCGACAAATGGCGGCACCCCACGGCCGCCTCGATGCGCTGGGCCGACGACCAGTTCAAGCGCGTCAAGGAGGCGCGCGAGCTGCTCGAGGCGTACTGGTCCGTGCATCATGCGCCGCCGGTGAGCCGCTCCGCGCTGAGCGTCGCGCAAGCCGACGAACTGCACGCGCAGATGCAGGCGTTGCTGGCGCAGCGTGAACGCGTGCGCGCCGAGCTGGACGGGCTGCGCGCCGAGCGCACGCGTACCCTCGACGAGATCCAGCGCATGCGGACCGAGCGCGACTCGCTGCACGGCGAACTCACGGGGCTGCGCGATGAAGCGGATGCCGCGCAGCAAGGTGAGCCGGAGGGGGCAACCGCGGCCGAAGCCAATGACGTGCACGCGCGTTCAGGCGGCGTGCGCGATTTCCTGTTTGCGAAATTCGACGACCCATCGCGGGGCTGGCTGCTGACGCTCTCCGCGAGTGTGTTCGCGTGCGTCGTGATCTTCGTCGTCGCGCACTGGATTTCGGGTTTGCTGCTCGCGCCCATCGCGCGCTTCGAGGTGGGCCGCTGGCTTACGCATATTCTGCAGTGGGCGCTCGTGGCAGGCGGCGTGGTGCTCACGTTCGGCTGGGGCTGGTCGCAGCGCACGCTGTATCGCGCCGGGCGTGCGGGGCGCGAGCACGCCGTGGCCTTACCCGCTGATGAAACGCGCCGGCGCGTGAGCGCGGCGCTGCGTCACGAGGCGCACTACGGCGCGGAGTGGAGCATCGAATCGTACGAGGCCGCACCCGACGATACACAATTCGCGCTGCGTGCGGTCATGCGCTTTTCGCCTGGCTCGCAAACCGCCACGCGACGCCATATGGTGGCGTTCCGCTGCCGGGCGCACACGACCGGCGCCGCGCAGACCGCGCTCGCGTACGACTTCTCCGTGGCGGCGCCCACGTGGTGGCTCGTTCCCGCCGCGCGCGTGGTGCGCGACCTGCGCAAGCGGCTCGACGCCGATCTCGGCGCGCCGCGCTAAAGCGGTATCGCTTTCAATCGACGACGAAGAGCTTCGCACCGGTGCGCGTGTACGACTGGTGCGCCTCGGCGTTGTCGCCCACCTGATAGCTCATGCCGGGCGTGAGCACGAACTTGCGCCCGTCCTCGAGCGTGGTTTCGAGTTCGCCTTCGAGGCAGAACAGAATGTGCCCCTTCCTGCACCAGTGATCCGCGAGGTAGCCCGGCGAATACTCGACCATGCGCACGCGGATCGGGTTGGCCTCGTCGCCGAAAAAGCGCGTGCGCCAGGTGGCCATGCCCGTTTCCCCTTTGTGTTGCGTGGGCTCGACGCTGGACCAGTCGGTGGTGCCGAAGCGAAATGCGTCCATCTTCATGCGGTTTTCTCCTTGTGCGTGACGTCAGAGTGTAGCGGAGCGCGCTCACGCCTCGTCGTCGTCCGCCACGCGTTCCCGGTCGTCCACTCGCTTCATGTTATCGAGCAGCTTCAGCAGATAGTGCAGCGTGTGCGTCATGTCGTCTGACGAAAAATTCTCTAGCACGGCTTCGTAGTACGCCTCGATTTTCGGCGTGGCCTGCGCTACCCATAGCTTGCGGCCCGGCCCGGTCATGCAGACGAGGCGCGAGCGGCGATCGCGCGCATCCGCCTGGGTGCTCACGTGGCCGTCGCGTTCCATCCGGCTGATCAAGCCCGAGAGGTTCTGGCGGCTCACCATCAGATACCGCGCGAGATCGCCCACGCTCATGCCCGGCTGGGCCTCCGGGCGCGAGAGCGCGCCGAGCACGGCCCATTGCTGCGTGGTCAAACCCTCGGCTTCCACGGCGCGCGTGCCGGTTTTATGCAATATGTTTGCGCATTGGTAGAGCCGGAAGAACAGCCGGTTGGCAAGATCGAAGCGGCTTGAATCCTGAATTTTTGGTGCTTTAGGCAAGGGTTTCTCCTGATGCTTCTACGCTTGTCTTCGATCCGAGTGTTACCTAGTATACGTCAACATATTTACGTAATTCGAGGCGAGACCCAAAGGTGGGGCAGCATCGAAGGCGTCTATGGTACTGCTCAACCGAATGGAGAATCGCGGTGCGAAAACTCGAAGGCAAGACGGTCGTGGTGACGGGTGGTGGCGGCGGCATCGGCGGGGCGACCTGCCGGCGCTTCGCGGCCGAGGGCGCGCGCGTGGCGGTGCTGGATCTGTCGCTCGAAGCGGCGCTGAAGGTGGCTGACGAAATTCTCGAAAAGGGCGGCCAGGCGCTGGCGCTGCGTTGCGATATCACGAACCGCGCCGAGGTGGAAACGGCGCTCGAGCAAGTGCAAGCGCAGCTCGGTCCTGTGGATGTGCTCGTGAACAATGCGGGCTGGGACGTTTTCCGCCCGTTCACGAAAACCGAACCGGCACAGTGGGACAAGCTCATCGCGATCAATCTCACGGGCGCGCTGCACATGCATCACGCGGTGTTGCCCGGCATGGTCGAGCGCAAGCGCGGACGCATCATCAACATCGCCTCGGACGCCGCGCGTGTGGGCTCGTCGGGCGAGGCGGTCTATGCGGCGTGCAAGGGCGGCCTCGTGGCGTTTTCGAAAACCATTGCGCGTGAGCATGCGCGCCACGGCATCACCGTGAACGTGGTGTGTCCGGGCCCGACCGACACCGCGCTCTTCGCCGAGTACAAGGAAGGCGCTGGCAACCCTGAAAAGCTGCTGGAAGCGTTCCAGCGCTCCATTCCGCTCGGCCGCATCGGGCAGCCCGACGATCTGCCCGGCGCGATCGTGTTCTTCGCGAGCGACGACGCGAACTACATCACGGGCCAGGTGCTGAGCGTATCGGGCGGCCTGACCATGGCGGGCTAACGCCGGCGAACGCGCGCTCTATCGACTACGAATCATTAAAGGCATCGATCATGAACTACGAAGACATCCTCTACGAAGTGCGCAACGGCGCGGCATGGATCACCATCAACCGGCCCGACAAGATGAACGCGTTTCGCGGCCGCACCTGTGACGAACTGATTCACGCGCTCAACACGGCGGGCTACGACCGAGAGATCGGCGCAATCGTCCTTGCCGGTGCAGGCGACAAGGCGTTCTGCACGGGCGGCGACCAGTCCGCGCACGCGGGACAGTACGACGGACGCGGCACGATCGGCCTGCCGATGGAAGAGCTGCACACGGCGATTCGCGACGTGCCCAAACCCGTGATCGCACGCGTGCAGGGCTATGCGGTGGGCGGCGGCAACGTGCTGTGCACGATCTGCGATTTCACCATTGCTTCGGAAAAGGCCGTGTTCGCCCAGGCGGGCCCGAAGGTCGGCTCGGTCGATCCCGGTTACGGCACGGCGTTTCTCGCTCGCGTGGTGGGTGAAAAGAAGGCGCGTGAAATCTGGTATCTGTGCCGCCGCTATCCGGCTGCCGAAGCGCTGGCCATGGGCCTCGTGAACGCCGTCGTGCCGCACGATCAGCTCGACGCGGAAGTTCAGAAGTGGTGCGATGAGATCATGGAAAAGAGCCCCACGGCCATTGCGATCGCCAAGCGCTCGTTCAATATGGACACCGCGCATCAGGCCGGCATTGCGGGCATGGGCATGTACGCGCTCAAGCTCTACTACGACACGGAAGAGTCCCGCGAGGGCGTGCGCGCGTTCCAGGAAAAGCGCAAACCCGAGTTCCGCAAGTACGCCAAATAACGGTGTCTCCGTGACGATCAGGATGACGAATGAATAGAGCAGGCCGCTTCAAGGAGACACCATGAATCCGTATATCGACGAAGACCTCGTCGCGCTCGGCGAGCACGCGCGGCGCTTCGCACAAGGGCGCGTCGCGCCTGGCTTTATCGAGCGCGACACCACACGCGTGCTCGATCGCGGCCTCATGCGCGAAATGGGCGAGATGGGCTTCATCGCGCCGGAATTGCCCGAGCAGTATGGCGGCCAGGGCCTGGGCTGCCTCGCCGCCGGGGTGATCCACGAGGAGATTGCGCGCGCGGACCTGAGCCTCTCGTACATCAACCTGCTCGCCTCGCTCAACGGGCAGATTCTCGCCAAGCATGCCGCCCCCGAGATTGCACGGCCGTGGCTCGAACGCCTCACGCAGGGCCGCGCGCTGCTCGCAATCGCGCTAACGGAGCCGCGCGGCGGCTCGGATGCCGCGAACCTGCGGCTGAAAATGGAGCGCGTGGGCGATCACTACGTCCTCAACGGCGAGAAAACTTCGATTTCGGCCGCCGATCAGGCCGACGCCGCCGTGGTGTTCGCGCGCACCGGCAGCGTGGCAGACGGCGCGCGAGGCGTCTCGGCCATTCTCGTGCCGATGGATCTGCCGGGCGTTACGCGCAATCGCTTCGACTGCCACGGCCAGCGCGCGATCGGACGCGGTTCGATCTTCTTCGAGAACGTGCGCGTGCCGGTGGACCATCTGCTGGGCGACGAGGGCAAGGGCTTCGTCCAGGTGATGCAGGGCTTCGACTTTTCGCGCGCGCTGATCGGCCTACAGGTGCTCGCCGTGGCGAACGTGAGCCTCGAAGAAACGTGGGAGTACGTCGCGCAGCGCGAGGCCTTCGGCAAGCCGCTCTCTGCATTCCAGGGCGTTTCGCATCCGCTCGCCGAATACGCAACCCAGGTGGAGGCCGCACGGCTGTTGTGTCTGCAAACACTGTGGCTCAAGGACCGTGGGCTGCCGCATACGGCCGAAGCCGCCATGTGCAAATGGTGGGGGCCGAAGCTCGCCTACGACGTGGTGCATCAATGCCTGCTTTCGTTCGGGCACGGCGGCTACGACCGCGGGCCGCTCGAACAGCGCCTGCGCGACGTGCTCGGCTTCCAGATCGGCGACGGCACGGCTCAGATCATGAAGACCATCATCGCGCGCTCGAACGCGGGCCGCGACGCGGTGCCGGCATGATGCGCGCTGCCTGCGACGTTTCCTGCAACACCACGGGAGGGTGCACATGGAGTTCGACGCGGTACTGATCGGGCCGCGCCGGGCGCGGGAGGAGGCACGGCGCTGGTGGCCCGGGCGCACCATCAACGACGAACTGGACGCCTGCGTGGCCGAATGTCCGGCGAAGATCGCGCTTACGGCGGTACGAATCGAAGACGGAAAGACCACGCGCTTCACGTACGCGCAGATGGCGCGCATGGCGGACCGGATTGCCGTTGGCCTCGCTCGGCTCGGTGTGGTAAAGGGCCACGTGGTCTCGATGCAACTGCCGAATTGCTGGCAGTTCACGCTGCTGTATCTTGCGTGCTCGCGCATCGGTGCGGTGCTCAATCCCCTCATGCCGATCTTTCGCGAGCGCGAGTTGTCGTTCATGCTCAACCACGGCGGCAGCAAGGTGATGATCGTGCCACAGCGCTATCGAGGCTTCGACTACGAGGCCATGCTGCGCGCGTTGCGGGCTGAACTACCCGCCTTGCAGCACGTGGTGGTCGTGGGCGCGACTGACGCAGGCGAGCCGGCGCGCAACAGTTTCGAAGCGCTGCTGAGCGGCCCGCGCTGGGAAGAGGCGAGTGACGCCGAAGCCATCCTCGCCCACAATCGCCCAGGCCCCGACGACGTGACGCAACTGCTCTACACCTCCGGCACGACGGGCGAGCCCAAGGGCGTGATGCACACGGCGAACACGCTGTTTTCGAACATTCATCCTTACGCGCAGGCCATGCGTCTCGGCCGCGACGATGTCGTGCTGATGGCCTCGCCCATGGCGCATCAAACCGGCTTCATGTATGGCCTCATGATGCCGGTCGCATTGCGGGCGAGCGCCGTCCTGCAGGACGTATGGCAGCCCGAGGCGGCGCTTGCGCTGATCGCACAGGAGCGTGCGACGTTTACGATGGCGTCCACGGCGTTTCTCGGCGATCTCGCCAACGCGGCCATCGAGTCAGGCACGCGCGTGCCGACGCTGCGCACGTTCTTGTGTGCGGGCGCGCCCATTCCCGGCGCACTGGTCGATCGCGCACGCACGGCGCTGGGGGCGAAGATCGTCTCCGCGTGGGGCATGACGGAGCTGGGCGCCGTGACGCTCACGCATCTGGACGACGAAGACGAACGCGCCTCCACGACCGACGGCGCGCCGCTGCCGGGTGTGGAAGTGAAGGTGGTGAGCGAGAACGACCAGGCGCTGCCGCCGAACGTGGCGGGGCGGCTATTCGTGCGGGCGTGCTCGGGATTCGGCGGCTATCTCAAGCGCGCGCACCTCAATGCGACGGACGCGCAAGGCTGGTTCGACACGGGCGACCTCGCGATCGTCGACGAGCGCGGCTACATCCGCATCAGCGGCCGCAGCAAGGACGTGATCATCCGCGGCGGCGAGAACATTCCCGTGGTGGAGATCGAGTCGCTGCTCTATCGTCATCCCGCCGTTGCGCAGGTGGCGATCGTCGCGTATGCGGACGAGCGGCTGGGCGAGCGCGCCTGCGCCGTGGTGGTGGCGAGGCCCGGCGAGGCGGTCGATTTGCCTTCGCTCGTTGGCTTTCTCAAGTCGCACAAGGTTGCCGTGCAGTACCTGCCCGAACGGCTATGGCTGCTCGACGCCATGCCGACCACGCCCGCAGGCAAGGTGCAGAAGTTCCGGTTGCGCGACATGCTGCGCGAAGCCGATGTCAGAAAACTTGCCGGAACATCCAGTAGAGACCCGCAGCAAGCGCAATCGAAGCCGGCAACGTGAGCACCCACGCGAGCACGAGGTTGCGCACGGTTCCCCACTGAAGGCCCGAACCGTTCGCGGCCATCGTGCCGGCCACGCCCGAAGCGAGCACGTGCGTGGTCGATACCGGCAGGCCGTAGACATCGGCCATGCCGATCGTGATCATGGCCACCGTTTCGGCCGAGGCGCCCTGACCATAGGTGAGATGCTGCTTGCCGATCTTTTCGCCCACCGTCACGACGATGCGCTTCCAGCCCACCATCGTGCCTAGACCGAGCGCGAGCGCCACGGCCACTTTCACCCAGGTCGGAATGAACTTGGTCGAGTGGTCCATCTGCTTGCGGAAGGTGTCGAGCACTTTGGCGTCAGCGGGTGACATCTCCGGTGCCTTCGCCTTTTGCATCAGGCGGATCGCTTCGCTCGCCACGTACATGTCGTTGCGCACGTTGTCGACGATCGCGTCGGGCACCGTCGCCATCGAGCCGGAAAGGGCGACCTGGTCGGCGATGGTATCGGTGAGCTGGCGCAGCGCGGGCAGCGTGGCGGGCGTGAGCTGGCGTGTGCGCACGAACGCCTCGACCTCGGCGCGCGCGTTCTCGGGCGGCGCGCCGTGCGCGTATCGGCCCAGCGTTGCGGACGCCTCGCGCGCCACGACCACGAACGCCGCGGTTTGCTCGGGCGTGACGGCCTTGTTGAGCGCGTAGGCGGTCGGCACGACGCCGATCAGGATCAGCATGATGAGGCCCATGCCTTTCTGACCGTCGTTCGAGCCGTGAGCGAACGAAACGCCGGTGCAGGTGAGGATGAGCAGGATGCGGATCCAGAGCGGCGGCGCCTGGTTGGCTTTGGGCTCTGCATAAAGCGCTGGCACGCGCACGAGCAGCTTGAGCACGAGGAGCAGCAGGGCGGCCATGACGAAGCCGACCACGGGCGAGAACAGCAGCGCCTTGCCCACGCCCGACGCCTGGTCCCAGTCCACGCCGCTCGTGCCCGAAGGCCCGCTGATGAACTGGTTCATGATGCCCACGCCGATGATCGAGCCCACGAGCGTATGCGAACTGGATGAAGGCAAGCCGAAATACCAGGTGCCGAGGTTCCAGACGATCGCGGCGAGCAGGAGCGCGAACACCATGGCGAAGCCGGCGCCGCTGCCCACCTGGAGAATGAGTTCCACCGGCAGCAGTTGCAGGATGCCGAACGCGACCGCGCCGCTGGAGACGAGCACGCCGATGAAATTCCACGCGCCCGACCACGCCACCGCGAGATGCGGATCGAGTGAGTTCGTGTAGATGACGGTGGCGACGGCGTTGGCGGTGTCGTGAAAGCCGTTCACGAACTCGAAGCCGAGCGCGATGAGCAGCGCAAGCCCGAGCAGGATGAAGGGCAGCGCCGAGCTTTCGCGCACGGCGCGCAAATCGACGACGAGATGATCGATTACATAAATCGCCCCGGCCGCGATGACGGCGAGAAATAGGGCGATGCCAATACCGCGGCGGCGTGCGCTCTGCGCGCGGTAGGGGGACAAGGGTATGTCCGGCATGAAAGCGTGGGGGCTCTGGTCAATCCGCTCGGGGAAGCGCCTCGGCGCAGCGTATGCGGGTTCGCAAACGTGCGTGGCGCGGTGCCGCGTCGGCAGCTGAAAGAGCGATGCGGACGAGACGACGCAGTGTCGCACAATTGACAGAAATCAGACACGGACGTGACGCCGCACCGGTTCGCGTGCGGGCGCGCTTTTGTGACTTTTCACAATCACCTTATCCGCTTTCCCAGTTCTCCCGGCGCGGCCAAGCCCGTAGCATGGACGTGAAACGCGGCACGTCGCATACAAGCCGCGCATTGATTTCATGGAGACGAACGTGTCGAAAGCCCCCTGGCTCGCCAGCTATGGCGAGATTCCCGCTACCATCGATCCCGACCGGCATCCGTCGCTTGCGCATATGTTCAATGAGGCGATGCGCGAACATGCGCACCGGCCGGCATTGCGCGCGGGCGACGCTTCGCCGGGCGACGCTTCGCCGGGCGACGCTTCGCTCAGCTACGCCGACGTCGATCGTCTCTCGCGCGATTTCGCCGCGTATCTGCAGCACGTGGGCGTGAAGAAGGGCGACCGCGTCGCCGTGATGTTGCCGAACCTGCTCGCGTTTCCCATCGCGCTGATCGGCATCGTGCGGGCAGGGGCGGTGCAGGTGAACGTGAATCCGCTCTATACGCCGCGCGAGCTTCAGCACCAGCTGGCGGATTCCGGCGCGCAAACGCTCGTGGCGTTCGACGGCGCGTTGCCGACGTTCGATGCGATCAAGGCGAATACGGCCGTCAAGAACGTGCTGAGTGTTGCCGCGAGCGATTGCACAAGCGCGAGCGGTGAGCGCGATGCGCAGCCCGGCTCGTTTGCGGCGGCGCTCGCGCAGGGCGCCGACTTGCCGTTCGAAGCCCCCGCGTTGTGCGGCGACGATCCGCTCTTCCTGCAATACACGGGCGGCACGACCGGGCTATCCAAGGGTGCGCTGCTCACGCACCGCAACCTCGTCGCCAACGTCGAGCAGTTCAAGACCTTCATGCCGGGCTTCATGAACCCGGGCGAGGAAGTCGTCGTCACCGCGCTGCCGCTCTATCACATCTTCGCGTTGACGGTGAATCTCATCACCTACTTCTCGATCGGCGCCGAGAACTGGCTCGTTGCGAACGCGCGCGATCTGGGCGGCGTGATCGACGTGTTCAAGGCCGCGCGGCCGACGAGCTTCATGGGCGTGAATACGCTCTATGCGGGGCTCGTTGCGCATCCGCGCATCGGCGAGGTCGATTTTTCGCGGCTGCGGCTCGCGGGCGGCGGCGGCGCGGCGATCATTCCCACGGTGTCCGAGCGCTGGCAGGCCATGACCGGCGGTTTCATCCGCGAAGGCTACGGACTCTCGGAGACGAGCCCGGTGCTGTCGTTCAATCCGGGGAGCGTCGATCGCTTCACCGGGACGACGGGACTGCCGGTGCCTTCCACCGACGTCAAGCTGATGAACGACGGCGTCGAAGCCGCGCCGGGTGAGCCGGGCGAGATCTGCGCGAAGGGTCCGCAGGTGATGCAGGGCTACTGGAACCAGCCCGAGGCCACGCGCGCCGCCTTTACGGACGATGGCTACTTTCGCACCGGCGACGTGGGCGTGTTCGACGCGCGTGGCTTCCTGCGCATCGTCGATCGCTCGAAGGACATGATCCTCGTTTCGGGCTTCAACGTGTATCCGAATGAAATCGAGGCGGTCGTGACCGCGCTGCCGGGCGTGGCCGAATGCGCGTGCGTGGGTGTGGCCGACGAACGCAGCGGCGAGGCCGTGCGTGTGTTCGTGGTGCCCGCGCGTGAGGCGGCGCTGAGCGAGGAAGCCGTGATCGCGCATTGCCGGGCGCAACTCGCGGCGTACAAGGTGCCGCGCGTGGTGAGCTTCGTTCAAGCGCTGCCGAAGTCGACGGTGGGCAAGATCTTGCGGCGGGAATTGCGCGACGCGGGGTGACGCGCGACAGGGGCGCGCCGCGTCATTCAGCGCGCCGCGCTCTTCGCTTTCTTTACTCCGATGCGCCCCTTCCTCTCCTTCTTCTTGCCATCGCGCTGGGCACCCTGCGTCGCTCCGCGCAGCTTCAGCGCGATATCCAGCCGCGCAATCCAGTGCGCATCAGCGAGCTTCGCGCCCAGCAGCGTCTCGATGCGCTCGAGCCGGTAGTCGAGCGTGTTTGGATGTACACCTAACGTTTCGGCCGTCTGGCGCCGGCGCTGGCCGCTTGCAAACCACGCTTCGAGCGTGGCGAGCAGGTCGGCCTCCGTCGCCAGCTGCTCGGCGAGCGAGACGAGATAACGCAGCACGTTGGCGCTGCTGCGCACACTCTCCTCGATTGCGATCGAGGAAAAGCGGTGCACGCGCAGGAAGTCGCCATTTTCTTCGCTGTCGTCCACGTGGCTGCCCCGCGGCGCAAAGTCCACCGCCTTGAGCGCCTCTTCCACCGAGGCCGCCCAGCCGCGCGCCCCTTCGTTCATCAGCCCGATGCCGATGCTGCGCACGCGCGGCTCGGCGCGCGCGAGCGCGGCCGCATGCTCGGTCACGCGCTGGTCGTTGCGCGTCATCGAATCGCCGCGCACGCACGGCAGCCAGAACACCAGCCGCTCGCGATGCCACGCACGCACCAGCGCGTCGGGCTTCAGCTCGAAGTGCCGCGCGGCGCTGAGCGCGAAACGGTCGAGCGCATCCTCGCGCACCGAAGGCGCGTGGTCGCGCAAATCCAGATCGACAGCGAGCGCAATGCGCGGCAGCGTGGCGTCGAGGCCGAGCGCCTCGACGGTCTCGCGAAAGCGCGCGGCGTCATCGGGAGCATGGAACACGAGGTCGTAGAGCTGCTGCAGCAGCGAGCCGCGCCAGCGTGCTTGCTGGTGCTGCTCGTCGAGATAGGCTTCGGCGATGTGCTCGGCCATCGCGTCGAAGTAATCGAGCAGATAAGGCGAAATATCGAATAGCAGTTCGTGCGCGAGCGCCGGGTCGGCCTCGGCGAGCTCCGTGCAGGTGCGCCACAACTCACGCGCGCCCAGGCGAAAGGCGCGCAGCAGCGAACGCAGCGGCACGTTCTGGTGGACACGTCGGCGCGCGAACGCCGCAGTCTGATCCATGACTTCGGCGGTGGGCGGCGTGCCGTCGAACAGGCACTGGAACCACTGGTTCGCGGAAAACGCGATCGACGTGAAGATGTCCTTGCGCGCCGCCGCCGAGAGCGCGCTATAGCCTTCGAGCGAGAGCAGCGTGTCATAGGTGCGCTGAACAGCCTTGGGCTGGGTTTTGGCGAGCGTGCGAAGCCTGCTGCGCAGGCGTGGGCTGATGGCGGGAACGGGGGGCGGCACGGTGAGTTCGCGGATTCGCGTGGATTCGTTTAGGCGATATCCGCGAGTGTACTCAGCGCCGTGCCGCTGCGTCGAGGGGCGGCGAACGAAACCGGTGGCCGTGCGGGCGGCCCCCGCCGGTGCATCGGAACACCGGATCAGAACAGCAGCGCGATACCGGCCATGCCGACGAACTGCGAGCGCGTGGACGAAGGCGTGGAGTTTTGCGAGTCGCCCACGGCGGGGCTTGCGTTGACGATGTTGCCCGCGCCGTTCGCCCCGAGCGTCTGGCCGCCGGCGTGCTGGTAGGCCTGCAGCGCATAGAGCGTGGTGCGCTTCGAGAGGTGGTACGACTCCTTGAGCGAGTACTGCTGGTAGCGCGCCGCGCTCGTGATGCCGTTGGCCTTCGAAGCCAGCGTATAGGCGAAGCCGCCGCCCACGTCGAAGGCCGGCGTGAAGCGATACACGGCGAGCGCCGCCCAGGTGTTGAAGATGGCCGTGTCGTGGAAGATCGACTTGCCGCCCGCGATGTACTGAACGTTCGAATACGACGCGCCGAGGACCAGGTTGCCGAGCGTGTAGTTGCCGCCCGCCGCGATGTGCTGGACCGCGCTAGCCGAGACATAGCCCGTATTAAGCGACGACTTGCCGAAGCTGCCCGTTGACGAACTGTCGAATCCGCTCGTCAACTGCGCGTTGTCCATGCGCAGGATGGCCGCCGCGAGGCTCACCGGGCCGGCGGAGTAGCGCAGCGCGGCGCTCCACGTCTGACCCTTGCCGGCGCTCCCCGCAATGCCGCCGAGCGCGTACATGGCGCTCGCCTGCACGCCGTAAAAGATCGGCGAGGTGTAAGTCGCCGAATTGTTGATGCGCACGGTCGTGTCGAGACCGTCGATATCGCCGGGGTGCGCGCCGGTTGCGCCGGTGAGCCACGAGCTTCCCGTGAGCGGCCCGACGAACAGGTAATACGGCGTGTACTGACGGCCGGCCGTGAACGTGCCCAGGTTCTGGTTCTGCAGGCCCACGTAGGCCTGGCGATTGAAGATCAGTCCGCTCGAAGACAGCGCGCCCGAGTTGAGGTCGAAGCCATTCTGCAGGTCGAAGATCGCGAACGTGCCGCCACCGAGATCTTCCTTGCCTTGCAAGCCGAACTTCGACGCATACAGGTTGCCCTGGCGCAGATAGACATTCGAGTGACCGTTCTGGTTGTTGACGTAGGTGATGGCGTCGTCTACTGCGCCGTAAAGCGTAACGCTGCTTTGCGCAAACGCGGGGCTGGCCACGAGGGCTGCGCTAGTCGCGAGGAACGTGCCGATACCAAGGCCTGCTTTCTTCATCGTTGTGTGTCTCCGGGTGAGATTTGGACTGCTTATATTTTTCTTTGCTAAGCCGCATGACTTTCAGGTCGATGCGGCGTGCGTACTGCTGCGCGAAGTGACTACGGTGACTGCGTTTGAATCAATCCAGCGGTTTGCCTGCGCTCTGTGCGGCAAGTGCGCGCTGGCGCGCCTGCGCCGCGAGGCGCACGGCTGCGTTGGGCGCGCCGTAGCCGTCGTAGCCGCCGCGCCGCTCCACGATCTCCAGGAAGAAGCGCTGGTCGAGCGTCTCCGTATAGGCGTGCAGGAACTCGCCACCGCGCTCGTCGCGGTCGTAGAGCAGGTTGTGGTTGCGCAGCGCGTCGAGAAACTCGGGGTCGAGGGCGTGGCGCGCGTCGAGATCGTCGTAGTAGTTCGCCGGTATGCGCAGGAGCGGCACGCCGGCCGCCTCGAATTCGGTCACGGCGCGGAAGATGTCGCCGGTGCTGAACGCCACGTGATTCAGGCCTGTGCCGTGGTAGGCGCGCACGGTTTCTGCCGCGGCCGTGTGCTGGTCCACCGAGGCGTTGAGCACCACGCGCAGCCCGCGGTCGCGGCTCATGAGCGCCCGGCTGCGCACGAGGCCGTACGGATCGGGCAGCAGCACGGCGGGCGTCGCTTCGAGCCCGAACGCCGACTTCAGGAACAGCACCCATGAATCGAACGAGCCGGCAGGCAGCGAAAGGCTCACGTGATCGATGCCCGCGATCGGTCCTACTTCGACCGGGCCGTCGATATCCGTGAGCGCGAAATCGGCCTCGAAGAGGGTGGGCTGGCCCGGCTCCTCGTTAACGAAATAGTTAAGACTGCCGTCCGGCCCCTGGACGGCGGGCACCACGCGCTCGTTCGGACCCACGCGGCCTGAGAACGGCTGGTAGCCAAATCCCGCCGCGCGTTCGAGCGCGAGGCGCGCATCGTCCACGCGAAACGCCGAGGCGCAGAGCGAGAGCCCGTGGCGCTGGAAAAACGCGTCGGCGAACGAGTCGGGCTCGGCGTTGAGGACGATGGCGGCCGAGCCGTGCTGATAGAGCGTCACGTCCTTCGAACGATGCTGGCCCGCGCGGCGGAAATGCAGCTTTTCAAGCCAGTTCGCCACATGCGCGCGGGCGGTGTCGTCCACGGCGAACTCGAGGAATTGCCACTGCGCGTTCGCGGGTGCGGCGCTCGGGTGGTAGAGCGCACTCGCTTCGACATGCTCCGCATGCAGGGTTTCGCGCGTGAGCGATTCGAGCAGCAAGAGCGAACGATGGCCGTCGGCGGCCGTGGCGGCGGGCGGCGCGCCGCGAAAGCCGTCGTTGAAGATTTCGAGCGAAAGCGGGCCCGTGTAGCCGCTTTTCACCACCTGGGCCGTGAAATCCGCGAGCGCGAAGTCGCCCTGGCCCGGGAAGCAGCGATAGTGCCGGCTCCATTCGAGCACGTCCATTTGCATTCTCGGTGCGTCGGCGATCTGCACGAAGCCGATGCGCGCGCCCGGAATCGTAGCGATGCCGTCGGGCGCGTCATCGAGCGAGAGCGTGTGGAAACTGTCCAGCGCGAGCGTCAGGTTCGCGTGATCGACGGTGTTGACGAGCCGCCACGCGTGGCCATAGGTGCGCACGTGGCGTCCCCACGCAAGCGCCTCATAACAGATCGTCACGCCCGCTTCCCCGGCGGCCTGCGCGAGCGCGCCAAGCTGTTCCGCAGCGAGGCCGTCGTCGCAGATCGTGTCGGGCGAGACATTGCTGCACACCAGCAAACGGTCCGTACCCAACTGATGCATGACGTCGAACTTGCGCTTCACGCGTTCGATGTTGCGCGCGAGGCGTTCGGGCGCAACGCCTTCGAAATCGCGGAACGGCTGGTACAGCACGATATCGAGGCCGAGATCGCCGGCCATGTGGCGCACGTCGGCGGGCGAGCCTTCGAAATAGAGCAGATCGTTCTCGAAGATCTCGACCGCGTCGAAGCCGGCGGCGCGGATCGCGGCGAGCTTGTCGGCGAGCGTGCCGCTGATCGACACCGTGGCGATCGAGCGACGCAGCGCGCGAGAGGGGGCGTGGAGCGGCTTGGACATGGGCATGGCGAGCTTGCTGACGGCGACTTCGGTGTTGAACAAGGGTCCGGCGCGGCGGTGTAGGGCGGGCATTTAACTAACTGGCGCACCGCAGACATACTTGCCGCTGGAGTGTCCGAAGGATACGCCAAACTAACTAGTTAGTACAAATTCTGGCAAACCCCAGGTGACCGGTGTACCGCTTCGCGGCACACTGGCGACCATGCGGTGAAACATGCAACGGTTCTCGAGCATGCGCCGTGCCGGTCGTCAAGCTGTTCTGGAGTGTGTGTAATGGGAATGCCTTCGGTGCTGGTCCTGAACGGACCGAACCTGAATCTGCTGGGAACGCGGGAGCCTGCGATCTACGGCGCTGAAACGTTAGATGACGTTGCCAACCTGTGCCGCGAGGCGGCGGCGCGTCTTGGGCTCGAGATCGATTTTCGCCAGTCGAACGCCGAGCATCAGCTGATCGACTGGCTGCACGAAGCGCGCACGCGCGTGGACGGCATCGTCATCAATCCGGCTGCCTATACGCATACGTCGGTGGCGATCGCCGATGCGCTTTCCGCCATCGCGAAGCCCGTGATCGAGGTCCATATCTCGAACGTGCACAAGCGCGAGGCGTTCCGGCACCATTCGTTCGTTTCGCCCATTGCAGAGGCCATCATCGTCGGCTGCGGCACGCAAGGGTATGTGCTCGCGCTGGAGCGCATGGCCACGCTGCTCGCCAAAAAGGTGACGAAATGAGCGCCCAGAACCACGCCAACACGAATGCGCTGGGCGCGCGCGCAACCGCCAACTCGTTTCTCTGCGGCCTGATCGGCTCGGGCATCGGCGGTTCGCTCACGCCCGCGATGCAGGAGCAGGAAGGCCGCGAACTCGGCTTCCACTATGTATATCGGCGCATCGACCTCGAAGCGCTGAAGCTCACGCCCGCCGCGCTGCCCGAGTTGCTGCTGGCCGCCGAGCGCATGGGTTTCGACGGTTTGAACATCACCTATCCGTGCAAGCAGGCCGTGATCGAACTGCTCGACGAACTCTCCGATGACGCCCTTGCGCTCGGCGCCGTGAACACGGTGCTCTTCCGCGACGGCAAGCGCATCGGCCACAACACCGACTGGTCGGGTTTCGCGCGCGCGTTCCAGCGCGGCCTGCCCGATGTCTCGCTCGAAGCGGTGGTGCAACTGGGCGCGGGCGGCGCGGGCGCGGCGGTCGCACACGCGGCGCTGCAGATGGGCGCCCAGGCGCTCACGCTGTTCGACGTGGACGCCTCGCGTGCCGAATCGCTCGCCAGCGAATTGCAGGCGCGCTTCCCGGCGGCTCGCGTGAGCGCGGGCGGCGATCTGCGCGAAGTGCTCAAGCACGCCACCGGCCTCATCCACGCCACGCCTACCGGCATGGCGAAGCTGCCCGGTATGCCGTTGCCTGCGGAGTATCTGCACGAGCGGCTGTGGGTGGCGGACATCGTCTATTTCCCGATCCGCACCGCGCTGCTCGAAGCGGCCGAGGCGCGCGGCTGCCGCACGCTGAGCGGCGGCGGCATGGCGGTGTACCAGGCAGTGGATGCGTTCCGGCTGTTCACGGGTGTCGAGCCCGACGCGGAACGCATGTATGCGCATCTGCAGTCCATGCTGGCGGCGAATGCTGCAAGCGCCAGCGAATAACAACGACAGCGCGCGGCGGGAGTCAGCGCAAAAGCGCCAACTCCCGTCGACCGCCACATGGGCATGGGACAGGAGTAAACGCTGAAGCGCCAACTCCCGTCGACCGCCACATGGGCATGGGACAGGAGTAAGCGCTGAAGCGCCAACTCCTGTCGACATATCGGAGACGAAGACATGGCACCACCCGTATCCACGGGGCGCGGCGACGCGCCGAACCTTTCCGCAGCCGCCCCCGTCGAGGGCGCGATGCGCCGCTCGAAAGCGCGCTATCGCATCCTGGGCCTGCTGGCCGTCGGCACGATGATCAATTACCTCGATCGCACCGTGCTCGGCATCGCAGCGCCGCAGCTCACCAGGGAACTGGGCATCAACGCGGCGCTCATGGGCCTCGTGTTCTCGGCGTTCTCGTGGAGCTACGTCGTCGCTCAGATTCCGGGCGGCGTGTTCCTCGACCGCTTCGGCAGCAAGTTCACCTACTGGCTCTCGATGACGCTCTGGTCGATGTGCACGCTCGCTCAGGGCTTCATCAGCGGCGTGGGCGCGCTGTTCGCGTGTCGTCTGGGTCTCGGCGCCGCGGAGTCGCCGTGCTTCCCGACCAATAGCCGCGTGGTCGCCACATGGTTCCCGCAAAGCGAGCGCGCATTCGCCACGGGCACCTATACGGTCGGCGAATACATCGGTCTCGCGTTCTTCAGTCCGTTCCTCTTCGCGCTGATGGGGGCGTATGGCTGGCGCTCGCTGTTCTACGTGGTGGGCGGCGTGGGCATCGCGTTCGGCCTCGTGTGGTGGTTCCTGTATCGCGAGCCGCACGAGCACCCCGCGGCCAACCGCGCCGAACTCGACTACATCGAGGCGGGCGGCGGTCTCGCTCGCCACGAACGCAAGGCCGACGCGCAAGCCGCTGCCGGCGAACCGAAAAAGCAGGGTTTCGACTGGCGCATGGCCGGCAAACTGGTGCGCCGCCGTCAGCTCGCGGGCATCTGCCTCGGGCAGTTCGCGGGCAACTCCACGCTCGTGTTCTTCCTCACGTGGTTCCCGACCTATCTCGCCACCGAGCGCCACATGGGCTGGCTCAAGATCGGCTTCTTCGCGATCATGCCGTTCATTGCCGCGTCGATCGGCGTGATGTTCGGCGGCACCTTCTCCGACTGGATGCTGCGCCGCGGCATCTCGGCCAACGTGGCGCGCAAGCTGCCGATCATCGCCGGTCTGCTGCTCGCCTCGACGATCATTCTCGCGAACTTCGTGGACAGCAACGTGGCCGTGATCGCGATCCTCTCGGTGGCGTTCTTCGCGCAAGGGATGGCTGCGCTCGGCTGGACGCTCGTGTCGGATATCGCGCCGGCCGGCATGCTCGGTCTCACCGGCGGCATCTTCAACCTGGCGGCCAATCTCGCGGGCATCATCACGCCGCTGGTGGTGGGGCTGATCGTGGGTGCGACGGGCTCGTTCGTCTGGGCGCTCGTATTCATCGGCGTGATCGCGCTGATCGGCGCGGCCTCGTATATCTTCATCGTGGGCGATATCAAGCGCATCGAGCTGTAAGGCTCGCAGGCCGCCTGCGCGCGGGCTTTCGGCGGGACAGCGGGGCGCGGCACCTTCTATAGGGCCGCGCCCCGCGTGCTAAAATCGCCGGCATTCCTTCCCTGCTGCGGGCCAAAAAAACATGGCAAGACCGGCGGCTTCGGCCGAACGCAACGATGCTCAATCCGAAAGCCGGCGCAAGTACGATCCCGAGCAGACCAGGCGCAATATCCTCGAAGTGGCGACGGCCGAATTCTCGGCCATGGGTCTCGCAGGCGCGCGTGTAGACGCGATCGCCGAACGCACCAACACCACCAAGCGCATGCTGTATTACTACTTCGGCAGCAAGGAAGGGCTGTACGAAGCGGTGCTCGACAAGGTCTACGGCGACATCCGCGCGCTCGAACTGGACCTGCACATCGACGAACTGGACCCTATGGAAGGCCTGCGGCGGCTCGTCGAATTCACCTTCGACTATCACGACCGCCACCGCGACTTCGTGCGCCTCGTGACCATCGAGAACATTCATGGCGCGAAGTACATCGAGCGCCTGAAGACCTTCCGCAGCCGCAACGCCAGCGCGATCCGCACGATCGAAGACCTGCTCGCGCGCGGCGTGGCGAGCGGCGCATTTCGCGAAGACATCGATCCCATCGACCTGCACCTGCTCATCAGCTCGATGTGCTTTCATCGCGTAGGTAACCGCCACACGTTCGGCGCGGCGTTCGGGCGCGACCCCTCGCATCCGCGCTTGCGTGCGCGCCATCGCGAGATGGTCGTCGACGCTACGCTGCGCTTCGTCAAGAAGTAAAGCGCTCCCTGCGCGGCGGCCGCCCCGGCCGCTTTGGCTGTTTCTCGCCCGCCCGCCGATGCGGGACGCATCGCCCACGGCGCGCCCGCGTCCCCGCGCGGCGCTGCGCCGGGCCGCCAAAAGGCCCGGCGAACTCTGCAGATTTATCTCCGAAAGCCCGGCAAGCCCCGTCCTGCGTGGCTGACCGCTAGCATCGCTTGTTCCATAAAAGTGCGCAAACCCATTACACTACGGCGGTCAAGGCCGCCGCGCGCGGCCTCGCCCTGCGCAGCCGCGCCCCGCCTCGCCGGCAGGGCGGTCGCGCCGGTCCACGCCACCGGAGAGTCTTTAGCGCAATGAGCACCGCCATGCCCCGTTCCGGCCGAGCCGGCCTGCCTCGACAGACTCAGGCTCGCTTCACCCTCGGCACACGCATCGTCCTCAGCTTCGGCTTGCTGTTCGTGCTCATGCTCGCGATGGCCGCGATCTCGTGGGACCGCCTGCGCGCCATCGACAGCGAGGCGATGAGCCTCACGAGCGATTCGGTGCCGGGCCTGTTCTACGCGACCTCGCTGCGCGCGGCGGCCAACCAGACCTATAGCCTCGTCGAACGCGCGGCCTTCGTCGATGCCGACCCGGAAAGCGTGGCCCGCGACCTGTCGGGCCTGCCCGCTGCCTTGGCGCGGGTCGAGGAGACCGCACGGCAGTATGAACACACGCTTTTTCGCAGCGACGACCGCGAGCGCTTCCAGCGCTTTCGCGACGCTTACGCGCGCTATCTGCCGCTGGCGAAGGCGGTCGTGAGCCAACTGCCCGCCTCGCGCCCCGCCGCGCAGGCCGCGTTTGCGCAGATCGGCCCGGCGTGGCAGGAGGTGCTCGCCACGGCCAACACGCTCGTCGACGAAAACCGTCAGCAGGCCGACGAGTCCGCGCAGACCATCCGCAACTCGGTCACGGGCACGGAGATCACGCTCGCCACGGCGCTGGGCGTCGTGCTGCTCGCGGCGCTCGCCACGGGTTACGCGCTCTATCGCGCGATTACGGTGCCGATGGCGCGCCTCGTGGATGTGCACGACTCCATGCGCACCGGCAACCTCTCGCAGCGCCTCGCGCTAGACCGCACCGACGAATTCGGCGTGCTCGAAGACGGCTTCAACCGAATGAGCGACGAACTGGCCAGCCTCGTCGCCCAGGCGCAAAAGTCGTCGCTGCAGGTCTCGACCTCGGTGGCCGAAGTGGCCGCGACGTCGAAAGAGCAGCAGGCCACCGCGAGCGAGACGGCCGCCACCACGACCGAGATCGGCGCGACCTCGCGCGAGATTTTCGCCACGGCGCGCGACCTCGTGCGCACCATGAGCGAGGTGGCGACAGTGGCCGAGCAGTCGGCCGGGCTCGCCAGCACGAGCCAGAGCGGCCTCACCCACATGGAAGACACCATGCGCAGCGTGATGGAAGCGGCGGGCTCGGTGAACGCCAAGCTCGCCATCCTCAACGAGAAGGCCGTGAGCATCAATCAGGTCGTGGCGACGATCACGAAGGTGGCCGACCAGACCAATCTGCTTTCGCTGAACGCGGCGATCGAAGCGGAGAAGGCGGGCGAGTACGGGCGCGGCTTCTCCGTGGTCGCGACTGAAATCCGCCGCCTCGCCGACCAGACTGCCGTCGCGACTTACGACATCGAGCAGACCGTGAAAGAGATCCAGTCAGCGGTGTCGGCGGGCGTGATGGGCATGGACAAGTTCGCGGAGGAAGTACGGCGCGGCATGCACGACGTGCAGGCCGTGGGCGCGCAGCTTTCGCAGATCATCGGCGCGGTGCAGACGCTCGCGCCGCGCTTCCAGGTGGTGAACGACGGCATGCAGGCGCAGGCCACGAGCGCCGAGCAGATCACCCAGGCGCTCACGCAGCTTTCCGAAGCCGCCCAGCAGACGGCGGAGTCGCTGCGCCAGTCCTCGCAGGCCATCGACAATCTCACGCTCGTCGCCAACGAACTGCGCACCGGCGTGTCGCGGTTCAGGATCGAGGCGTGACGCGGGAGCGGCGATGCTCTTCCTGGTGTTCGAACTGGACGGCGAGCGTTACGCGCTCGATGCCCGCGAGATTGCGCACGTGCTGCCGCTCGCGCCCGTGCGCGCGTTTCCGGGCACGCCCGCGTATATCGCCGGCGTGATCGACTACGAGGGCGCGCCCGTGCCCGTGGTCGATCTGCCGATGCTCGCGCTCGGGCGGCCTGCGCGCACGCTCATGTCCACGCGGCTCGTGCTCGTGTATGACGGTGGCGCCGCGACCGGCGCCGCTGCCGCTCATGCGCCGCCGCGCCGCCTCGCGCTGCTGCTCGAAAGCGCGACGCGCACACAGTCGATTGCGCCCGAGCGCTTTGCCGAAGGCGGCATTGCCACGCCCGAGGCGCGCTGGCTCGGGCCCGTCGCGCGCGACGAGCGCGGCTTCGTGCAGTGGGTGAAAGTCGCCCAGCTGCTCGATGCGCGCGTGCGCGCGCTGCTCTTTCCCGATCCGCCTTCGTGGCAAGGCGCCCCATGAGACAGGCCGACCCGCGCTTTGCCGGCTGGCTGCTCGAGGAAACCGGCATCGACGCCGAATCGCTGGGCGCCAACGCGCTCGCCCGCGCGGTGGGCTCTCGGGCGGCAGTGACGCTCGAGGTTCACGCGGACCTGCATCCGGCCGACACGCGCAAGGAGTGGATGAGCGGCGCCGCGCTGCCCGACTGGGCGCGCGAAGCCTACTGGCAGCGTCTCACGACCACGCCTGCCGAGCGCCAGGCGCTGATCGATTCGCTCGTGGTGCCCGAGACCTGGTTCTTTCGCGAGCGCGAGGCCTTCGCCGCGCTCGCGCGCCTCGGCACGAAGCGGCTGGCCGCGCAGCCCGGCGACGTGCTGCGCGTGCTGAGTGCGCCGTGCTCGAGCGGCGAGGAGCCGTACTCGGCGGCCATGGCGCTGCTCGACGCGGGCCTCGCGCACGAGCAGTTCGCCATCGACGCGATCGACATCAGCGGCCAGTCGATTGCGGCGGCCGCGCGCGGCGTGTATGGCCGCAACGCGTTTCGGGGCGACGGCCTCGCGTTTCGCGACCGCTATTTCGAGGCGGCGCCGGACGGATGGCGTATCGCCGCGACGGTGCGCCGCGCCGTGACCTTCGAGCGCGCGAACCTGTTCGAATGGCTCGCGCCGCACCCGGTGCGCTACGACTTCATTTTTTGCCGCAACGTGCTCATCTATTTCGACCGCGCCTCGCAGGACCGCGCCATCGACCTGCTGCGTGCGCGCCTCTCGGCGGGCGGCATGATCTTCGTCGGACCGGCGGAAACGGGGCTGATGATGCGCCATGAGATGGTGTCCGCCTATATTCCGCTCGCGTTCGGTTTTCGCGCGCCGGAACCCGGCGCGACGGCGGATCATCACCATCCGGCGAGCCCGGCGGCCGCCGTGCCGCCTGCGCTCACGCCGCTGCCGGTAAATGCCGCCACGGCAGCGGCGCCCGCATTCGGCAGCGCGCCGGTGTTTGCACCGTTGGACGCGCCGCTGGCCGCGGCAGCGCGCGGGTCCGCGCCGTCGCGGCTCTCGCTGCGGCCCTTGCACGTCGCGCCGGCTCCGCGCGCGGCGGCCGTGATGAACGCCCACGCGGCGGACGGGCCGTCCATTGGCGCCACGCCCGAAGCCGCGCTTGCCGACGCGCGTCGTCTCGCGGATGCCGGCGCGCTCGACGAGGCCGAACGTCTCGCCACGCAAGCGGCGCAGGCGTTGACGCAGAACGCGGGCACCTGGTACCTGCTAGGCCTGATCGCCGATGCGCAGGGCCGCGCAGCCGCGGCGCTCGCGCACTATCGCAAGGCCATCTATCTGGAGCCTTCGAACTATGAAGCGCTCACGCATCTGGCGGCGCTGCTCGAAGTGCAGGGCGATGCCGAAGGCGCGCGCCGGCTGATGCGCCGTGCACAGCGCGCCGCACAGGAAGTCGCACAGCGTGCCGAACCGGACGCAGGAGGCCCGCATGTCTGAGCGCGAACTGGAGCAAGACCGCGCGCAGGACCTCGTGCCGACGTCGCAACTGCCCGAGCAGTGCTGGAAAGTCATCGGCACGCTGGGCGACAACTCGTGCCCGCGCCTCGAAACGTGCGTGCGCTGCCTGAATTGCCCGGTATTCGAAGAAGCGGCGGCGCGCATGCTCGACCGTCCCGCGCCGCTTGCGCCAACCGCGCTTGCGCTCGAACGCGCGCCTGAGTCAGTGGACACGCGCACGCGCGAGGCAGGCTCGCTCGTGTTTCGCGTGGGCGGCGAGTGGCTCGCGCTGCCCGCCACCGCGCTGCGCCAGGTGCACGAGGCGCGCGCCATCCACACGCTGCCGCACCGGCGCAGCGCCGCCGTGCTGGGCGTCGTGAACGTGCGCGGCGTGCTCACGCTCGCGGTATCGCTGGCCGCGCTGCTGCGTATCGATGCCGCGGCTCCCGGCGCACCGTCGCGCGCCGCCACGCCGCGCCTGCTCGTGACCGAATGGGCGGGCGCAACGACGGCGTTTCCCGTCGATGCCGTGGAGGGCGTCGCGAACTTCGGCGCCGACGCGCTCCTGCCCGCGCCCGCCACGCTCGCGCAGTCGGCCGGGCGGCACGTGCGCGGCGTGACGCACTGGCGCGGGCGTTCCGTGGGCGTGCTCGATGCCGAGGTGCTATTCGATGCGCTTGCAAGGAGTTTGCGATGAGCGACGACGAGCTGAGCCGCCGCTCGCTGCTCGACCTCTTCCATGAGGAGGCGGCTGCGCAGACGCGCACGCTTTCGGCGGGCCTGCTCGCGCTGGAGTCCGCGCCCGAAGATGATGCCACGCTGGAAGCCTGCATGCGCGCGACGCACTCGCTCAAGGGCGCAGCGCGCATCGTCGGGCTGCCCGAGGCGGTCGAGGTGGCGAGCGCGATGGAGGATTGCTTCGTGGCCGCGCAGCGCGGCGAGTTGCGCATCGACGCGGCGCGCATCGATGCACTGCTCGTCGGCATCGATTTGCTGAGCGCGGCAGGCGATGCCGACGCGCCGCCGCTTTCGCACGAGGCGGTCGTCGCGTTCGCGGCGCGCCTTCAGGGTGGGGCGCAGCCCAGCGTGTCCAACACCACCGCCGAAAGTGCGCCCGAAACCGACGACCTTGCCGCGCTCGCGGCGTCACTGCGTCTACCCGAGCCGGAGCGTGAGGCGGTGGCGTCCACCGATGTCGAACCCGCGCCACTCGCGCAACCCCTGCCACCCCGTTCAGCCGACGCCGAGCGCATGCTGCGCGTGCGCGCCGGCACGCTCGACCGCTTGCTCGGCTTCGCGGGCGAATCGCTGGTGGAGTCGCGCCGCATGCGGCCGTTCGCGGAAGGGCTCTTGCGCACGCGCCGCGCGCAGGGCGACGTGCTCGCGGCGCTGGGCCAGTTCCAGGAGCGCCATGGGGATGCGCTCGACGCCGACGCGCGCGACGCACTCGCGGAAATACGCCATGCGGTTGCGT
Organism: Paraburkholderia sp. BR10872; assembly: GCF_040965835.1. Classification (NCBI taxonomy): domain Bacteria; kingdom Pseudomonadati; phylum Pseudomonadota; class Betaproteobacteria; order Burkholderiales; family Burkholderiaceae; genus Paraburkholderia; species Paraburkholderia sp. BR10872. Next base: position 25,315 of record NZ_JBFRCN010000072.1, read on the forward strand.
CGCTCGATCGTCAGCTATCCGAACGATTCGACGACGTCGATCGCATCGACCGGCGCGGCACGCAACTCGCGCAGCGCCTCTACGACGAGGCCCTGCAGTGTCGCATGCGGCCGGTCGGCGACACGGCGCACACCTATCCGCGCGTGGTGCGCGATCTTGCGCGCTCGCTTGGCAAGCGCGTGCGCTTCACGATTGCCGGCGAGTCGACGCAAGTAGACCGCGACATCCTCGAAATGCTCGACGCGCCGCTCGGCCACCTGCTGCGCAACGCGCTCGACCACGGTATCGAGGACCCCGAAACGAGACAGCGCGCGGGCAAGCCGGAAGAGGCGAGCCTCACGCTCGAAGCGCACCATAGCGCCGGCAAGCTGCTGATCGCCGTGGCCGACGACGGCGCGGGCATCGATCTCGACGCACTGCGCGCGAGCATCGCCGCGCGCTCGCTCGCGCAGCCCCAGGCCGTGGCCGCGATGTCCGACGCCGAGTTGTTCGACTTCCTGCTGCTGCCGGGCTTTTCGCTGCGCGACACCGTCACTGACGTGTCGGGCCGCGGCGTCGGCCTCGACGCCGTGCAGAACTTCGCGAAGGCCGTGCGCGGCACGGTGCGCATCGAGAGCGCGGCGGGGCAGGGCACGCGCTTCGTGCTGCAGTTGCCGCTCACGCTTTCGGTGGTGCGCAGCCTGATCGTCGAGGTCGCGGGCGAAGCCTATGCGTTCCCGCTCGCGCACGTGCGCCGCGCGCTCAGCGTGCCGCGCAGCACGATCGAGATGCTCGAAGGCCAGCAGCACATTGCCTTCGAAGGGCGGCCCGTGGGGCTCGTGACCGCGCGCCAGCTGCTCGGCGCGGGTGCCGAAGCCACGACCGCGGAAGACCTCAACGTCGTGCTGGTGGGCAGCGAGGCGAGCCTCTATGGCGTGGCCGTGGACCGTTTCGCGGGCGAGCGCACGCTCGCCGTGCAGCCGCTCGACGCGCGTCTGGGCAAGGTGCGCAATGTCTCGGCGGCGGCGCTGCTCGACGACGGCGAGGTCGCGCTGATCGTCGACGTGGAGGACATCGTGACGTCGGTCGCGCGTCTTGTGCGCGATGGCCAGCTCGCGGGAGTGGCGCGCGGCGGCGCACACGATGGGGCGCGCGCACGCAAGCGCATTCTCGTTGTCGAGGACTCCTTGACGGTGCGGGAGCTGGAGCGCAAGCTGCTCGAAAAACGCGGCTACGACGTCACGGTGGCGGTGGACGGCATGGACGGCTGGAGCACCCTGCGCAACGCGCACTTCGACCTCGTCATCACCGACGTCGACATGCCGCGCATGGACGGCATCGAACTCGTCACGATGATCAAGGGCGACGCGATGCATCGCAACGTGCCGGTGATGATCGTCTCGTACAAGGATCGTGAAGACGACCGGCGGCGCGGCCTCGACGCGGGCGCCGACTACTATCTGACCAAGGGCAGCTTCCACGACGAAGCGCTGCTCGACGCGGTGAACGACCTGATCGGAGAGGCGACGGGATGAAAATCGGTATCGCCAACGACATGCCGCTAGCAGTCGAGGCGCTGCGCCAGGCCATCGCGACGCGGCCGGGCCATCGCGTGGTGTGGGTCGCCGCGAACGGCGAGGACGCGGTGCAGTTCTGCGCGGCACAGGTGCCCGACGTGATCCTCATGGATCTCGTGATGCCGAAGGTCGATGGCGTAGAGGCCACGCGGCAAATCATGGCGCGCTCGCCGTGCCCGATCCTGATCGTGACGAGCAGCGTGGGCGCGAACGCCTGGCGCGTGTACGAGGCAATGGGCGCGGGCGCGCTCGATGCTGTCGATACTCCCACGCTCGCCGGGCCCGACACGCGCTGCACCATGGACCTGCTGCTCGCGAAAATCGAGCAGATCGGGCGCGTGTCGGGCGCGCTCGATCTCGCCGCGCGCGCGCCGGCGTTCACCGCTTCCGGCATGCCGAAAGCGCCGCTCATCGCGATCGGCGCCTCGGCGGGCGGCCCCAGCGCGCTCGCCACCGTGCTCGCTGCGTTGCCCGCCGGTTTCGGCGCGAGCGTCGTGATCGTGCAGCACGTGGACCAGTCGTTCGCCGCGGGCATGGCCGCCTGGCTCGACGGCCAGACGCCGCTCACGGTGCGCATCGCGCTCGAGGGCGAGCAGCCCGAGCCCGGCTGCGTACTGCTCGCCGCGACCAACGATCATCTGCGCATGACAGCGGGCGGCAAGCTGGCTTACACTCGCGAGCCGGCCGACACACCCTACCGTCCCTCCGTCGATACGTTCTTTCACAGCCTCGTCGAGCGCTGGACGGGCGAGGCGATTGGCGTGCTGCTCACGGGCATGGGACGCGACGGGGCGATCGGCCTGAAGGCGATGCGCGCCAAGGGCTGGCACACCATCGCCCAGGACGAGGCGACGAGCGCCGTATACGGCATGCCCAAAGCGGCGGCGGCGCTCTTCGCCGCGCGCGCGATCCTGCCGCTCGACGCCATTGCCGCCGAGCTTGCGAGCCGGGTGAAACTCCCGCATCAACCTGCCGGCTAGATGCCAGCCATCACGAGACGCGACCGATATCATGACCGAGAAGTCCAATCTTCCAACCAGCGCAAACGTTGCCGACAGCATCGGGCCGGACGTCGGCATCGACGCGGATCTCGACCCCAGCAGCGCCGACGACGCTTCGCTCGCTGTCGCGCTGGAGGCCGTGCGCAGCGCGCTGGAGCAAACGATGCCCGCCGCCGACATGCCGATGATGGTGCTGCTGGTGGACGACCAGGCGATCGTGGCGGAGGCGGTGCGCCGGGCGCTCGCCAGCGAACGCGAGATCGACTTCCACTATTGCGCGCATCCCGACCAGGCCGTGCGCACGGCCGAGGAAGTGCGCCCGACCGTGATCCTGCAGGACCTCGTGATGCCGGGCACCGACGGCCTCACGCTCGTGCGCGCCTACCGCGTGAACGAAGCGACACGCGACGTGCCGATCATCGTGCTCTCCACCAAGGAAGAACCCGCCATCAAGAGCGCGGCGTTCGCATCGGGGGCCAACGATTACCTCGTCAAGCTGCCGGACAGCGTCGAGCTGATCGCGCGCGTGAAATATCATTCGCGATCCTACGTAAACATGCTCCAGCGCGACGAGGCCTATCGCGCGCTGCGCCGCTCGCAGCAGGAGCTGCTCCGCGCGAACCTCGAACTGCGCCGCCTGACGCATTCGGATGGCCTGACCGGCCTCTCGAACCGGCGCTACCTGGACGAATTCCTGAGCGCCGAGTGGAAGCGGGCGGAGCGCGAGCGCACTGAAGTGTCGCTGCTGATGATCGACGTGGACTACTTCAAACCCTATAACGACACCTACGGCCACGTGGCGGGCGACAACGTGCTGCGCTCGGTGGCGACGACGATCCGCCGCGAGATACGTCAGCCGCGCGACCTCGTGGCGCGCTTCGGCGGCGAAGAGTTCGCCGTGGTGCTGCCGGGCACGGGCAGCGCGGGCGCGCGGCTGCTCGCCGAGAAAATGCGCCGCGACGTGGTGGGACTCGCGTTGCCGCACGTGGGTTCAGCCGTGAGCGAGCACCTCACGATCAGCATTGGCGTGGCGACGCTCACGCCCGCGCCGGGGCTCGCGGAAACGGCGCTGATCGAGGAAGCCGACGCCGCGCTTTACCGCGCAAAGCGCGACGGCCGCAATCGCGTGGCGTTTTCCACGCACGTGTCGGGGCGGCCGTAAAGGCGCAGCGCCTCAACCCGGCGTCCAGTCGTACATCAGGATCTTGGCGCGCGCGTCGTCCTCCACGAGCACCACGTAATCGCCGTTATCGCGCTGCGCGGCGCTCATGCCCATATAGATGTCCACCCACCCGCTCGTATTGCCCACGTTCGCACCGGGCGTCATCGAGCCGACGATCTGGCCGCTGCGCGCGTCGTATACGTCGACCTTCTGCGTGTAGAGCTCCGCGATGAACACATAGTTGCCGGCCACGGCGATCCCCACCGTTGTCACCTGCGGGCTGCTGCCCGTGTTCCAGGGCAACGACGCCTGCCACGTGAGCGTGGGCGAACCGCTCGACCAGTTGTCGTAACGCGCGAGCACGGGCCCGGCTTCCTTCCAGTGCGACGCATCCCACGGAATGTTCGCGGTGAAGCCGGTGATGTACATCGTGTCGGTTTCGGCCACGTAGACGATCCGTGCGATGCGGTTGAACGGCGCCGGCATCGGGAACATCTTCGACGATGCATAGGTGTACTGCGGATTCCCCTGTGCGTCGAGCCCTTGCATCGGCATCTCGCGAATTCCCGAAAGCGGCGTGGCGAGCCACACGTTGCCGGGCGTGTCCACCCACCAGTAGCCGTTGCCGACGGTCGCGCCCGTCGAGGGGTTCGAGGTGATCTCGCTCGCGTCCACGTGGCCGTCGCCGTTCGCGTCGCGCCACATCCACTCGCCGTAGGTCGGCTGGCCGGCGGGCCAGTTGCCCGGCATCGGATTCTGGGCGAGCAGGCCCGAGGGAATCGCGACTTCGCCATCGGTCGCGCTCGAGAAGCGGTAGATGTTCAGGTAGTGCGCGTACTGGTCGAGCGTATAGAGGAATGGCTGGCCGTTGAAGCGCCGCACCATGGGCGAGCCGCGCACGCCGCGCGTGGAGTGCAGCGCGGGATCGTCGGGATACACGAAGCGGTTGAGCGTGAAGCCCGCATAGGTCCATTGCTTGCCGGGCGCCTGGCTGTAGTCGAGCGTGAAGCGCTTCGAGCCGGTGAAGACGTTGGCGGTGTTGGCGGGGTCGAAGGCGGCGGCATCGACGAAGGTCAGGCCGTCGAGGCGCCAGCCCAGCGTGCGCGTGCCCATCGCGTAGCTCTCGAGCACCGCTCCCTGGCCGACCAGCGCGGTGCCGTACGGTCGCGGCCCCTGGCCGTTCTGCGCGACGTACAGGTTGCCCGCCTGGTCGTAGCCGATGCTGGTGATGCCGTTGAAGCGCCAGTCGCCGGGCGCGCCCTCCACGACGTGGAAGATGCCCTGGCGCGTGCCCAGCGTGCCCGCGGCCGCCAACTGGCCGCTCGACGAGCGGGCGTAAAGCAGAATCTGCTGCGAAGGGCCGTTGTCGGCAATCGAGAGCTGGCCGGAAGGCGCGAAGGCGAGATCGGTCGGCACGGTGCCCGCAGGCAGCACGGGTGCATCGTTGAGCGCGGTGCCGTCCTTGCGGTAGTGACCGATGCTCGGGCCGTTCGCGTCCTGCATGCCCTGGATCACCCAGAGCGTGCCGTCCGTGGCCAGCGCAATGCGGCCCGGCGTCGGCACGGTGAAAGCACGGAGCTGACGCATGGTTTGCGCGTCGTAGACCACGATGCGGTTGTCCGCGGTATCGGCAACGTACAGTTCGGCGTCGGTGGCGGCGAGGCCGCGCACGGCGCCGTCGCTGCTGCTCGGGGCGGCGAGCACGCGCAGGAAGCTGTTTTTCGTCGCGTTCGCGCTGTTGCCGATGCCGCTCGCGAACGGCGCGCCCTGCGCCACGTTCGAGCGCAGCCGGCGCGTCACGCCGAACCAGGTCTGGTTGGCGGGCGGATAGTCCGCGCCCACGAGAGCATTGCTCTGGTTGCCGATCGACATCGCGGCATAGACATAGGTACTGTTCGCCGCGATAGCGTCGCCGCCCGCATTGCCCCAGCCATGCGTGTTGCCGGCCACCGCGAGCTTGTCGCCGCCGCGGTAGACGCCGATCTCGCTGCCGCTTTCGTCCCAGGGCGCGTTCGCGTAGACGGTGCCGTCGGGCGCGACGGCGATGGCCTGTACGTCCTGCTGCATCCACTTGCCGTCGCCGAAACCGAAGCTGTTGCCGATCCAGGACGTGGTGTAGTTGAGCGTGCTTTGCGCAACGCTGGGTTGAATGGCGAGACCTTGCAGCGCTACCGACAAGGCAATGAGGCGAGCAGCATTTTTCACTTGAATTCCCGTCAATTACGAACATGCCGCAGGATGCGCGGCAGTTGGGCGTGATGCTCGCATGCGCTTTTAAGGAAATAATTCAAATATTATTCAATGCGGGTAATGTGGCGTTTTTTTATGCGGATGCGATGAATGGCCCGCCCGCGGGGCGCAAAGTCGCTCGAGCGCCACGCAAAAGGGGAATTTCGCCGCCAGCTGGAATAATCCGGTCTCGCCGCGCGTTAGCCCCCGCATCGCCACCTAATCAACGTCGATTCACGATCATGAAGTTTCGCGGGCCGCTCGATGAGCCGCCGGTTTCCGAAGCCGATATCCAAGCCTATAGCGACGGCACGCTTGCCGGCGCGCAGGCGGCGCACGTGCGGCGTTACCTCGCTGGCAAGCCCGGCGAATGGCATCGCATCCTGTTCTACCGGCGTCTGAACGCCCAGATCCGCGATGCTTACCCGGCCCGGCCCGCGCAGACGCCGCACTCGCGCGCCGCGCCAGCCCGGAGCAGGCGGGCGTTGCGCTACGCTATCGCTCTCGCGGCTGCGCTGGCGATGGCGGGTGCTGCAGTGGCGTGGATCGGCGTGACGGAGCCGTCGCAACAAGTGCTGAACAACGCTGCGGTGATGGCGCTGATGGAAGCCGAAAACGGGCAGCCGGAGGCGCTGGAAGCGGGCGCGGCGCGTGCGCCGTTCGATTTCGGCGCGGCGGGCCTGCATTTTCTCGGCGGTGGCGAAGTGCGGGTTGGCCCGTTTGCGAGTGCGCAGCGCTATGTGTACGAGAACAACCAGGGCGAGCGCGTGGTGCTGCTCGCGAGCCGGGCGTGGCTGGCCGGCGCGGCCCCGCAGTGGAGCGCACACCGCGCGGGGCCGCTGCGGCTCCTGATGTGGCGCGAGCACGGCACGCGCTGGGTGCTCGCGGGCAACGCCCAAACGCGCGGCTTGATGCGCGCGGCGGACCTCGCGACGCTCGCCGCGCAGCCGGCGCGCGAAGGCGAAGGATCGTGAACCCGCCCGAGGATGCAAACCGCGCAATGACCCTTGCGGCAATCCAGGATGAAACATGGACATCCGTGACGAGTTGATAGAACACGTGCCGCGCCTGCGACGCTACGCGCGCGCGCTGATCAACAACCGCGAGCTTGCCGACGACCTCGTGCAGGACACGCTCGAGCGCGCCATCGCCCGCACGGAGTTGTTCCGTTCGGGCACCGATCTGCGCGCCTGGCTCTTCACGATCATGCACAACCTGTTCGTGAACCAGGTGCGCAAGTCGGCGGCACGCGGGGCCCATGTTTCCGTCGATGACGACAGCGTGCCCGAAACCGACTACGCCGTGCCCGCCGCGCAGACGGGTGCGCTCGAAGTGCGCGATCTGGACTTTGCGCTGCAGCGTCTGCCCGTGGAGCAGCGCGAGGTGGTGCTTCTGGTAGGACTGGAGGAGATGAGCTACGCCGATGTCGCATTGGCGCTCGACATACCGATCGGCACGGTCATGTCGCGTCTGTCGAGGGGACGTGAGCGCTTGCGGGCGCTCATGGCCGGTTCCGTCCCGCGTGCGAATCTGAAGGTGGTGCGATGAGCGAGCAACAAAATCCAGTCACGCAAGACGAGATCCACGCCTACGTGGACGGCACGCTTTCCGAGGCGCGTCGCGCCGACGTGGAGCGCGAGCTCGAGCGCAACCCCGAGCTTGCCGCGCGCGCGAGCGACTTCTTCGCGCTGAACAATCTGCTGCACGAGCGTTACGACCGCGTGCTCAACGAGCCGCTGCCTGCGCGCCTGCGCGTGGCCGCCCCTGAGCCCGCGCAGCAAGCGGTGCGAAATGCGCGCCCGGCGGCAAACTGGCCGCGCTTCGCGGGCCTCGCTGCGGCGCTCGTGCTGGGCGTGGGCATCGGGTGGGGCATGCATTACGGCATGAGCGGCACGGGCGGACCCGCAGGCGCGGCTGGCGGCGGCGAACTACGCACGGTGAGCGCGGATGGCACCATGCGCTTTGCGCAGCAAGCGGCGCTCGCGCACGTGGTCTACATGCCGACGGTGGCGCGTCCCGACACGATGGACGACAGTCAGGAGCAGGACTTCGTGAAGTGGCTCGCGAACCGGCTCGGCACCAACGTGCGCGCGCCGATGCTCTCGAAGAGCGGGTTCGAGCTTTCGGGTGGGCGGTTGTTGCCGGCCGACGACGGCGGCGAAGTCGCGCAGTTCATGTATCACAATGCGCGTGGCGAGCGGGTGACGCTGTGTATCTCGCACCGCAAGGCGAGCGCCAATACCACCGCGTTCAAGCTTTATCAGGATGGGCCTGTGAATGTGTTTTATTGGGTGGATGGCGACTTTGGGTATGCGCTTTCCGGGGGGATCGATCGTAAGGCGTTGCTGCAGCTTGCGCATGATGTTTATGCGCAGCTGACGCCGCGGTGAGGGTTGGTTTTTTGTCGTTGTTCCTGGCCGGGTTGGCCTTTCCTTGTGTTCGCGTCGGTGTGCAGGCGTTGCCCCTGTGCGGGGCGGCACCTACTTTCTTTGCAGCGGTGTATGGACCGGAGACATGGGTAACAGGTGTGCGGGGACATGGGTAACACTTCGGGCGAGTGATTGGCCTGGAGCCGTTCATGCCCTGGAACCCGAGAAACACCATGAACCTGCGTCTGGAAT